>JAFXIL010000041.1 GCA_017563185.1 Kiritimatiellia bacterium | reverse complement strand
TGCGGCTGCTTCGCAGTTCGCGCTTCGCGCTCACCCAACCTGATCGCTTCGCGACAGGCGCATCAACTCGCCCGTGCCAATAGCCCACTCCAACCCGATACAATTATATCAAGGTTCTTGTAAACATAGATGGATAGATGCGCGGGCGAGTTAGCCCGCGCGCCTCTCTCAAAGTTGTTTTTACCAGTTGTTCTGGTTGTTTCCTATCTCAAACCGCATGGGTGAAAAACACAGATGCGCTTCTCGCCCGCGACGCGACATCTGTGCTTTCCTGCAAATCTTCGGGCCCGCCTGTCTGACGGTCCGCGACGTGCGCGACTACGCCGTCGCCTCCTCGGAGCGCATCGCCTCGAACTCCTGCCTTGCCGACACGGAGGTCGGCCCTCCCATAATTGCGCAAACATAGTGCGAGGTGCGGGTTTCGGGAGGGACGGGCGCTGTCCCGTCCGCGATTGCCCGCAGCTGCCTCAAGCGTCAATTTCCCCTTGCGAAGGCGAAGCGGATTTGGCATAATTGACTCCCAATCCGGAAGGGAGAATCTCCATGAGAAAACTGATTTGCCTTTGCGCATCGATTGCGGCCGTGCTGGGCGCGGCGGCGGACGACATACAGCGGCGCATCGACGAGGCTGCCGCCCGGGGCGGCGGCGTGGTCAAGGTGTGCGCAGGCGACCACGAGGTGCGCCAGCTGTTCATGCGCAGCAACGTGACGCTCGAGCTTGCGCGCGGCGCAAGGATCGTCGGCTCCACCAACATCGCGCACTACGCCAGCGAGGCGCACGCCGTGGTGGCCGGAATATGCGTGACGAACGCGGCGATCACGGGCGAGGGCGAAATCGATGGACGCGGCTGGGCTGCGCCGCGCAGGAACAATTCAAAAGGACGGTGGATGGATGTCTTGTTCTACAGGTCCAGAAACGTGCGGGTGGAGGGCGTGACGCTGAAGGACGCGGCGTTCTGGACGTGCTACTTCAGGGAATGCGACGGGGTGGTGGCGCGCAGGGTCAAGATCAGGTCGCTCGTGAACTTCAACAACGACGGCTTCGACATAGAGTCCAGAAACGTTCTCGTTGAAGACTGCGACATCGTGTCGCAGGACGACGGAATCTGCTTCAAGAGCGACAATCCCGACTTTGCGGTGGAGAACTGCACGGTGCGCCGCTGCCGCGTCTCCTCGAACTGCAACTTCATCAAGTTCGGCACCTCCAGCCGGGGCGCGTACCGCGGCATCGTGGTGGAAGACTGCCATGTCGAATGCACCGCGTCGTTCCCGCTGACGGACTGGCGCACCGCCGGCGCGCTCTCCACGGCCCGCGTTCCTGGCGTCGAGATGCGCGACACGGGAATATCCGCGATTGCGCTGGAAGTGGTGGACGGCGGCGTGATGGAGAACGTCACGGTGAGGAACATCAGGATAGGCAGGGGCGTGCAGACGCCGGTGTTCGTGCGCATGGGGCGCAGAAAGTCCGCTGCAGGCGGCCGCGCATCCGCCATGCGGAACATCCTGATCGAAAACGTGGAAGGCGAGGCCGCAAGCCTCGTGGCGAGCTCGATAACCGGAGTGCCCGGCCTGCGGCCGCGCGACATCACACTGCGCAACGTGAGGCTGCGGCTGCCGGGCGGGGGAACGGCCGACGAGGTGTGCCGCAAGGTGCCGGAGATGGAAAGAGCGTATCCCGAGAACCGCATGTTCAAGATGCAGATGCTGCCCGCGTACGGATTCTACGTGCGTCATGCGGATGGAGTGCGCTTCGAGAACGTGGAGCTGTCATACGCGGGCAAGGAGGAGCGCCCGGCGATCACGCTGGACGACGCCCCAGGAACGGCGATGGTGGAATGCCGCCTCAAGCCGCCGTCCGGCCCGCACCCGGCGATACTGCGCCGCGACGGAGGGGCGGCGCCCGGTCCCTCCGAAAGGGGTGTGCGATGAAGCTTCGCACGGCAGCTCTGCTCGCTGCGGCGACGGCGATTGCGCCCTGCGCTCTTGCCGCCGCCGGCGCGGCCAGGCCCTTCCGTCTGGATCTCGCAGGGGAATGGGAATGCGCCGGAACGAACTTCACCGGCATGGCGCGTCTTCCCGGAACGCTGGCCGACGCGGGACTTGGAACTCTCCAGACGCCGGAGCACTTCGCGGCGTACACGGAGCGCACGTCGAAGACCTCCCTCGCCCGCAAGTACAAGTACCACGGCACCGCCGTCTATTCCCGCAAGTTCACCCTCTCGGTCGAGGAGGCGGCCAAGCCGCTGGAGGTGTTCCTCGAACGCGTGATGTGGACCAGCCGCGTGAAGATCGACGGACGCGACTTCGGCCGCTGCGACTCGCTAGGCGCGCCGCATGTGCACCGCATCCCCGCGAACGCGCTCGCTCCCGGAGAGCACCGCATAGAGATCGCGATAGACAACTCGGCGCAGTACGGCGCGGTGATGAAGGCGCACGGATTCGGCGAGTGGATGCAGTCCGTGTGGAACGGCGCGATCGGACGCATCGAGCTGCGCGAGGCGAATCCGCTGGACGGCGTGCGCGTGTTCGCCGATTTCCCCGCGAACGGCAAGGTGCGCTTCGAGCTGCCGGAGGGATTCGCCGCAGATGCGGAAAGCGTGACGTCCGCCGATCTCGCGTTCACGGGATTCAGCACGGAGCCATCGCCATACGCCGCTGGGCGCGTCCTCGTGACGGCGACGCTCGCCCAGGAGCCGCAGGCGTGGGACGAGTTCAATCCCCGCCTGTACGACGTCACGTTCCGCGACAGGCGGTATTCTGTGACCAAGCGGTTTGGCTTCAGGACTCTTGGCCGCAAGGGCAACCGCCTGATGATCAACGGGCGGCCTCTCTTCGTGCGCGCCGACATCGACAACTGCCACTTCCCGCTCACCGGTCATCCCGACATGACGAAGCGCGAATGGATGCGCTTCTTCACCATCCAGCGCAACAACGGGATGAACGCGATCCAGATGCACACCTGGACTCCTCCCGAGGCGGCGTTCGAGGCGGCGGACGAGCTTGGCATGATGATATTCTGCGAGCTCGGCTACTGGAACGAGCACGGGCGCAAGGAGAGCTTCGCAGGACGCGGCAACGAGGCGCTGGACGACTGGCTGCGGCGCGAGCTGAAGGCAGTTGCAGACGCCTATGGAAACCACCCCTCGATGGTCGCCACCTCGTTCGGCAACGAACTCGGATTCTGCAACTTCAAGGCGCTCGACGCATGGATGGTGGAGCACAAGAAGTACGACCCGCGGCGGCTCACCATGTGCTCCACCGCCCGCACCGTCGCGCCAAGCGACGACTTCATGGTGACGCATTTCTATCCGGGTCTCGGTTCCACGCGCGGCAAGACGGGCGGCGAGGCTGACTATGACTACGAGAACGTCTATTCCAAGGCGCCGATTCCGGTGATCGCCCATGAGATAGGGCAGTGGCCTGTCTATCCGATGTGGGACGAGCAGATTCCGAAGTTCAACGGGCTTCTCGTTCCGTGGCGCTGGTGGCCGAGGCGCGAGATGGCGATCTCCAACAACACGTTCCGCTTCGCGCGCGAGTTCCATTCCGCATCCATGCAGACGAGCCGCCACTTCTACAAGCTTGAGACGGAAGGCTTCCTGCGCACTCCCTCATGCGACGGAATCAACTACCTCGCCATGCGCGACTACACCGGGCAGGGCGAGGCGCTGATCGGATGGTACGACGCGTTCTTCGACGCGAAGCCCGCCCTCGGAGAGGTGCCGCCGTTCTCCGTTCTGATGAGTACCGTGCCGTGCCTTGCGAAGTTTCCGAAGTTCCTCTGGACCTCGAACGAGACGTTCACGGCGCGGCTTCTCGTGAGGAACGAGCTTGCGGAGGCGATACCGGCGGGCGCGCGCTGGCGGTGGTCGTTCGGCGTCCATGGCGGCTGGGCGGAGGCGAAGAAGCCGATTCCCGCGGGCGAGCTTGCGGACGTCGGCGGCGTGTCGGTGCCGCTTGAGACGTTTGCCGCGCCGAGCCGCCCGGAACTTCGCTTCGGCGACAACAACTGGCGCATATACGTGCTGCCGCGCATCAGGGTGCCCGACCCGCTGCCGGAGGGCGTGCTGATAACGTCCGATCCTGCCGCCGCCGCGAAGGCGCTTGCGCAGGGAGGGCGCGTGGTGTACACTGGAAAGAGCGCGAAGAGCGACATCACCACCTTCAACCCGATCTACTGGTCAACGGGACTCTTCGCGACTAACCGCAAGCACATTGGGTTCGGCGCGGTGGTGGACGCCGACCATCCTTCGCTTGCGCCGACTGGATGCGACTACTGGCAGGACGAGTTCTGGCGCAAGCTCTTTTCCGAAGGCAAGCGCCACGCGACCTCGCATCGACTGGAGGGGCTGCCTGCGGATTATCGTCCGATCATAACCGTCGTTCCCGACTTGCACCACTCCTACTTCATCTCGCCGTTCTTCGAGCTGAGAGTGGGGAAGGGACGGCTCATCGTGTGCGGGCTCAACATCGACGCGAACTCCACGTCCGCGCGCCTCTTCAAGCGCACGCTCTGGCGCTATGTCGCTTCGGACGACTTCGACCCGGAATGGACCGTCTCGCCGGAGTGGTTCACGAACGTCTTCCTCGGCAGCAAGGCGCCGAAGGAAAAGGCCGTCAAGCTCGACGCCGACACCAAGGACATGATGAACAAGAACTGACCGCGGAGGCGAAGTGGGCAAGGGTCGAGACAACGTCGCCGCGACTGTGAGGCGCGTTCTGCGGAAAAGACCGCGGCTCGTGTGGTATGCTGCGGCTTGCGGATTCGCGCTTGCCGTTGTGCTCGCCGTGGTGCGCGGGTGCGGGGGAGGCGCGCCGAAACTGACGGCGATCCCGCCGCCGACGGAGCAAGAGAAGGGCGATGTGCTGGTGACGGGGTACTGTAGCTGCGGGGAGTGCTGCGGGTGGCGGCGCAGCTGGCTGGGGCTGGGTCCGCCGGTGTACACGTATGGGCCGATGAAGGGCAGGCGGAAGAAGGTTGGCGTGACGGCTCGCGGCACGGTGGCGAAGCATGGCACGGTGGCGGCGGATACGAAGGTGTTTCCGTTCGGCACGAGGCTTAAGATACCAGGCTACGGCACGGGAGTGGTGGAAGACGTGGGAGGAGCCATCAACGGGCGGCACATCGACGTTTGGTTTCCTTCTCACGAAGAGGCCCGCCTTTGGGGCCGCCGCAGCCTGAATGTTGTTCCGCTGCATTAAGAGCCAATTGCAAAACCTGGCCGACACGGAGGTCGGCCCTCCCATGATTACGCAAACATAGCGCGAAGTGCGGATTTCGGGAGGGACGGGCGCTGTCCCGTCCGCAATTGCGAAGGTTTTGCAACAGCCTCACTTCTAAGGCGGTTAGTCCCCCCCTCTTGCGCACAAGTCCGAATTCGGGTATAATTAAAGCATTGGGACGTTCGCTCGCAGCGGTGGTTTTGCGAGTTCCGTCAGGCCGCGCGGTCTGGCTCGCAGGTGCCGCTGAAGAGAGGGTTCGCAATTGCCTCGGCAAAATGAAAGGCTGTCAACCCAAGAAAGGTGGAAATCCATGGCAACAGGAAAAGATATCATGCTGAAAGCCATATGCGGGAAACCCGCCGTCGCGGCGGTCGCCAAGGGCGTGCCCTTGGCGTTCTCGGAGAATGCCAGGACCACGGTAAACCTTGCGGGACGCACCGACCTGAAGACGATTGCGAAGTCGGAAAGCCCCGATGTCGTCCTCGATGCCGGGTATGAGGCATGCCTGGATCGTGTTCCAGTGCCTGCCAAGCCTG
>JAFXIL010000040.1 GCA_017563185.1 Kiritimatiellia bacterium | reverse complement strand
GTCGTTCTTCACTTCTTCGTGATTTTCCCGCAGAGTTCTCATGTGGGAGGAGAGTACGTGACAGGAAGGTATGGCTGGAAGTCGGCGGGAAGTGGCGCTTCCAGCACAAGTGGCTGGCGCGTGACGGGATGCGCGAGCGAAAGACGGCGGGCGTGAAGCAGCTGGCGCGAGGGTGTCGGCGTGAGGCGCTTGTCCCATCCGGGACGCCCATAGACTGCATCGCCCACTATTGGACATCCAATCGAAGACGCCATATGCACGCGTATCTGGTGGGTGCGGCCCGTGAGGATCGTGCATTCCACAAGCGCGATCGGCTGCGCGGCGTTGGAGATGATTTTCTTGTCGAGCGTCTTGTAGAGGGTGATGGCGGGTTTGCCGTTTCGTTCGACGACGGCCATCTTCTTTCTGTCGAACGGGCAGCGTCCGATGAGATTCTCCACCCGGCCCTCAAGTGGCGAGGGAACGCCATGCGTTATGGCGAGATATGTCTTCGAGATTGCGGTGTGCGACGAGAATGCGCGCACAAGGGCGTCCATGGCGCGCTGCGACTTAGCGGCCACGATGACGCCGGAGGTGTCCTGGTCGAGGCGGTGCACGATACCTGGACGCGCCACGCCGCCGATTCCGCCGAGCGATGGGCAGTGGTGCAGAAGGGCGTTCACGAGCGTGCCGGTGAGATGTCCTGGCGCGGGATGCACCACGAGTCCGGCGGGCTTGTCGATCGCGATCAGATCCTCGTCCTCGAAGATCACGTTCAACGGTATGTCCTCCGGCTCGGGCTCGGCGGGGACTGGCGGGGGAATCTCCATCGCCACCACGTCGCCTGGCGCGGTGCGCACGGTGGAGCGTGTTGCAACTGCGCCGTTCACCGTCACCATGCCCGCCTTCATGAGGCCCTGAACGCGCGCGCGGGAAAAGCCATCGTTCTGGCTCGTGAGCCACACGTCCAGTCTGTCGATTCCCTCCGGAGGAATCACGAACTCTCGCCTTTCGCCTTCCATTGAGATCACCAGAACGCCCACATTCCGTAGCGTATCACGTAGATGGCCAGAAGAAGGTTCGTGGCCACGTGGGCTACGATTGCGCTTAGAATGCCGAGACGGATGGCTAGAATGCCATAGAAGGCACCGGTAAGGGCGGCGACCAGCGGGCGGTCATGCTCGAGCATGAATAGGAACATGGTCCAGAGGAACGCGGAAAGGTCGAATTGACTGAGCGGAACGGAGAGGAAGTCGCGCTTCTGCAGCCAGCGGTAGAGGAACGACCGGAAGAACAGCTCCTCCGCAGGCGCGATTATGAATGCGCTGCCCACGAGTTTCGCGATCGTGAGCCACCAGCCGCAGACGGCTGGATCGTATGGCGAAGGGTCGCCTGACTGCGGCGGAAGAGATCCTATCGGCCAGCAGAACCAGGTGCGGTAGAATTCGGAATAGTCGGGTGCGATCCACATCACGCAAACTGCCGTGCCTGCGGCGAGCCCGATGGCGGTCTGCATTATGGCGCGCGGCGGAACGGAGATTTCGCCTCGCCTGAGAATCACGAGCGGAACGAACGCCGCGAGCGTTGCGAACGAGCGCACGGCATAGGCCCACGCGGTCGCCGGCAGAAGCGTCTGCAGGGCGATCCACACGGCAAATGGCGCGGCGTATGCGGCAATGTTCCTTGTTTCACGAGTCATGGCGGATATTGTAGCATTTCTGGCGTGTGGTGTGAAGGTTCAATTCAATCGCAAAAGTTGTACCGTGCGAAACGGAATTTTGGTAGAATATCCGTCCAGCGCTGTTGTAGTCTAATGGGAGCGATGCAGATGATCAAGCTAACAGGAACATCCATTAATCGAAGGATCCGCAAGTTTACGGTTCTCCTTGCCTTTATTGCGTCAATGTATGGCGCCACGTCGGCCGGCGGGGTGTCTGTTGGGCATGTCGCCGATATGCGCCTCTCTGACCTCCATGAGGCCGGAAGCGACGGTTGTCCAGCGGAAGTGAAGGTTCCAGCGCTGGCGCAGAATGAGTGCCGGTTGACGTTCTCTGGCTACGAGGGCAAAGAGACGCTGAGGAACTTTCCTGCGCTTATCAAGATTCCTGACGGGCTTACGGGATTCGACTACAGGGATTCGACCGCCGACGGGAGCGACATCGCCTTTTTCGGCGCGGACGGCAAGCGGCTTGCGCACGAGATCGATGCATGGAATCCGGACGGAGATTCCTATGTGTGGGTGCACGTGCCTGAGCTGACGAAGTCGACCGCCATTACGGCGCGGTGGGGCCTGCCCTGTGCGAAGACGTTCACGTCTTCGCCGCACAGCGTCTGGAACGACGACTATCTTGCCGTGTGGCACTTCTCGAAGTTCAAGAATGGGGTCACGAAGGATTCCAAGAACGGGCTTGACGCCGTGCTGCGCGGAAAGGACATGCGCAAGTTCATCCACGCCGATGGCCCAGTGGGCAGGTGCTATTTCTCGGCGTCGCAGACGACGACGTCCGGCCCGTACCTGCAGGTGGCGAAGGACGACCGCTGGACCGCCTACGGCAAGACGGGCAAGCTCACGGTCTCGTTCCTCCTGAACAGCGCAATCCCTGAAAAGGACGTTGGCGACCGATATGCCCGTGTCATCTCCTCCAAGCCCTTCAAGGGCCATCCCAAGGGCATTGACGTGGTGGTGCGCGGGGGCGAAGACGTCTATGCGTGCGGACAGGGAAAGACGAACTTCATGTTCAGCACAAAGGGCAACGTGGGCAGCGACCTTTATTCCTTCCACGACGGCTGGGCGTATGTGACGGTGGTCTATGACGGCGTGGCGCAGGAGGCTAGCATCTACTGCAACGGCCGCCTCGGAAGCACGAAGCGCGGGGCCGTGTTCGCGCCTACGGTCTCAGACTGGCCTCTCGCGATTGGGCACTACGGCGACGCCGTCCGTCTTGAACCGCAGGGCCACGAGTGTTTCTTCTGCGGCTACATCGATGAGGTGCGCCTCTCCAAGGCAGCGCTTTCGCCCGACCGCATCCGCGCCGACTATCTCACGCTTACGCGCCCCACGCAGTTCGCCATGGCCGAAGGTGGGAAGGCGCAGAAGATGCTCACGCGCCGTCTTGCCGACGGCGACACGCCGCCAGAAATCCCCGAATACGGCAAGTGGCGCGGAGCGAACATCATCTCCATGCTCCTTCCGCCATGGAATGTGTCCGATCCCATTGCGCCGGGACGCTACATCGAGGAGGTGGAGTTTGAGCTTCTTGAGAAATGCGGACTCAACTTCGCGCGCCTTCCCATCGACTACCGGTTCTTCCTGTCGGCGGACGACTGGGAGCACTGGCTTGAGGATGGACTCGAAAAGGTTGACAACGCCATAGCGTACGGGCGCAAACACCACGTCCACGTCATGCTCAGCCTCTATCGCGCGCCCGGCTACCGCTACTATTATCAGGATGTCGTCATCACGCTGAAGAACAATCCCAAGGCGCAGGAGGCGTTCAAGCGCATCTGGCGCGAGTTCGCACGCCGTTACAGGGGCATTCCGAATTCGGAGCTGACGTTCAACCTCGTGAACGAATCGGTGGGCTTCAACGAGAAGGAGTTCGTCAAGGTGTTCGGCGAGACGGTCGAGGAAATACACAAGGTGGATCCCGGTCGGTTCGTCTGGTTGGACGGAATAAGCACAGGCAAGGTTCCCGTGAAGCATTTCTTCGACGTGCCGCTCACCGGCCAGTGCTTCCGCGGCTACCAACCGCACCAATTCACGCATTACGGATTCCGCGGCAAGGCCAGCGGGCCTGTGCCGCGTTGGCCGAAAGGGCCAGACGACAAGGAGATGCTCTGGGTGCAGAAGAAGCAGGCGAGGGAATTCTCGCTGCAGGACTGTGTTCCGAAGGGCTATCCCGTGATGATCGGCGAGTTCGGCTGCGTCGCCTGCGGCGTGGACCACGAATCCGCGTTGAAGTTCATGGCGAGCAACATGGAGAAGTGGCGCTCGCGAGGCTACGGCTGGGCGATATGGGATTACGACGGGCCGTTTGGCTTCGTTGATTCCGGGCGCCCCGATGCGGAGTACATCGAAATCTGCGGCCGCAAGATCGACAGGAAGATGCTGGAGCTGCTTCGGGCAAGGTAAAAGTTGATCAGAAGCCGGGGCGCAAGTTCCGCCTTGTGCCGGACGAAACTGGTCTGTTTCTCCAGTTTGAAATGGGGGACCCGGGTGATTCTAGAATAGCGTCCGACTCGTCGGGCTGCACGTTCCCCGCCCCAAACGTCGCGTAGCCGCGGTGAATCGGCGTGAGGAGGACGATGTGCGCGACGGGAAAGCTCTCTATGAGATGCGACATCGCCACGTTGATTCGTCCGCGCAGCGTTCTTTCGTCGCGTGAGATTGTACCATATCTGCGGCAGCCGACGATGCAAGTGACGAAGAAGTGGGTGAAAATTGTTTGACTTGCGATGTAAGAAAAGGGCGCGGGATGCGAATAACATATAGACGAGGAAGCGGGCTGATGGCTTGCCCGCATACGGTGATCTTGTTAAGGTGAGAGAAAATGCGAGAGAAGACGAAGAAAAGATTGAAATTGACGTTGAAGATCTTATGCTGGACCACGGCTGCCGCTTTTGTGGCGGGCGTGGTCGCGTTCGCCGTTGCATGGGGCATGATAGACTGGACCGACGAGGGCACGAACGATTATCCCGGTGGCGTGGTGCTGCGCGATTCGTCGGGAGAGGTTCTGCGCGTGTCGCTGGGCGAGGGGGATGTGGACTGCAGGCCGTACTACAAGGCGGATGCCGACGACTGGATCGTGAAGGCGATAGTGGCGTCGGAGGATGGCACGTTCTGGACGCACTGCGGGGTGCGTCCGCTCAGCGTTCTGCGCGCGGCGGTGCAGAACATCCTCACGGGCCGCCGCGTCTCGGGGGCCTCTACCATCACGATGCAGGCGGTGCGGCTGATAGACCCGCATCCAAAGACCCTGAAATGGAAGGCGATAGAGTCCATAAAGGCGCTGAAGATGGAGCGTAAGAAGGACAAGAAGTGGATCATCTCGCAGTACCTGAACCGGGCGCCGTATGGATCAAACTTCATAGGAATCGAGGCGGCTGCGAGCGGATGGTTCGGAAAGCGGGCGAAGGACTTGGGGCCAGGAGAGGCGGCGTTGCTCGCTGGAATGGTGCAGGCGCCTAGCCGGTTTCGTCCTGACCGCTGGCTTGACCGTGCGCTGAGGCGCAGGGAGTATGTGCTGCGGCGTATGGAGCTGATGGGGATGCTCACGCCGGAGCAGGCGAAGGCGGCCGCGGCCGTGAGGCCGGTCGTTTGCAGAGCGCCGCGTCCGTTCAGCGCGCCATACTTCTGCGACTGGGCGATGCAGAGACTTGGAAGGGACAGAGCCGGGCAGAGGATGGGAGGCGATTTCGAGACTACTTTGGATGCCGATGTGCAGAAGATCGTGGAGGAGGCGGTGGAAGGCGCTTCGCGGCACGGGGGATGGTCCGCATCCGCCGTTGTGATGCGCGTTGATACTGGTGCAGTAGTGGCGCTCTCGTGCAGCGGGAACTACTTCGACCAGGTGAACGGGCAGGTGAACACCGCCTGCGCGCCGCGTCCTGCAGGCTCGTCGCTCAAGCCGTTTCTCGCGGCCCTTGCGATCGACCGCGGCCTCGTGACGCCAGAGGAGCGCCTTGCGGATCTGCCGTTCTCGTACAAGGGATACGCGCCCGCGAACTTCGACGGGCGCTATCGCGGCCTGGTGACACTGCGCGACTCGCTTGTTCTTTCACTCAACATTCCGTTTGTGCAGCTTTTGCGCCGTGTGGACGTGGCGCGCTTCGGCACCATTTTGCGCACGCTTGGCCTTTCGCACATGGATGGCGACGACGAGTCGTTCGGCCTCGGAATGGCGATAGGCAACGTCGAGACGACGCTTCTCGAGCTCGTTGGCGCGTATGGCGCAATCGCAAGAGGCGGCGAGTTCCGTGCGCCGTGCGCGCTTAAGAGCGAGGTTGCGGGCGCGGGATGCAAGCCGGGCGTGCGGGTGTTCTCTCATGGCGCAAGTCATCTCGTCTCGGACATGCTTTCCGGCGACGAGCGGAGCACGGCCTCGCTCGGACACATGGCGGACGTTGCCGCGCCGCGCTTCGCGTGGAAGACCGGCACCAGCGCCGCCTACCGCGACGCATGGACCGTCCTTTGGAATCCCGAGTACGTGGTGGGCGTGTGGTGCGGGCACAAGTTCGGATCTTTCGGCGACAAGACGCTCGTTGGCGCAAAGGCAGCCGCACCTGTCGCGTGGAAGATCGCGCGCTCGCTGTATCCCTCCGGGCGTGGACCTTGGTTTGTGGAGCCTAGCGACGTGAAGACCCGCATGGTTTGCGCACTCACGGGGCTCCCGGCGAATCCGGACTGCCCGAAGACGGAGGAGGGGCGGTTCATCGCAGGTCATAGCTCCTCTGCTCTCTGCGGCGTGCACGGCCGCGACGCAGATGGACGCCTCGTGGTGCGCAACGACGCCTATCTAGCGGCGTTCTCCGGCATCGCTGGGCGTACGGAAAAGCTCTCAATCTCAAAGCCCGAGAACGACGCTACGTTCTGCCTCGTGCCTGGACTGCCGCAGCAGAAGGTTGTGTGCCAGGTGGTGGGCAACGTGGCGGACGGAAGACTGTGGTGGTTCGTGGACGGTGCGCCGAGCGGCGAGACCGTTGGCCTCGCGCCGTTCGCCTGGACTCCAACTCCCGGCACTCATCTCGTCTCATGCACCACTGCCGACGGCATTAGCTCATGCGTGCGGATACATGTGAAATGACTCGTGCTGAAAACCACTATTTGCACAGTCTCTCTTGCTTCCTTGTGCTCAGCGGTCAGAGAATCTGAACGAGATGACGTCGAATATGTCGGCGTTGTTGCGGCCGCCGAAAGCCCCGCCGCGTCCGTGGAAGCCAAGTACCACCGCATTGCGTCCGGCGGGGAAGGGACGTGCGAGCGTGATGGACACTTCGCGCTCGGCCTTCCCGTCGCCGCCCGGCACCGTGGCGCGTCCGTATGAGGCGCCATTCCCGTCTCGCAGCTCCACTATTCCGCCTTTGCGCGGCACAACGCGCAGAACGAGCTTTGCTGCGGCGCGCGGTGCGTTGAAGTAGCGCCATGTGGCGGAGTCGCCGGAGTGCACCTTCGCGAGGCGTTCATGTCCGTCCGCGCCGGTTTCGATACGCACTGTTCCCTCCATGAGGCAGGCCAGGCGGGCGGGCGTCTCGGCGAAGGGATCCAGCAGCGGCCCGGCACCGTTGGAAGTCATCTCAATCTCGCCTATCGAGCCGTCTGCGCCGAACTCGATTGGCTCCACGCATGCCTTGCGCATCGACTGCGAACAGTTGGTGGAGCGGTGGTAGAGCACGTACCATCTGCCGTTGAACTCCACGATGCCGCCGTGGTTGTTCCAGGTGTTCGGGTCGCAGCCGTAGTTGTCGATGATCACGCCGCGGTATGTGTAGGGACCGAACACGTTGGCTGCGGTCGCG
>JAFXIL010000039.1 GCA_017563185.1 Kiritimatiellia bacterium | reverse complement strand
GGGCAGTCAACGTGCGCATAGTGGCGGTTGGCCGTGGCGTACTCGACGTGGGAGGAGGCGATCGTGAGAATCTTCGTGGCGTCGCGACGGCCGGCGGACTCGGAAGCCTTCGCCACCTGGTCGTACTTGATCTCCTCGCACAGGCCCTTGAGCGCCTGGACGTGCGTAATAGCGGCCGTAAGAGTGGTCTTACCGTGGTCGACATGGCCGATCGTGCCGACGTTCACGTGCGGCTTACCGCCGCGATCGAATGTTTCCTTAGCCATTTTATGCTCCTGTGAGTTGTTTCTTTGTCCGCCGCAATTGGAGCCACCTAGCGGAATCGAACCGCCGACCTCATCCTTACCAAGGATGTGCTCTACCTACTGAGCTAAAGTGGCCCTTTTTTGCGACAAGCCCGTATAGTGTATCAAAAGAGATGGGGGAAGGCAAGGGGTAAAGTGAAAATTTTTCACTCCACTCGCAGCTGGTAGAAGCGCGACGCTCCCGCAGGACGCTCAAGGGGAACGGTCTTGAACGGGAATGCGCTTTCCAGCGGGACGAACTCCGTGGCAGTGCCAAGCGTATCCAGAGAGGGCGCATGGTACAGGCGCACCTTGCCGTTGACTTCGCGCGCCGACTCCACCCCATGCAGCGTGAGCCTGCCGCCCACGACGACACGGCCGATGGCGTCGATCTCGATGGATGGAATCGATATCTCGATCTCCGGCTCCGTCTCGGGAAGCGCGTTCACCAGGTAGCAGCTGCGCAACACGCCCTTCTTGCCGGCGAAGGCGCCTATTGCGGCCTGCCCTTCCTGCGTGCGCCAGAGCGCGTTCATCCAGAGGCGCACGGCATCGTCCTCGGCGATCGCGTTGCGCACGCCCTTCGCGCCCGTCGCGTCGGCCGGCGGCACGAACGACGGCGCCCACTGCGTCTCCTCTGTGACGGCGGCGCCGAAGTCGAGGGCGAGGAAGCTCGCGCCCGTCTCGTCGCACGCGGCGCCGAACCAGGAGGTGTCGATGTGCACGGTCTGCACCACGGAGCCGCTCGCGTCGTACACCACCATGTCCACCTTGCCGTTCGTGATCTTCGCCTCGGGCCAGAACTCCGCCTTGGTGAGAGTGACCGAGGCGCCTGGGGCGATCGAGACGCCGGCGGGGAGCGTGAGGTCGAGCGAAGACGTGGCGTTGCCAGTCTTCGTGCTGGTTATGCGCACGCCCTCAAGGTCGAGCGACGCGAAGGGAAGGAGGTTTGTGAGCACGATGAACTCCGCACCGTCGCCCGAGTTGTCGGCAGAGCAGCTCATCACCTCGGCAACGCGCAGGCCCCACGTGAACGGATCGTCGGAAGGCGCCGCAACGTCGCTTATGTCCACGCTCTCGAGCGCGCTCCATTCACCGGAGGAGGAGCGCAGGCGCGCGCGCAGTTTCAGTCCGTCGGCCGGCATCTCAAGGCCGCCCGTCGCCGCGCCGGGAACAGGATAGGACATCTGCAGCCCCCAGTATGCGTCCGAGCTGGTACCATTGCACTGGTGCAGCTCAACGGCGATCACGTTCTCGCCGGCTTTGAGAAGACCCGCGGGAATCGTTATCGTGCGGTCAATCCACTCTGGGTTCAAGGCCGAGGGCGTGAACATGCCGTAGTACGTCTCGCCATCGGCGACGTTCACGCGGTCGACCTCCACGCCGTTGATGTACATCACATAGCCGTCGTCATAGCACACGTTCAGCTTCAGCTCAGTCACCGTAGGCGCGCTCGCGGGCATCGTGATCGACTTCCTGAAGTAGAAGGCCGAGGTCTGCGTGCCGCTCGAGGCGTGGTTCGCATATTTGTAGAGCGGACCAGACACCGTGAAGCCCGTTCTGCTGCCGAAGCCGAGAAGCGCGTTCAGCGTGCGCCACTGCGAGTCGGCGGAGTATCCGGAGGCCTTCCACGTGTTGCCTGCGGAGTCGTTGGCCGGGGCCCTGCCCCAGTCGAAGCAGTTCCATGCGTCGCCCTTCTCGACGACGTTCACATACGTGACCATCGGCGCGCCGCCCGTGTATGCACGCGCGGCGGAGTTCACCGCGCCGCCCACAAGGCGCGGATCGGTGCCGTCCGTCGTGTAGTAGATCGTGCCCGCAGAAGTGCTTGTGATGAACACCTTTTCGCCGCGTTCCATAGAGGTGCCGTCATAGACGTACTTGGCGATGGAGTTGACCACGCGCGGCGCGTCAACCGAAGGATACCAGCCATAGGACCTATACTGGCTCACAAGATGAGGCACTCGCGAGTTGATGTAGCTGAGGCAGGAATTGCATGCGTTAGTCCACGTGGCGGGCGTGCGCGAGCCGCCGCCCCAGCGCGCCGCCTCGCAGGAGATGGCGTTGCCGAGCTGGCGCATGCGCGTGCGGAAGCGCTCGGCGGCGGCGTTGGCAGTCATCGCGCCGTCCTCCTTCAGGCAGCTGCGGAAGAGAAGGTCGGCCGCGAGCATCTTGTACTCGGCGTTCTCCTCGAGCTTGTAGTGGAGTTCGGACGGGTTGAAGTTCTTGAACTGCCTCATGTTGGAGCTCTTGCTCTCGGTGCCCACGAGAAGCTTGTCGGCCGAAGCGCCGTCGCCGCGAACGCCGAGCGAGTGCTCCGCGTCGTGGCGGTGGAACGCCCAGCCCTTGTAGGATATGCCGCCGAGCGTGTTCGTGCCGTCGCAGCGGTTGCGGAGAACGGCCATGTTGTTGGCCTTGCTGCTGTCGGAGGTGGCCGGGCAGTCGGTGTCGTTCGAGAAATGCGCCGTGAGCATGAACGCCGCCACGTTTGTGGGGTTCAGATAGACGGGATACGCGGGATTCGGAGTGCCGTCGGCGTTGAGGCCGCGCGCCTTGTTGTAGTTGGCGGGATAGGCGCTGCCATAGCCCTGGTTCACGGACATGTTCCAGAAGTCGTACCAGGCGGCCTCCTGGCCCTCCACCACGCCGGTGACGTATCCGGGCTGCGACGTGCGCACCACGTCGTAGTCGTCGGCATTGCCGCCGAAGTAGGTCTCGCCGAAGTTGCCGTCGGTGCGCTCCTCGGTCTGATACACGCCCCAGTAGATGCCGTTTATGAAGAGGTGGTAGTAGCGCGAGCGGTGGTACGACTGGCCGAGGTCGCGCTGCGAGTCGCGCGAGAACACCTCCTCGATGAGCGTGAACTTGTCGTTGCCGTTAGACCATGCGTAGTTCTGCGCGGTGCGCAGGTCGATCTTGTCGAACGTGTCCGTGCCCTCCTTCTCGAAGAGAGGATACTTGAGCTTGCTCATGCCGTACTCGTTGCGGAAGAAGAGGCGCAGCGAATGCTTTGGATAGCTGCTACCGCGGCTGAACGCGCCGCGGATGCGCACGCCAGAGGGCACGCTGAAGCCGCCCGCCGAATTCGTGGGCGTGATGAGCTCAACCATCGTCATGCGCTCCCACGTGCGGCCGCCGTTCGAGGCGTTCACGTAGATGCCGGTGGACGAGTTGAAGAGGTTTGCGGGATCGATCACCAGCGAGATCGTGTCGATGCCGTTCGTGAACCCGTCGTAGATGTTGCTGCGGTACGTGTTCACGATGGACGAGTTCATTCCGTACACCATCTTCTGCTTGCTGCTGTTCGCCGCGAAGCCAGCGGGCGTGCCGCTCTGCGTGACGATGTCATTCGGGAAGAGGTAGGTGGCAGACGTGTCGAGCTGCAGAACCGAGTTGGCATTCGGCACCGCCGCACGCACCACCGTGGTGCGCGATATCGAGATCGGGCCCGTGTAGAGCGTCTTCCTCACGCTCGGCGCCGTGCCGTCCGTCGTGTAGTAGATCGCCGCGGAGGGATCGTCGGGGCACGTGAGCTCCAAGGAGAACGAGGCTGTCTTGTATCCGTGCGGCTCGGAGAACGCGACGCGCGGGGTTGGCCCGTCCTTCGTGTCAAGTCCGTTCGCCGCTCCGGGCGTCGATCTCGGGAAGTAGTACACCATGTCTCCGCCGGCCTTGCTCCACAGCAGCTCGGCCGAAACCAGCAGGTCCGCGCCATCTGCGCCGTCCACCGTTATCTGAAGCGTGTTCTCGCCCGCCTCGAATGCGACGGCAGGCAGATCGAACTCCGCCCACTCGAGCGCTTCCGCCTTTGCGCGCGCGCCTTCCGCCGCCGCAGCGGCCACGGTGGAGCCGTTCAGCTTTGCGGTGAAGCCGTCGGCGTACTTCACGCGCAGCTTGATAGTGTCGGCCGGAGCGGGCGGCGCCTCGACGGAGAACGTTGTGCGCCAGCTGAACGACGTCTCGTCGCCGAGCTGGTCTGCTATGTTGGTAGCAATCCACGGGGCGTACTTGCCGGCGTGCGTGAAGCCGCTCGCGGCGGAGCAGAGCGGCGAGAAGCTCTCCGCGTCCTCCTCGCAGTCGAGCTCGCCCTCGCCAACGAGAACATCCGGCGCGGCGGCGCCGTCCCGCGCGGTGCATACGAGCGATACGTCGTAGTCGCCTGCGGCAGGGAAGTCGAGCGTCATCGTGAGCTGCGGATACTCAAGCTTCCACTCCACGTCGCGGTTCGAGATCGTGAGCACGCTCGTGCCCGTGCCGCCGCAGTAGAACGTCCACTGCCCCGCATGCGGCACGTGTATGGCGCCTTCGGCCTTCAGCATGGCCCCAGCGCCCGCGACTCCGCATTCAGACGTGACGACATCGTGCACGCTCACCGTGCTCTCGCCGCCGGGAGCAATCGCCGTCACGGTGAATCCCGCACCTTCGCCGGCCGCGCCGACGGGGCCGCTCGCCGGAGTCCATGCGCCTGAACCCACGCGCCATTCAGCGGCGGCGTCGGGCGTGACGAGCATGTCCGTGCGCCTGCCCGCGCCCACAGAGATGTCCTTTATCTGCTGGCCGAAAGTGACGGAATGCACCATCTCCGCAAGAGGCGTCGCGAGGAACACCGTCTCGCCGTCGGAAGACAGGCCTATTCTCGTGTACGCCTCGTTCTCCGTGAAGTCTATGTAGCCCTGGTCCGCCCACACGATCGTGTAGCCGTTGGCAGGCACCACGCAGCGGCCCTGGATCTTCTCCCACTTGGACGGCTTCTTGTCCGGATTGTCGGAGAGATACCACCCCGTTATGTCAACGTCATTGTTGCTCTTGTTTCTGATCTCGATCCAGTCGAACCCCGTGCCGCCTCTCGCCGTCCTGAGCGAGGTTCCGTTCGAAGCCATGATCTCGTTGATCGACAGCACCTCGCTCGGCGGCACCACAGTCGGCCTTCCCTCCTCGGGCAGCGTCATCGACTCGTTCACCTGGAACACCATCGTCGGATTGCTCAGGAACGCACCCGGCGAAGGCGTGAACGTGACCGCCGCGTACGCGCCCTTCTGGATCAGATACGTGCCGTCGGCCTGCGGCTCCACCGTCTCGCCGTTCGCCGTCACCGAGGCGAGCGTCATCCAATCTACCGGCGGCACCGTGAGCGTCACGTACTCCGCCTCGCGCGACGTCTCGGCCTGAAGCCCCCCGAGGTCGCCCACGCCAAGGCAACCTGCGGCCACCACGTTCTCGGCACCTGCGGAAAACGCGATCGGCGCCCATTCGCCAGCGCCGGACCTAAGCGTGGTGCCGTTCACTGAGTACTTCACCTGCCTCACGCCGTTCATGGTGCGTAGCGCGATCTTGATGGTCACCGCATTCGAAAGATCCGGCATGGCGCCGGTGAGTTCGGTCCACACGTTCGTGGAACCTGCTGGATCCTTCACTAGGCCGAGATAGTAGCTATCCTCTTCGCCGCGCATCAGCACCGTCAAGGCGCCCTTCATTTCCGGGTCGATCTCCGGCGCATGGTCGCCTGCGGATATGAGGATGTCAAACGTCACGGACACCTCGTCGGTCGTCGCGGAGCACGGCTGGATGGGCGCAAACTCGAGAGGACGGTCATCCGGCGTCGCCATGCTCAGTCGCCGCGCCCCCGGCTCGCCAACGAGGTCGGCGCCGCCCGTGCCGGACCACACGCCCGCGCCTGGCACCACCTTGTCCGTCCCGTCCATCGGCCACGCCGTGTAGCCGTTTATCCCCGAGTTGAACCACGTCTCACCACGCGCGCTCGGCGTGAACGCGAATGCAAGCAGAAGCGCCGCACCAAGAAGAAATGTACCTTTAGCCTTCATTTGTACCTCACTCTCCTTCTCGCTCCGCGATCTCTCAGTTCCTCAAGCCTGCGCTGGCGCTCGCGCGCCGCATCCTCGCGCCGCTGCTGGGCCGTGCGGCCCACCTCGGAAAACGAATGCTCCGCGCCCACGAGAATCGGGCGCGTATAGCCGCCGCGCGTGAGGATGCCCATCACCTTGCGCTTGAGGCGCCAGTCGGCCATGTCGTCGGGCGCTCCGATGTAGATTGGATCCTTGCGGCTGAACGACGCGCTGCGCAGCAGGCCGGGAAGATCCTCAGGCTCCACGAAACGCCCGCGAAAAGTCACCCCCCCGGCCGCGGTGATCACCACTTCAGGGTGTTTGGCGTCGGAGATGTAATACTTAGAAGCGCAGCCGCAGAACAGCAGCGCGCCTAGAAGAAAAATGGCTGAAACGCGTTTCATGATGCTATAAGTATATCAAAAATCCCGGTGTTGCGGAGAAAGAAAATGCCTCGTGGTTCGTGATGCGTCTGCTCTTGCCCGGCAGGGTCGTGTTTGATAGAATAAAAGCCGACGGGACAACAAAGGAGATTCCAATGCCGAGACTTATCCTTGCAGCGGCGATGGCCGCAGCTGCGCTTCATGCACAGGCAACCCCCGCCACGCTCGTCGTGGGTCCGGGCGAGAAGTACACCACCCCTTCCGCCGCCGCGCGCGCCGCACGCGACGGCGACACGGTGCGCATTCTTCCCGGCACCTACCGCGACGCATGCGTGTGGCGTGCGAACCGGCTCAGCATCGAGGGATCCGCTTCCTCCGGAGAGGTCAAGGTGCTGCCCCCAGAAGGCGGACGCCTCGCCGAGCGCAAAGGTCTCTGGGTGCTCTACGGAAGCGACATACGCATCGCCGGAATCTCGTTCGAAGGCGCCCGCTGCCCCGACAAGAACGGCGCAGGGCTCTGGATCGGCGCCAACTCCGGCACAACCCGCATTGACCGCTGCTCCTTCGCCCGCAACGAAAACGGCATGCTCACCACGGCGGCACCCAGCGCCGCAATCTTCATCAAGAACAGCACGTTCCGCAGCTGCGGCCACGGCGACGGCTACTCCCACAACATCTACGTCGGCAAGGTCGGCCGCCTCGTATGCGAAGGAATCGTCTCTGACCACTGCAATCAGGGCCACTGCCTCAAAAGCCGCGCACTCGCCACCGAAATCGTCAACTGCCGCTTCGACGACGGCAACGACGGCCTTTCAAGCTACCTCGTAAACTGCCCGAACGGCGGCAAGGTGCGCCTTGAACGCTCCACGCTCGTGCAAAGCCCAGTGGCGCCAAACGGCATAATGGTCTCAATCGGCGAAGAAGGTCCATACCCGAACTCTTCGTTCAAAAACGAGAACAATCGCTTTGACAATCGACGCGCCAATGGCAGGGCGCTGCGGGTGCGTGATTCGTGACTCGTGGGGAGCGGGAAGTGGCAACGGTCACTTTGCCTTTGGCTCGGGCGGCTCGTAGTTGCGAGCGCCGGCGCGCTTGTTCCAGAACTTCATGAACGCCGCTGGGAAACCCGCCTCCAGCCCTTCCCACGCGATCTTCGTGGCCTCTTCCCAGCTCTTGCCGGCGGCGGTCTCCTTAAGATACGTGGGCAGCACGTTGCGGTAGGCGGCGAACTCCTCAAACGAAGGCGCGCCCTTCTCGAGGAAGTAAGTGGCTGCCCACGCGGCGGTGTACTTGTCGTTCACGGCCTGAAGAGTGCCGCCATAGAAGGCAGCGCGATTCATGTAGAGGATCTTCGGAACGAGGTTCGCGTACTTCTCTGGATCTTCGGCCACGGCACCGGCGCGACGGTCCTTGAGGTCCTCGTAGAAGCGCACCGTGTTCTTCTTGGGGCTGTACATCACGTTCTCGAAGAAGCACGCGTGGCCCTCGTTGAACCACATGGCGTGGTTTCCGTTGCCGGTGGCGTAGAACAGGTACTGGTGGAACGCCTCATGGCGCATGATCTTCATCGTCTCGCGGCGTTCGGCCACGTCCTTGCCCTGGTTGAGGATGAGAAGCTCCTCGCGGGAGGGATTCCAGAGGCCGATGGAGCGGGTATTGTCTTCGCCGGTGGTGTCCTTGGCATAGGCGTCGTAGTCGGCCTTATCCGCGAACACGCGGATCGTGGAGTCGCCGAGCTTGCGCTGCGGCGGCACGTAGCGGCGGTATGCGGCCTGCATGGCCACCATGTAGCGCGAGGTGTCCTTGAGGAACGCGCCGCGCTGCGAGGGGGGAAGGTCCGTCTTGAAGATGTAGCCCGGCACCTTCATGGTGGTCCACTTGCCCTCGGTGACAACGCTGCCGGCGGCGGACTTCGTCTTGTCCACAACCACGCCGGAGAGGAACTGCTTCATGAGGCGCTGGGCGTCCCTCTCCTTCGCCTCCTGGGCGAATAGGAACTCGGCGTAGCGCCATGCGCCGTCCTTCGACTTGAAGAAGGCCGCGCAGCGCGCGCCCCCGCCGAAGTCCACGAGCTTCGCCTCAAGGACTCTGCTTGCGGCGAATGACGAAATGGCATCGGACGCAATCTGCTTGCCGGTGAACTGCGAAGCCCACTTCGCGAGCTGTTCGTTCGTGGGCTCCTTGAACGCGGCGGTGCCCTCCTTTATCGCCGCCTCGATCTTCGCGCGCTCCTCGTGGTCGTACTCGAACTCGGGGCAGAGCGAAGAGACCGTGGCGAGCGTGAGCTTGTTGCCCTTGCGGTCCTTCCACTGGCACCCGCGCTCATGCAGCAGCCATATCTCGCGCACGTCATGGTGCGTCACCTCGCCGCTTTCGGAGCCGCGCTTCCAACCATAGCGCTTCGCCTCGGGCGTGGGCGCCGGCACCGCCTGCGCCGACGCGAGCGGACGCACCTTGAGCCCCATTGCGCCTGCGGGTTCGGCAGAACCCTTCAGGGACGGCACCGCCGCCATGCCCTGGCACACGATTGCCAGCGCCGCAACAGACAGCACAAAAGACATTTCTCTCATGTTTTTCATGCGCTGAAGTATATCATTTCCACCACACCAACGCAAGAAATTCAACCTGATTTTCGGCGCGCTGGGGGCAGCGCGCCCTACCATCTCCCAGCCCTCGCGCGTTTACCATTTCCCAGCCCTCGCGCATCTCCGCGATGCGCCAGCCATTGGCAACTTCATCGCCAGTTATTCGGCGGTCACGCAGGCCGCGTGACCCCTATCGGCCGGTAGGGCGGCCAGCCCTCTGGCCGCCGCAATGGCGCGCCGGCTCAGCGCACGAACACCACCGTTCCGGACGTCTTGACGCAGTAGAGCCCGTCGTCCCTTGGCGACAGACTGTAGCGCTTCGGAACAGTCGTCTTGAACTTGACGTCGGCGGGCTTCTCGGCCCACGAGACTATCTTCACAAGGCCTGATTCTCCGAAGTCGATCTCGCGCTCGCCGAGGTCCACGTAGATCGTGCCCGCCGCGAACGAGAGCGTGTTGCCGTTCGTGAAAAGGGACGTGGTGGACCACACGCCCGTTTTCTCCGAGAGGTCGAGCGTCGCGCCGTCCATCAGCGTGGCCGCCGTGAAGTAGTCCGTTTCCGGCGTGAACGTTCCATGCACGTTCAGCGCAGCGGCCTCGCCCCACGTGTTGGCGTCGTAGTTGTACCGCGCACGGTAGTCGTGGACGTCGATGGTCTTGCCGATGTTGAGCGCGCAGTGGATGACGAAGTCCGCGTCCGTGCAGACGAGATCGCTTGACGTCAGGTTCAGCCATCCGCCGCTCGTCACCTCGAATGTTCCGGGTCCCTTGATTGGACAGCTTTCAAAATGGAGGCTCTTCCCGCCCGTGATCTGCACGGACAGCTTATGCCCGTTCAGTTCAAGCGGATAGCTCGCGTTCTGCACCTTGAACGTGTCCGTCACGACAAGGAAGGAGTCCGCCGTAAGTCGCTTGACGCCGTTGAACTGCGTCGATGCGCCGTACACCGTGCCGCCGTTGAAGATGATCGAGGTGTAGCCCAATGCGGTGTTGCCGTTGATGTCGAGCGTACCGCCCTCGCTGACGGTAATGACCTGCCCGGATGGATTGTTGATCCCGTTTCCGCCCATGCTCCAGTTCCTGAGGGAGGTGGGGGCGTTCCCGTATGTCGTGGCGATGCCACCCTTGATCTCCGTGCCGCCAGAATACGCCTGCTTCAGTCTGACCGCGAGATAAAGGCCCTCCCCGTCCTTGACGAGTTTCAGTTTGCCGGAAAGCGGATGGATGTTGTTGTACGTCTGGTAGCCTTCGGGGACGACGAGATGCAACTCGCCGCCGCCGGCGGTGTCCGTGATCGTCGTCACGTGCCAGGGATCGAGGGATTTCACGTAGAGTTTGTGCCCAGCCGTGTTGATTGTGAAATTGGCGGCTGTCGTCATCATGGAGGCGTAGGGCGTCAAATCGGCGTCCGCCGTCATCGTGACGGATGATGCGATGAGGACCTGGGTGTGCTTGTCAGGAAACACGCCGGGAAGCGCCTTACCGTCGCCCGCCTTGCACGTCCAGCTCGCTGCGAGCGCCGGGTCGCCGCCGTTCCACACCGCCGTCGCAGGCCCGGTCGAGGCGTCGTCTGGAAGCGCCACCGCGAGATTGCACACGCCGTAGCCGCCATCCCAAAAACCGCTGGCGACGTTGGCGGTCTTAGTGCCGTCCGCCTTGTCGGAATCGTCCAGCGCGATCATCCTACGCCCGACGGAGGCGTAGGGCGTATCGGCGTAGCATGCGCGCACGGCCTCCACGTACACGCCGCCCTCGCCGTCCGTGAAACGCAGCTCCACGCATTTGATGTATCCGACGTATGTCTGCATTTCCACGCGGAAGCCGGTGATGGCGCCGGTCGCGGCGTCGGTGGAGGTAATGACACGGTTGCAGGCGGAATAGGGAGTAAACTGGTCAGAGTCGTTTATCGAGCGGCCCGCCGTTCTGCCCAGTATCTCGCCGCGGAAGATCTCGGAGACCTTTAAGCCGGGAAACGCCAGACGGGCGGCGCCCGACACCATCCGCGTCGCGCCGAGTTTCTTGATGCCGTAGCCGTTGGCGTGGTCGAACGTGGCAACGCTCGCATTCGTGAACCCGACGAGGTTCGTCACCCCGCTCCCGTCGTCCTTGACGCCAAATGACTGCAGCGTCACCTTGTTGTTCCCCTTGCCGCCATGAGACGCAAGGACGGCCCGCGCGTAAACGCCGCCGGTTCCGCCCGTCAGCTCCACGATGACGTTCTTCGTGTATGTCGTGTCCCAGTGAGACATCTGCAGAAAAAGCTTCTGCACCGGCTGCGATACATCTTCAGGATAGCGCTTCACGACATGAGCGTAGGCGTCTTCCTTGACTTGGTCGCCGTGACCGATATACCCGCCGTCCATTATTCCGTAGAACGCGCAATCCTCCAGTCCCATGAGCGTCGCGCCGGGAAACACCAGCTGCGCCGTCGAAGTCAGGTAGGTGTTTTGCTCGAACACGTACGACGTGTCGGCCTCGACACGCGCCTCCTCGTTTACCTCGAGGTTGTAAAGTCCATAGCCAGTAGCAAGAAGCGTCGAAGCGCTCGGGCTGGAGCCGATGCCGCTAGGTTGCGTTCCGTCCGCAGCCAGCAGCGGTTCGCCAATGGAAGTTGAGTTGTTCTTGTAGTATCCGCCGATGAGCCGCACATGCACGCCTCCAACGCCGTCTGTCAGCTCAAATGCCGCGCTTTTCACCATCGCGCCGTCGAGCATCTGCGCCTCGCAGCGAATCGCAGTGGGAGCATCCGCCGTGCCGGCCGTGACGACGGCGGGCGTGATGACGGCGGCATATCCTTGAAAGGCGCTTATGTACGTTCCGGACATCCGTGCCGAGAGCTTGGCGGACGCGTTCTTCGCGATGGCGGCGACCGTCAGTCCCGGATATGCCAGCGTCGCCGTCGTCGTGACGGGCCGCGCGACGCCGAGCGCGCGGATGCCGTAGTCGACAACATTCGGTCCTGTGGCAGGCTGTCTGAGATTCACGCCGCTCCATGTCAACTCGCCCGTGGTTGCATCGACAGTATAGTGGATCGTCGGCATCCCGGACGCAACCTGATTCGCTTTGTAATCAACATACCACCCCTGAACGGCCCTGGCATAGACGCCGCCCTCGCCGTTGTAGAGCTGGATGTGGACAGCTTTCACAGTATTGTTCTCGAGGGCCACGAGGTCGAAGTCGTAGCGTTCAATGGCGTCGCCTGTCGCGCCGACGGGAAACGCCTGCACGGCGTTGGAGAGCGCGGTCTTCACGCAGGCGATGGCATTGCCGGCGATGCGTCCCCAGAAGCCGCAGCCTTCGAGGTCCGCAAGGGTCTTGCCGGGGAACACCAGAGCTCCTTCGGACGTGATGAAGCCGCCCGAATACGCCAGATCCGCCTGCGGCATGTAGTGCGTCGTCACGGCCCGCGCGGGCAGAAACGCCGTCGCCAAAAACGCCGCCGCGGCGCACGCAAGCGCGATGCGGCGCAGATTGCGCCTGATTGCGCGAGTGGCGACGTCAATCATTCTCTTTCCCATGGCATACTCCTCTTTCTACATTTCAGACTGCACAATGATACCACATCCCCCCCGCGGAGCGCAAGAGTGAATGCAGCGCTTCCTTGATTTCCGCACGCGAATCCGCCATCGCGCACGATGCGCGTGACATTGCCGGCGAAGGTCTGCTGATCGTCGCCAGTGGAGGCTGACCCTCTGGCCCCCTTTCGCGTCATTTCCCGCACGAGGCTATTTGCGGAGCGGATCCTTGACGGAAGGCGCGGGGAACTCCTGCTCCACGAAGCAGGGCTTGCCGAGGCGCTTGGAATCGACCGGCCTGAACGCCGGCGGCTTCGATCCCGCCGGGGGCGTGATCGTGACCGCGCCAGTGGCGTCGTCGATCTTCCAGTTCGCCGCCGGAATCATCCAGTTGTCCTCGTAGTGGCTGGGAAGCAGGTCTTTCGTATTGCGGGGATCGACCGCGAGGATGTTGTTCATGAAGACGAACGCCCCGTTCGGATTCGGCACCTCGTCAATCGACTCGAGCGTCACCGAATGCGGTTTGAACACGGGCGTGCAGCGGGTGTCGTTCTGAATGTGGTATTTGCCGAGGATCCGGTTGCCGACGAACGCCACGTTCTGGGCGCAGGTGAAGGTCGCCTGGGGGGAGAGCATGTCGTTGCCCTCGACGAGAATCGGCCCGTGGTCGACTTCAAGGAACACGTCGCTCCAGTTGTTCGCCCACAGCCTGTTCCCGACCACGCGCGCGCCCTGCGACATCCAGTCGAGCCAGATGCCGCCGTACCCGCCATTGTGGTGGATGCGGTTGTTGCGTATCGTCACGTCCACCGAGCAGAGCAGCTTGAGGCCCGCCATGTCCGCGCCGCCGTAGCGCTTTTTCCAGTTGCAGTGGAAGATCTCGCAGTCCTCGATCGTCGAGAACGCCGCGCCGAGGGAACTGTGGATGCCGCTCTGCCCGCATTCGGACACCTTGCAGCGGCGCACGACGTGGTGCCCCACGCGTTCCCACCCGTTGCTCGCGGCGCGCCTGATCGTGTCGTAGTAGCACCGCACGAACGGGCCGGCGTTGTCGAACTCGTCGCCGTGCTTGCCGAGGGCGATGCCGTCGCAGGAGGATCCGCTCACCTCGCAGTCCTCGATGACCCATCCCCGGCTCCAGTGCGTGCCCACCACGCCCACCTGCTCGCCGTTGGCCGTGCCCCAGTTGGGCGCGGCGTTCTGGAAGACGATGCCGCGCAGGGTGATGTAGTCGCGGTGCTCCTTGATCGGGTAGAAGCACGCGGGGCGGGTGACGAGTTCCGGCGTGACGACGTTGGGGTTCTGCTCGAACGCCGCGAGGATGCGCCCCGTCACCATGCCCGGAATCAGCGCGGCGCTGCCGGGCGGCAGCAGCTTGGGCGCAACGTCGTACTTGTAGGAATGGCCGCCGAAGAGGACGACGACGAGGATGGACTTGACGCCTGCGGCAGAGTCCGGCAATGTCGCGGGGGTCTCGCGGAACTTGTCCCAGCCGCCAGTCGCCTTCAGAACCACTTTCGTCAGCAGCTGTGTCGGCGAATTGGCGTCGTAGAGGTACGCCACGGCGTCCGTGCTCTGCGCGGAGGTCCTGAACGAGAGCTGCCTCACCTCCGGCGCAGAGAGGTTGAGTCCGTCGTATTGCACCTTGCCGTTTTCACCTTGCTTTCCGCCCTTCTTCAGCCTGTGCGGGCCGAACGCCAGGGAATCGATGTTGACGATCGGCACGCCGTGAGCGTTCTGGTCCCAGAAAAGCTCGACGGGATGCGTCTTCAACGCCTTGCCGCCCTGAATCATCCAGGCGCGCAGGTGGCGCTTGCCGTAGGGTTCGTACCAGTCGCCGGAGATGGAGTCGGTGAACGGGTTCATGCCCCGGAACGAGTCGTACCGCACCTGCGCCATCCAGAGCCCGTCGGGACGCCGCGTCCATCCGGTCACGGGGTCGGCGCCAGTCACGACCACGCGCTCGCCCTTTGCCGCCCGGTAGACGATCGGCGCGTCCGCGCGCCCCGCGTGCGCGGGCTTCACCCATTCGCGGTACGTCCCGCCGCGGATCGTCACCGTGTCGCCGGCCTTCGCCACGTCCGCCGCGCGCTGGATGGTGCGCCACGGCCTTGCCGCCGAGCCGTCCGCCGCGTCGTCACCATCGGGCGCGACGAAATACTCCGCCGCCGTCACCGCGACGGGCACGACCGCGTGGTACGCCGCGCCGTTCACCTCGACGGTGACGGCCCCCGCCGCCATCGGGAGAGCGGCGACCGCCGTCGCCAGTGCACATGCCGCCAGATTGCTCGCTTTCATTCAGAAAATTCCTTTCTTACATTGAAACGCTACCACTATTTTACCATGTGCGGCTGCGGCGGCTCAACGAAAAAGGCTTGTAAAATACAGAATGCTTGATTGC
Organism: Kiritimatiellia bacterium; assembly: GCA_017563185.1. Lineage (GTDB taxonomy): Bacteria > Verrucomicrobiota > Kiritimatiellia > RFP12 > UBA1067 > RUG572. The sequence goes on along the minus strand of JAFXIL010000039.1, from coordinate 34,661 downwards.
GAAATATTAAAATGGTATCATGTCCTCCGCCATGAAGAAAATAGCGTTGCTCATTGAGACGTCTCGGACGTTCGGGCGGGAGTTCCTGAACGGCATCGCGAAGTTCGCGCAGAGCCGCCGCGACTGGCTCATGCGCCTGATGTCGCCCGAAGACCTGCGCGGCCGGCGTCCGTTCGCGGGCTTCGACGGCATCATCGCCACTTCAGCCCGCCAACTTTAACTGACGGGCAGATGCACTATTGACTTCAACTGCGATTTTTAGGCTAAATCCCATTCCCAAAAACAACTTCTGCGTGATGGCAGTTAGCGCGGCGTTTGCCGAGCGCGCGCCTTTTGCAGTGAGGCAGGCGAAGTCGAGCGCGCTGGCCCAAGGGCGCTGCGTTGCGGAATGTGCAACCTCCCCGAAAATACACATGTCCTATTGCGGCGACGGATCCAACTTTGGCGGACGGCCTACGGTTTCCTCAAATCGGCGCTTGAACCATTCAAGTTCATCCGGCTTGACCTTGCCATCACGCAGGCTGAGGCTGAAAAAACGCTCTGCCATCTTGACACTACCCATGCATTGACTCTCAAATTCACCATCACCTGTACGCCTTTGTTCGTCCTGCATCTTCGCAAAATACTTGAACAAAGGTTCCCACTGATTCCGCTGTGGCGCATCTGAAAGAAACAGATGCGTCCATATCTCCTCTGCCACATCTTGGAGCGTTCCATAGGCAATGTCATAACGAAGTCGCAAGTTCCTCCTTGCCATATCCTCTTTGGAGACTAGTACCACACCTCTCCATTCTGACGGAACAGGCTTATCAGTGTCAGATGCGGACGGCGACGAAACGCCATCGCCGCTAGAACTGGCACTCCTCTTTTTTGAAGAATCGCTGGACTCCTTGAAATGCATATTGGTCACCGCCCCAAAATCAATCTTTGCCGCACTGTCCATGAATTCCTCGAAAAGCCGCAACCGCAGCTTTTCGTCCGGCACAGCCGCTATTTCCTGGCAGATGGCCCTATGGTCAAACCTATAGTCAAGCATCAGGGTTGATGCGTTCCTGATCTTGTAGAGCAGCCCAGTGCCGCAGTTGTCGAAGGCAACCTCATTTGCCTTGCATGCCGACTTGAGCACTGGCGCCGACTTCTCCTCCCTTGAGCAGCAGCAAAGAAGCGCCAGAAGCGCAAACACCAGTGACATCGCTTGACTTCTCATTACTTCATCTCCTCCAGATGTCATCATCTTCCTGACACGTTGAACTGCTCCACGCCGCCGACGAAAATTCTTCCGTCTATTTTCCGTTCTGCGCTATGTCCGAGCTTCTCGATCTTAAGATCTCCCTGCGGCGTGATCGTGAACACCTGCCGCACATCTTCCGCAAAGACGCCAATCGGATCAGAATCCGAAGCAGCCGGCTTTCCGCCCCAGCCGAACGGCACTTTCCACGTAAGGGAGCCACCCAGCCAGCCATAGGCGGTATTCGTGGTTACAGTCCCATCCGGCATCATTCGCGGAAGGGCCCCGTATAACATCGCAGAGTCACGGCCCTTCTCTTCCCCTACATAGTTTTCCTTCTGAACCTTCAGCCATTTTCCGGCTCCGGCCTGACGTGTGTGAGATCGTGGAAATGTCGAAGGAGGCGTAAATGCAAAATACCCTGTTGGCGGAATCACGTCATAGCACGGCACCTCCTCTATATATATGCCGTCAAACAGGACATCAAGCGGAAGTACACGATAGCGCTGAACCAATGCAATGCCTCCTGCCACGCCAACCGGTTGCCCGTTTGTCGTTGCATGAACGTCGGTTCCAACTATGCCCGACGGCTTAACAATCGAAATCTGGGGGATGTACTCGACCCCAGACAGTGTCATACGGAGGTGGTGGTCAACATCTGCAAGCCCCCACTCTATGCTTCTCGACCCTCCACTGCCGCGAACTACCGCATCGTTAAAGTCCAAATGCACTTCAGGTGATGCTGGATTCTGTAAAACAAACGTCTTTTCACCAATTCCGTATTTGTGCCTATGTATGCACTTGTTCTGAGGAGCATCCTTCGTAGCCAGAATGTCAAGCCGTATCGCCGTCAATTGCGCATCGTCCTCAATCGTTGCCCCCGTGTTGCCTTCAGTGAGGATACCCTGCACACGCACATCATTCTCACCAACACTGTAATCGACGCCCTCGCAGGTGAATGCCGCGCAGAACGACCTGTAGGGTGAAAGGATGATGCGTTCGGGCAGGATAACGGGACTTCCGGACGATGTTGCCAGATTCTTCAGCTTTGCCGTTGAGATGGTGACGGTGGCTCCGTTAGTGCCGCCGTATGCGTAAAGCGAGAGAGCCGTGTCGGTGGAACGCCGTCCCACCATGATGCCAGGTGAAGTCTCGTATGCATCTTCGAATATCACAACGGGCCTGCTGAATGACACTTCGAAGTGCGGCACGTCCGGATCCATGGGCGCCTGCGGACTAGCCCCTCCGTACCCCATGCATTGACAGAATACAGCCGGAAGGCCGAATGTGGCATTTTCAATGCAGTATTGTCCATTCACAGTAGCCCCACCACAATTGCAATCCCCACATCCAACAAAGGCGACACGGTTCGAGAAGGTCTGGTGGTGACACGTAGCCGGAGGACCGCCGAGAAGATGCGGCGCACCGCCCGTTCCCCACGAGAACGTGCCGCCCGGATCAAACGGCCCGACGTCAATCGCATAGCCGTCGTCGTCAACTGTGAGATCGAACAACAGCGGCCACTTGACATTGAACGCACGTCCGTCATTGAATCCCGCCATTGTCGCGACTGCGTTGCTTGGCGCTGAAACGGAGAACGGCACTGTGGACGTCACCGCGTACTCAATGCCCATCAGAAGCGGCACATGGTTGGTTTCACCTCCACGCGCAACAACAACTGGAGAGCCAAGTCGCGATTCACGATCTGCCGTGAAATAGATCGGCGCGGGACCACGAGACGCCACAACCTCGACGAAGTAGTATGCGTTGGTGTTCACATCGGAAGTGCGCGGCGAAAGAACAATGCCGGGAGGGCCGACCTCCGTGTCGGCCATGGCCGGGACGGCGCCCGGCCCTCCCTCAGCCGCCTCGTACACATTTGAACATACGTTGTTGTACCATTCGACGTTTGTACCGTGGGCGTCAGGCCCTGCGATGAGAGGTTCGGGATCGACGGAATTTTCAAGGCCGTCACCATCCCAGTCAAAAGGAAACACGGGTGCGTATTCAACGGCGTGATCTTGATAGCGATACGCGAAACATCCATCGACGAAGAACTCTGCCTGGAAGTTCGTGATGGTGTTCACGTCGCGGTTGACGGGCGAGTTCTCCCATGTGACGACCAGCGAGTTGGACGGCGAGACGGCGTGCCAGAACACGTTTGAGACTCCGCCAGGCAGAAGATTCCAGTTGAAGGACGGCACCACCGCAAGCGGCTCTTCAAACGGCTGCGGGAAATAGCGCGTGCGGACGTCCGGGCGAATCTCGCCTCTTGAGAGCACCGTGATCCCGTTCATGATTCCGTCGCGCCACGGAAAAGTCCAACCTGAAGGCACGATTCGCGCCGCGTCCTCGTAGCCGCCACGCAACAACCACGGCATACGTATCTGCGGATTGGCGAATGAATCGCGTCCGACAATCTCGCGGTTCTCGCGGATGTCCACCACGCGCCAACCGTTGGAGACGTCTGATTCTGAAATTGTGGAATTATGCAATTGTGTCAATGTGGCATTATGAAATTGGGCTTCGCCGACAATGCCCAATGCCTCATTTCCATAATTCCACAATTCCTCAATGCCATAATTCTGCGGCAGCTTTGCAAAGCCCCTGTGCACTCCCATTGCCGCCATCGCGCCCAGCAGCAGCGCCAATGCAAGGTTGTGACACTTCGCAAGCCATGCGAGCGCAAGGATGCGATTCCACACGAACCACGCCACCGCAACCGCAACGCACGCCCCCAGCAGTACAAGCAGCACACCGGACGGCAAAGGACGGAAAAACTCTCTCAGCGCATCCACCTCGTCACCTGAAGAACTTCGTGCCGTCGGCAAACGCGGGTACAGGCAGCTGCGGCATCGTCGCCTTACGCGCAAGTAAAAGCGCCAGTTGAAAAGGGCGCTGGCGCGTCCCGGGGCTTCACTTGTTGACGGCGGCGTCGAGCGCGCGGACGTCGGCGGCGTGCACGCCCGCCTCGCCGCCGCGCTTCACCGTGAAGATCTTAAGCTCGGGAATGTTGTCCCTGCCGAGAATCTGCACCTTCTCGAACGTCTCGATGCCGTCGCGCAGCAGAAGCGCGCGCAGCGAGAGGCGCGGGCCTGGATAGACGAGCGATGTGTCGCCAGAAGGCCATGCGGTGAAGTCCTGGCTGTCAAAGGGATTCTCCACCCAGCTGCACCACGCCCAGCGGAGGAGTCCATCAAGCCCCATCGCCGCCGAAAGCGGCGCCAGCCACGCGCTCTCCGCAGGGTCGCTGAACACGAACGTGTTGGGACGCGCCGGACTGCAGCACACGTAGTACGTGGTGAACTTGCCCTGGGCGCGGCGCTCCGCCGCGTATTTTACGAGACCTTCGCTGTGGCGATAGCCGTACGACACGTCGAATGCCTCTGCGTTGAGCGAGGAGGGATGGTTGCACGCCATCACGAGGCCCATGCCAGGCGCGTACTTGCGCAACACGGCAAGAGCGGGCTTGATGAGCTTGTCGGGGCGCTCGTCAAGGGCGATCTTGGTGCGCTCGAACCAGCCCTTCGCCTTCGTGTGGCGGCAGAGGTCCGCGAGAAGATGTCCCCAGAAGTCCTCGAACTCCGCGCTTCCCGGCTCCATGCGAGGGGCCACGCTGCGGCCGGACTTCTCGTCGAAGTAGCGGAACTTCAGCGACCAGGGAAGCATCGAATAGCAGTCGATCTGCCCCTTCACACCGGCCGCCTCCATGTTCTCCACGATCTTGTCGAAGAGTGTGTAGTCGTACGCCCACGAACCGTCCGCGCGCTTCGTGGCCTGCACGCACGAGCGGAAGCGGTCGTAAGTCTGCTGGTTCCACGCCTCGTCGATGAGCGTGGTGGTGATCGTCTTCTGCCCGAGGTCGGCAAGCACCTTGTTGTAGGGGAGAAGCAGGCGCATATGCTCTTCGCTTCCCATCGGCACGTCATGCCAGCGGGCGATGGCGTCGGGATGCTGCCAGAGGTCGAGATGGAACTTCCAGTCCTTGACCGGCGGCAGCGTGCGCGGCACAACCGCGATCTCCACGGGAAGCTCGCGCTTCTCGCCGTTGATGAACGCCGTTACGACATCGCGGATCGTGCCTGAGGCGTCGCGGGGGATGTCGAAGGTGTAGACAACTGGACGCGTCACGCCCTTGAATGAAGTCTCAGTCGTGCCGTCGAGGATGTCGCCGTATAGCTTGCCATTGCCCAGCGTGTAGCGTAGCACGTCGAGGCGCGCGGCAGGATTGGCCGCAGAGAGGCGCAGCTCCTGGAAACCGCCCTGAGACGACGCCACCAGCATCGCGCTCACGCGCTCGCCGCGCCAGCCGCGCAGCTTCGCGACGGGAGAGAGCGTCTTCGCATCCACCATCACGTCGCGGTCGTAGCGCGCGAAGACGTCGCCGGCAAGGAATGTGCTTTTCACGCCCTTCGCGCCGCCGGCGCGTGCGTAGCCTTCGATTTCCACGATGTGCGCGCCGTTCTTCTTGCCGCGGCTGTTGGCGACGATCGTGGCGCGCACGTAGCGCACTTCCACGGGGTCGAAGTCGAGCGTGAAGCCAGCAGCCCCGGCGCAGATCGAATTCGCCGTCTGGTCGGCGAGCATCTTCCACGCCTTGCCGTCCACGCTGCCCTCGATCTTGAATCCGTAGATGCGTCCATCCGTCCAGTACGGCACGAAGAGAATCTCGGAGATCGGCTTGGCAGCGCCCATGTCGACGGTCAGCGCCTGCGGGAGGTTCTCCGCGCACCAGTGCTCCGCCGAGTTGTTGCGGCGTCCGTTGACCGCGAGGCCCGGAACATGCTTCTCAAACTGCCCTGTCGCAGTGGCCTTCGCATTCAGGAACACGTTTGCCGTCTCGGAGGCCTTGCCAGAGACGGGCTTGCCGTCAGGCTCGTACGACGGATGCCTCTTCGGGCCCGCCAGCGCCGCCGCGCACGCCATCACGCACACCGCCAAAGTCACTCTCTTCATCATTTGCTCTCCTTGTACTATTCAAAGTTTCTCAAACTCTTCAGCAGCGCGATTTCCGCACGATAGCCGTCGAGGTCGCACGGCGTCTCGAGGTAGAACGGCAGATCACGCAGCTTGGGATGGTTTATGACGCGCGCAAGTGCGTCGAGGCCGATCTTGCCCTTTCCGATGCAGGCATGGCGGTCTTTGTGGGCCGAGCGCGCGTTCATGGAATCGTTTAGATGGATGGCCTTGAGACGGGCGAGGCCGACAATGCGGTCGAACTCCGCCACCACGCCGTCGAGATCGCCCACAACATCGTATCCGCCGTCCCATACGTGGCACGTGTCAAGGCATACGCCGAGCGGCGCGTCGGGAATGTGCGTTTCCACATGGTCGATTATCGCGCGCACCTCTCCGAAGTCGCGGCCCACCTCGCTGCCCTTGCCGGACATCGTCTCAAGGAGGATGGTGGTGGATGGCACACCGCCGAAGCCCTCGAGGATACGAACGAGCATGTCGGAAATGAGCTCTATGCCCTTCTCCGCACCCTGGCCCACATGTGAACCGGGGTGGAAGTTGTAGAGCGCGCCCGGCGTGAGCTCCAGGCGCTTCAGGTCGTCGGCCATCGTCGCCTCGGCGAACTCGCGCACGCGATCCTCCGCGCCGGCCGCGTTGAGCGTGTACGGCGCGTGGGCGAGAATCGGACCTATCCCGTTTTCAGCGGCGTAGGCGAGAAACGCCTTTACGTCCTGCTTGTCGATGGGCTTCGCCGCCCCGCCGCGCGGATTGCGCGTGAAGAACTGGAACACGTTCGCGCCGATCGAGGCGGCGGTCTGCCCCATCGCGAGATAGCCGCCGGCGCTCGAAAGGTGGCATCCGATCTTGAACGGCATCGCTGCACTACTCCAGGTCGATCACGGAAAGCGTGTGGTAGGGATCGTTCTTCTTGTTCTCGAGACCTGGGAAGGTCATGTCGAAGTTGGCGACGATGAGCTTGCGCTTGCCCTTCTTGTCCTTCCACACCATCGGCTCGCAGGGCTGGTCGAGAAGGCCGCGCGCGCCGGTGTCGTCGCTGTTGCGCCAGAGCTCGCCGAAGCCGCACTTGCCGGCCTTCTCCTTGGCGATGTCCCAAGTGTGGAGGGCGTTGAGGCAGCTGTCGCTCATGATGATGCGGTTCTCGGCCTCGTCGTAGCAGATGCCGTCGCAGCAGGGGAAGCGCTTGGGATCCTCGAAGATGAGCTTCGCGGGCTCGTAGGAGCCGTCGGCCTTGCGCTTGGCGGTGTAGAAGCGGCCCGAGCCGAACGTGCCGAAGTAGAGATGGCCCTCCTTGGTGATGGCGAGGCCGTCCGCGCCGGAATCGTCCTTGCGCTCAAGGGGCTTCGTATCGGTCTCGCAGAGGAAGTAGGGGTCTTTCTTGTACTCAGTCTTGGGCAGAAGCGACACGGTCTTCGTCTTGCACGCGGCGAGCGGAATGCGGTACACGCCACCGACTCCGATGCCGTCCTTGCGGTCGAGGTCGAAGTAGGTGTCGGTGATGAACATGTCGCCCTTGTAGAAGCGGATGGCGTTGGCAAGCTTGACGTTGTCCACCGCCGTCTCGATGCGCACGGCCTCGCCGTTCTTGTCGAGCACAACGCGCATCACGCGGCTGGCGTAGTCTTTGGAATCGAAGTACTGGTTGTCGCAGTAGTAGAGGTTGCCGTCCTCCGGGCAGTACTCAAGGCCCATCGGGCGGCCGAAGCCGGTCTTGGGCGAGCGCAGGCCGGCGCAGAGAACGCTCCAGCGTCCGTTGCGGAAGTCGCGCTTCACGATCACGCCGGGATAGTCCTTGTTCACGAGGTTGGGAGCGGAGTGGTAGATGTTGCCCTTCGCATCCTGCGTAAGGCCGTCCGGCACGTTCACAATGTCGCCGAAGCGCTTGAAGAGTCTGGGACGGTACTTCTCGTCGCCCCACGTCTCGACTTTCGCGAAGAGGTCGCCCGCAGCGATCGTCACAGCTGCCGCGCCAAGAGTGAATCCAACAAAGAGTCTGTTCATTTCAATGCCTTTCTTTTTCTCGCCGTTGCAATTGCAGGTAAGTATATCACATTTGCCTCCAGAAGTGCAAATGCATAAGCAAACGCGCCGCGCTGCGGGGCGCTTACGCGCAACCACTGAAGCCGGACGCATGGCGAATCGCCTGCGGCGATTTGCGGCCGGCGCTGCACGTGCCGGCCTGAGGCTTCGCCTCGCCGCCCGTGCCGCGCCATGCCGCAACCCTGCGGGTTTCGCCCTGCGTCCGGATACGGAAGCCCGCTTTGCGGGACACGGAATTGCACGGAATTGCTGACCTACTGGGGCTTCGCGAGGTATTCTAGATTGTCGCGGTTATTCGGGCCGAGAACCCAGCGTTCGATTACCACCTTGGGATATGACGCAAAGTTCACCAACAGGCCGAGACGCATCTTCGTAAGCCGTAGATAGTTTAGAAGTTGCGCTCGGTGTTCGTCGGCGAGAGTGGTTACGGTCTTCAGCTCTACGATTATCTTGCCGTAGCATACAAGGTCGGGGATATATGTCTTCTCAATAGGCGTGCCCTTGTAGATGACATGTAGTTCAGGCTTTGACTGGAATGCTATGCCCCTTGCCGATAGTTCCAGTTCTAGACACTGCTGATACACCTCTTCGCGATAGCCGTTCTTCATCTCCTTGTAGACTTCGAATATTGCACCGCGGATGGCGTAAGCCTCTTCTTCGTAAATGAGAATGGAGTTCATGTGAAAAGCATATCCTCTTAAACGCAAGTTCTATGGACAACTACGATTCTGCGCCCTTCTGTGTCGGCCGAAGGCCGCGTCCGCGTCCGTGCGGGACGGCAAGCCGAAGGCGCATCGCGGCGAGGCGGCGCTGGCCGAGGCGACAGCCTCGAGGTCATGCGCCGTCTCGACGCGATGGATCGCGTCAGCGATTGCCGTCACGCACGGCTTCGGTGGTCGCGCGCCAGCGCCAGACATCATGACGCACTTGCATAGCACGGTCACCAGAAGCGCCATTTGGGCGGGAACATGCGCACGTTCTCGACGTGGTCGATCTCGGGCGCCGAAGGACTGTTCTCGGCGCCGTAAACCTGAACCACGTCGAAGCGGAAGTTGCCATGCCACTTGTGCCGCATCACCCAGTTGGCGCAGGCCCTGAGCAGATTGCGCCTCTTGCGCGCGTCTATCCGCGTGAGGCGCCCCGCCCAAGTGCTGCGGCGCAAATGCGTCTTCACCTCCACAAACACAACTCCGCCATCGGGCGTGCGCGCTATGATGTCGATCTCGCATCGGCGGTCGCTCCTGCACGGACGCACATTGCGCGCCATGATCCGCCACCCGCGAGCCCTAAGATAGCGCGCCGCCACGTTTTCTCCCCATGCGCCGCGCCTCCTGTTCGCCTCGCCAACCTCCTTCTGCCCAACAGTCTCCACTTCTTCCATGCACACGCCTTTCCGCCCGCGCTCGGCCAGACGCCACCATGGCGCCAGATCCTGCGGGCGGAAGACATTAAAGCACATCTCGGAGGAAAAGTTATTACACGCCTGTTACACGAGACAAAAAAAGAAGGCCACGCGAAACGCGTGGCCTTGCCTGATTTATGCACGATGCGAAACTCAACCTTGGTTGTCGTCATCGTCGTCGTCGCCATCAACGGTGTCGTCGAATCCATCGTCGCCGCCGTAGAAGTTATCGTCGTCATCGCCGTCAGGATTCGCCTGCAGCCATTCGTCGAGCTTCTGCTGCGTGACGATGCCTTCGGCGTCGGTGAAGTCCGCAATGGCATCCAACAACATCTCCTTGGCCTTCGCGGAGCCTGAAGCCATTATCGCCTTGAATCCATCCACGGCCACGGAATTGCGCACCTGGTCGAAATAGGCAAAGAGATCCTCAAGCATGTCTTCGTCAGTAAGCACCTTCGCAAGGCTCACGACACTCTCCTTGATGGCCCTGTCGCCAAGCGACTCGTCGTCAAGCGCGGAAAGAAGCTCCTCGGCGGCGGACTCGCGCACTTCGTCGTCTGGACTGCCTAGATAGCCCAGCAGTTCGGGCATGGTCTTCGAGTCGAACCAGCCCAGCGCGTCGAGTACCTCCTTCTGGAGGAACGGCGGCACATTGTCAAGGCCCATGGCCTGAATCTTGTCGGAAACCGCACGAACGCGCTTCAGCTGCTCATCGTCCAGCGCCGCACGAAGTTCCGCCAGAAGCTTCCTCTGCTCCTCCGTGAGCTTGGCCTCCTCCTCCGCATCGAAGTTGAACTTCACCCCCGTGCGAGCCGGCATCTCTATCCTCTCCGCCGTCTCCACGTCTTTCGCCACACGAAGCGACTTTCTGGCTCTGCGCGGACGCTTCTGGTGCTTTGTGGCCTCAACGGTCTGTTTTACCGGCTCCTCCAGATTCTCAGATGCGGACGGAGTAATCATGTAAACAACCCCTGCCACGCCGACAACCAGCGTGACCGCAAGAGATGCAACTAGAAATTTCTTTTGCTTCAACATAGACATGACGTCCTTAGAAACTACTCTTCAATGTTAAGATATGCGAAGACTGGCGGTGGATGACAAAAAAATTCATTATTTTTTTCAATCACTCTCGCCCCAGTCGTCCGCCCACCAGTCAACATCCCCCAAATCTACGCCAATCAAGTTAAATGGAGCCGAAAATGTCCATTTACGATTACGTTTTTTCCCGGTATCGGGATCTTCATCCACAACAGTCGTCTGCTGCACGAAGAAACCAGCGGCGGCCACATCTGTCGCAATCGGCGAATAGGGGTCTCTAGCGAGCATCATCACCCCGTTCGCCTTGACGCGGCCGATCTGCTTCTGCGCCGACCCGTCGGCGCTCTCGCTCCATATGGCGAAAGACCCCGTGAAGATGCCGGTTGCGCGCGTGAACTTGAACTGCAGACCGCTTGGGTTCACGCTGTTTTCAAGGTCGTAGATTCTGCCGTTCTTGGTCAGACTCTGCTTCTCCACCGAAAATACGTTGCCCGCAAGATCCACTTCCATCTCGTTCGGGCCCGTCCCGTAAACGAAACCATACCCGTCCGCCAGCAGTTCAGCCGGCAATTCATCCGCCTCCGCCGTCTCAATGCTGAACGCCCTGTCAAGGTAGTGCCTCTGGAGGTTTATCACTTTGTCGTACCACCCGCCCACCGGCGCAAGCTCGATCTGGTAGCCGTTTTCGTTGTCGTACGTCAGCGCCTTGTTGTCGTTGTTCCACACGAGGGCTGCCGAGGAATCCACAACGACCGTCCCCTCCGCGTCCGCATACAGGCGCACGACGCCGCCGAAGCAGAATGGCGATTTCGCGAGGAAAAGCGGCACCATCATCGAATATCCGCTGGATGACTCCGCATCCTCCACGATTGCGCACGCTGCAGCCGAAATCGACGGCTTCGTCGAACCATCCGCCAACATTCCCGCGGCCTTCGCCGTCCCCTTGCCGTCAATGGTCAGCGTGAGATATCCATTCCCCGCCGGAACACCGTCCCCTACAGTCGTATCCGGCACGAGCGCCGCCGTGTAGTACCCGGTGAAGTTCGTCGCGACATTCAGGTATTCCTGTATCTTTGCGTTGTTCCTGTAGATATCCCCGCGATACAGCACCTCCTCCTGATGCCCCTTGTTGTTCGCGTCCGGCACGTTCATCACGAGCTCCACTTCGCCGCCCGCCTTCAGCCAGGCTCCGCTGTCGGCGGTGGATCCAGCCGCCACGGCGACGACGAGCGTGTTCGTCACCATAACGGCGGTGGACTTGCCGGTCTCCTCGTCGAACTTGTTCACACGCTGCGCAAGCTCGAGCGTCTTCGTCTTCTCGCCGTCGCCGTCATCCCAGCCATTGCCCGAGAACGTATACGTCTTGCCGGCGATGGCCACCTTTGCGGAGAGCTTGGCAGGTCTGGACTCTGTGGCGGCAGACGCCGTGAACGTCACGGCGGCAAGCCTGGGAAGGCCGTTTGTCAGCACTGACCCATCCTCCTTCAGCACTCCGTAGAACGTGCCGCTCTCGATCGGCACGTCCTCGGTCTTCGTCGTCGCCGCCTTGGGCCGAACCTTCGCGTACGCGTCGTCGGCCGTCGTCCCGGCCTTCGCCGTCTCCTGCAGCGTCACGACGCACTCGCCGCCGTCTGCTACGGAGGCCGGATATTCGTCCACCGCCAGATTTTCCGCCTCTATCGGCTCAAGGCGCATGGAGAATGTCTTGTCACCCTCGTAAACCGGGACGAGATCGGGAATAAGGTTCACGACGATCTTCTTGGCCTTGTTGTCGCCGTCCGCCCACTCCAGCTCTCCGCTCTGGGCTACATAGTCCTCGCCGGGCTTCGCCGTTCCGGCCACGGTGCCGTACCTCACGCGCACTCTGCCGTCCTTCGCCCCGCGGTTCACCGTGAACGTCACGCCTGCGGCGTCTTCCTTCACCTTCAACGCCTGTGACGCGAACCTGATCGCCCCCACATTGGCGAACTTTCCGGAAAGCGTGTAGCCGCCGAACGCCGTCGCGCCGTCGCTGTTCTTCACGGTGAGGATGTACTTGCTCTTCGTCTTCGGCAGCGTGAGCTGGCGTACCGACGCCACGTTCTCGGCCATCACGCCGTTTTCGGCGTTCGTGATCGAGAAAATCACGTTGTCGCCCTCCACGTTCTTCAAGGCGAGATCGTAGTAGTGTCCGTCCGTTCCGGCAATCGAGAAATTGTCCCCGGGATCGCCCTGCCAGAGCGTGCGCTTTGCGTAGTCGGTCTCGGCGTTCTTGAGAGAAAGCGCCGTTGCGCCGGCAGCGGCGTCGTCTTTGGGGTCGAACGTGTCGGAGTACACGATCTCCACCACGGTCGGCGCAGTCCCGGCCGCAACCGTCACGTTGGTGGACGCCACTGCCGCCTTGTAGCCCGAGACGGCAGACGGCTTCACGGTGTGCGTTCCGCTCACCAGCACGGACGACCCCGCAGGGTACTTGACGACCTCCCTGTCGAGCGACCATGTGGCCGACTTCGCCCCCGGAGTATTCACCGTCAGCACTCCAAGCGCGTCCCCCGCCTGCGAATACGCCACGGCACGCACGTTGTACGCGGGATAGTCGAGCCCCGCGCCGTCGGCCACCGAGACCCGGACGTAGATCGGCACATGGACCGTGGCCATGAACTCCATATAGGCGTCCTCGCCCGGAGTTATCTCCTTTGAGTCGAACGGCACCTCCCTTTTGCCGGAAAGCGTGAACACCTCCACGTTCAGCGGAAGGCCGGAAGCCTCCTCCGGATCCGCGAACTCCAGCCCCACACGGTAAACCACGCCCTTGCGCGCGGCTACGACGAAATTATCCGCCCAGTCCGTCGCCGAGAGACGATGCGGCCCGTGGGTCGCTCCGGCGGAGAGCGGAAGCGACTCCGAGGTGCCGGGCGCCACCTCCAGTCCCGAGGCGCCTTCGGTTGTGTCGTCGAAGGCATCCCATTCGTCGGGGTCACCGTCCTGAGTGGCAGCGGAATACATGAAAAGCGTCACCTTTCCGCCCGTCACCTCAGAGTACGGCGCAAGATCCGAGTTGCACACGCCTACGTAGTACGTGCCGGCGGACGGAGCCTCCAAGACGGCGCGCACGTCCAGGCTTTCGCCGTCAAGCGACGTGTTTTCCGAAAGAATGTTGCCCTTGGCGTCATACACGGCAATCATCAGATTCGTCGTCGATCCGGACGTCTCGAACGCGCACCGCTGGCCCTTGGCGAGGGCGACGGAGAAGAGATTGTCATCTATCACGAGGTCGCCGTAGTCCCAGTTCGCAATCTGCCGCCCCGGCACGAACGTGGCCTGGAAACCGTTGGACGCGTCCAGCGGCTTCGGCTTGTGGTCCGCCGGCGTGCGCGCCTTGAGCAGCTGGTATGTGAGCGAGAAGTTCGCATTGGTGCCGCCTGAGAGCAGGAACGTATAGGCCTTGGTCTCGCCGGGGGATACGACCACCGCCACGTTGTTCGTGTCGTCCGCATATCTCGGGTCGTCTATGACAATAAAGTCCTTGATGTCGTCGTCCTCGTCTTCGGCGATGTCTTCGTCGCGGGAGGATACGGTCTTCCCGTCGATCTCGAACGATATCGGCTCGTCAGGAGTGCCGCCCGTCGTCTGCACGCGGTACATCCGCCCCTGCCTCATGTATGCGCTCATCCAGTATTCGTCATCGACAAAAAGCGTCGAAAGCCGCCTCTCCCTCTCGTCGAAGGATATGGCCGCGATGTTGTCCGGCGAGCCCTTCGGCTCGAAGTTCATGTATCCGGCCGACGATTTCACCGTCACGCGATCGCCGACGTTGCCGGTCACATAGACGTAGAACGTCACCGACGAAGGATCCTCCTCGTCCCAGTCTTCAGAGCCGATGCGGGCATAGAGTGTTCCGTCGTTAGAAGTGTCCACGTCGAAGTCCGCGCCGGCGTCCTCGTCGTTCGTATAGACCTCGAGCGAGACGTCCTCGAGGTTGTTGGTGTTTATCCACACGGAATACGAGGCGTAGCGCTTCAGCGTGAGCTTGAAGTAGTATGCGCCGATGTCCGTGCGCTCGCCGTCCTCGTCCTTCTCGTTCACCAGCACCACCGTCTGCGAACCCTTCAGGGAGGCGGCGCCGGATTCGCCGCCACCCTTTGCCATCGCGATAAACGCCCCGAGCGTAGCCAGCGCGAACGCCAGCATTCGGAAATAACGCATCACCATCTATTATCCCCCCTCCTCGGCCAGTCCGCTAGTCCTGCACTCCGGCGCCCACCAGCATCCATCCGCCGCGCTTGGCCGTCACGCTCCTCGTGCCGGACTTGACCTTGTCGGAGAAGAAGAACGAGCCGTTGACGAACGGCAGCACCGTTTCGACCTGCTCGGGACCGCATCCGCATCCTTCGCCCCAGCCTATCAGCACCACGCCCGCGTACTTTGCGGCAATGGTCTTCTGCGCGCCCTTGGCATCGGTGTAGGGCAGCTTGAACGAGCCAGTCACGATGCCGGTGGAGCGGTTGAAGGAGAGCGTGGCCCTCTGCGCGTTCGTCTGGCCGGAGGCGATCTTTATCGTGCTCGTGCCGATCTCCGCCGAGAGGTCCTCTACCTCTCCGGCGACGCCGTTATCCAGCACCCAGCCACCAAGTCCCGAGAGGTCGAACCCAAGGACCGGAGATGTGGCGGGGTAGAACACCTCGTAAGTCGCGGCGAAGTCCTCGGACGAGTCGTAGAGCCCGCCGAACACATCGAGATCGACCTGGAAGGAGGTCTCGTCGTACCTTTCCGTGTGGGTCCAGCCCGCATGGACGTCTTCATGCTCGAACACGGCCTGGCATCCGACCTCGTCCTTGTTCTCCATGGCCTTCGCGTTGATCCGCGCGTAGGCGGAGAACACGTCCACCGACGACCTCGCGAACACCGGCAGATACGCTTGGCAGTCGTCCTCGGCCTTCACGAGAAGCGACTTCCCGGATACGGCCGTGCCGTTGGAAAGCTTTCCGGCCCACGAAACCTCGCCCTTGTTCCAGGCGGTCCTGGTGTTCATCTTGAGCGTTAGGTAGCCCGCGCCGCGCGGCGCAATCCCATCCCTGCCCTCGGAGACCACTCCCGCGAACGGCAGCGACACGGTGTAGTAGCCCTTCCAGTCCTCGGCGGAATTCGTCTTGCTCCACACGTTGCCGTCGTGCGCCACCGCAAGCGCAGCGCCGGCGGGATCCTTCAGCGTGGCCTCGAACGAACCGTCCGCGGCCACGCTCACGGTCATGGCGTAGCCCTTCGTGCGCGTCAGTGGCTCGGCCGTGAGCGCGCCGGTCGCGGCGTCGAAGTCCACCCAGCTCTTCGCGGAGAACGAGATCGTCCCGGCCGCGCACTTGTACTTGGCGCTGACGCTGCCCTTCGTGGGAATCGTCACGTTCAGAAGTCCCGCAAGGCGCTTTCCTTCGGAATCGATCACGGGAATGCCGGTGAACGAGCGAGCCTTGGCGACGGATCCGTTGGCCGCCACGCCGGCCTCGCCGTCGCCCTGTACGGGGCTGACGACCTTGAAGTCGATCTTCTGCGCGAGTCCGGCCTTGCTCCCGTCCTTCGCCTGATAGACCACCGTGTACTCTCCAGCCTTCGTGGGCACGCCCCACACCGCCATCGCGTTCTCGGCCGCGTTGTACCTCACCCTCAGGCCGGAAGGCAGAGTCCCGGAGACCTTCGCGAACGCCACACGCCCCGCTGGCGCGCTCGCGAGCCTGTACACGTTGGAGAACGCCACGTACTGCGTGAGCATCTCGGAGGCCTCGGGGCTCTGGAACTCAGGCCCGTCCGCCGCCACCGCAGTCACAGTCACCTTGCTCTGCGCCTTCGAAAGCACGAGTCCGCCCGTGGGCGAAGCAAGAGTCAGCGTCGCCGAGCGCCCGGCGGAGAGCCCCTTCACCGTCACTTCGCGGTCGGCGGAATCGTGGTTCGCCCAGGATATGACGTTCGTCTGCACGCCGTCTATCTCCACCGTGGCGCCGGACGTCGCGTTGACCTTCACCGTCACCGCGCCGTCGCTCGCGTTCAGGCGGCTCGCGTATATCTTCGCGCCCTCTCCCGCGCGCACGAACACCGTCTGCGCCTTGGAGAAGAAGGGTTCGGCGTCCGCGAATGCCACCTCGCCGGGCTTCGCCTCGTCTTTCTCCGTCACCTTGAGCGTGAAGCTGGTCGTTGCGAGCTTCGTATCGTGGTTCTCGTCCGAGACAAGCTCCACCTTCAGCGCCACCACTCCGTCGCCGTCGTAGCGGTTGCCCTCCTTGAGCACCTTCACGACGACGTTCGTCTCATGGTCTTCGCCCTCCTTCCAGGTGATTTCGGCAGGCTCGAACTCGAAGCGCGGCTTCTTTCCTTCGTCGGACTCGTAGAGCGTGGTGTTCTCGTCGTCAAGCGTCACGCGCACCGTCACTTCGCCGGACTTACCGTCCTTGCGCGCCAGAGCCACCTTCACTTCGCCCGCGTCTTCGCCCACGCTCGCCTCCCCGGCGGCGAAACCCACCGTGCACGGCACCCACAGCTGGTAGGTGATGTCGCCGCCCTGGCCGTAGAAGAGCGGTATCTCCACGTCGCCGTCCACCAGCGCCGTGAAGAACTTGCAGTTGGCCTCTTCCGTATAGGGATTCAGCAGCCCGGCGATCTTCGTGGTGTCGACGCCCTGCAGCCTGTAGTCGCCGTCCTTTACGAGACGCATCGTCACAGTGTCGGACGTGTCTGCCGCAGTGCCGGTGGCCTTCGTCTCCTGCGGCACCAGCACCACCGCGCCGGAGAGGGCGTAGGGAACGAAGTTGCCGGCCTTGGCGTTCGTAGCGCCGAAGTCCTTGCCGGCCACGTCGCCCGCCACCTTCACGAAGAAGTCGCCGGCCTCGGTGAACGTCTGCTCGAGCACAACACCAGCCGAAAGCTTTCCGCTCGCGGCCTCGCCCACCTTCTCGGCCTTGCCTTCGGCGTTCAGCTTCATGAACTGCACGGAGACCTCGGCGTCGCTCTCGCCGGTCACGGTGATCTTCTGCAGGGCGTTTCCGCCCACGCCTTCAAGCTTGAACACGTCCTGCGCGTCCGCATGGCTGATCTCTCCGGCTGCACTTCCGCCGTTTGCCTTGAACCCTGCAACGTCAGCAGACGGACAGTCGTTCTGCCAAACTCCGCCGTCGGCGTGCTCCCCGCCCTTGGCGATCGCGAGCATTTCGTCGAAGCGCTTGATTATGTTGTCCCACTGCGCCTTGTCGGCGGCAAGCGGGCTCACGGAGGCGAAGCGCGTCATCCTCGCCGCCACATTGCCCTGCTTGTCGAGAAGCACGTAGATCGGCACGCCGGTGCGGTACGCGCGCGAATCAAGGCCGCTGTGGAAGCCGCCTTCCGAAATGTCCTTTGAAACGAGGTTGTAGTTGCGCGTGAGCACCGCAAGCGCCTCGTCGTCCGTTGCGCCCTTGCGCGTGAGGTAGCCAAGCCCGCTGCGGGCCGTCGCCTGCGTGAGCGATTCGGGCGCGCCGCCCTTCGACACGTCGTACATCCCGTATTCTGGCAGCTCGAACGCGAGCTGCGTGGAATACGACTTGCGCGAAAGAAGCGTGGGGGACGCGCATTCGACAGAGTTCGTGGAGAAGTTGGGGACGTCCACCGTCACGAGCGCCACCTGGTTGGCCTTGGCCCACGCAGCCAGCCTGTTGTTCCCGGAGGCGTCCTTTACGTCCACGAAGTTGCGCGTGGTGTTGGCGCAGTCGTGGCACCAGAGCGATCCGACAACCGCGACGAGCGTGTATGCGTCGCCTTCCGCAGCGGCAACCCTCTGCTTTGCGACGTCGAGATCCATCGTCCATTCGCCGAACGCGAGACCGGGAGTGGACGATGCATCCTGAAGGCCCGCCCCAGAAGCGCTGCGCTCGCCTATCCAAAGCGGATTGTCAACCGAATTGCCCTCCACGAACGTCACGTGGTTCGTCGACTGGGCCGTGCCGTCCGCGTCCTTGAACACGAGCGAGGCCTGCTGCCCGTCGGCCGTGAACCCCGCCTTCGAGATGTCGATCTTGACCATCTTCTTCGTCTCGCCCTTCTTCCAGGCGACATTGACGGTGTCTTTCGTCGCGCCGTCCGGGCCGACAACGGCGACGAGATTGTTCGTGGCGATGTCCTTCACGTCCTCGCCGCGCACCAGCTCGATTTCGATCTCCTTCGTGCCCGAATCGGCCTCGAGACGGTTTCCTTCCGTCTCATCAAGCTCCATCTTGCCGCCAGCGTATTCGACCGGCGCCCAGCCCGCGAACGCCGCCTCCATCTCCGCTATGATGTTGGCCGTGCGCGTGGGGATGCTCGCGTCCGTGAAGCTCTTGCTGTTGCAGAGCTCGTCGCCCGTCTTGCGCACGTTCACGCCGTTCTTCTTCCACCAGAGGGCATGTAAGGATACGCGGAGAGCTTTCTGCCGCCGCCGTAGTACATCCAGTTGTAAGCGGCCGAGCCTATCTGGTCGGGCGCGCCGTGCTTGTCGCCGCCGGCCATGAAGCAGTAGATCACCTTGCCGGCGTTGTGCGTGGCGGCCCACTCCTTGAACGAATCCTGTATGAAGCAGACGTCGCAGTACCAGCAGTGGATGCACGTGGCGTTGCTCCAGATCATGACGAGCGGAATGCCGTTCTTGTCGCAGTAGTCCTTGCACACCGACCAGTTTGTGTACCACTTGCCAAGCTCGAGCTTCATGCCGGCCGTCGCGTATGTGCACCCCATTCCCGCGCCTAATTTACCCGCCGGAAGTTCGTAGGGGTGCATCGTCTTGTTGAAGCCGTTCGCGGCCAAGGCCGCCAACAGGCACATGGCCGAAGCCAGCAGGCAACGCCACCCTCTGATGTTTCTCGTGTTCATCTCATTTCCTTTCCTTTACGCTTGAAACTGAAAAGCTGAAGTTCGTGCCGAGAGGATATTCAAGCTTCATCTCCGCATGAAGTTTCTTGAACATCGCCTCCTGCGCCTTGCCGGCCTTCCACTTCAGCAGGCTTTCCTTCACGAATTCGCGGGTGCGCGGCTCGGGTTCAGGTTCCAGCATCACGAAAGTTATCCGCGCGAGCTTCACTTCGTCCGGTTCGTCCGACTCCTCTTCGGCGCTCGCACCGCGCCCCGTGCGGGCGAGCAGCTTCACGATGGAAAGGCCGTCCTCCATTTCCCATGGACCGGAGACATCGCCTATCTCCGCCTTGTACGCCCATTTCTTCAAATCGGCGAGCGGCTTCTTGTATTCGTCGTCCTCCGGCTCGAAATCGTCATTGTCAAAATCCTCCCCATCTACAGCCGCTTCGGGATTGACCTGCGCATATTTCCGCGCCGCTTCGGCAAAATCGATCTTGCCTGCCTTGATTTGCGCCAAAACATTGGAGCAGGTTGCATAGGTGACGGTGTTCGAGGCAATCGCACGCTCGTAGTACTTGTTCTGACGCTCCAGCCCCTCGTCAATCTCCTTCTCCGTCACCACCATGCTCTCGGGCTGCATCTTCTCGCGCAGGGCGTTGTACCTGCCGGGAAGCAGAAACTGCTCCCTCAAGAACGAAGCGTCCTTGTACCCTAGCTTCTTCGCCACCTCGCTCTCGCCGCCCTTCTTCACGCCGAACGACAGGCTCGAACGCTCTATCGCCGCCTTTTCCGCTTCGTTGGAGACGACAACGCCGTATTTCACCATGGCCTGCGCCACAAGGACGTTGTTCACCAGCTCAGGTATGATACGCGGCATGCGGTCTTTCGAGTAGTCGTCAACATATTTGTCCACCCCTGCCGCTGCATCTTTCCGATCAGGGTTTTTGACGACCTGCCTGATCCTGTAGCGCACTATCGCCCGCTCAAGATCAAGACGCCGCTTGAAATCTCCACTTGTCACAGGCTGTCCGTTCACCACAACAAGCACATCGGAATCCTTCCCGAGACAGGGATTCACGCCGGCCGCCACATTGTTCTCGACATCTTTCTTAATGCCATTCGCCGCTTCGTCTCTGCCGCAGCCCCCAAGCAGAAACAAGCAACCAGCCAGAAGAACCGCTATGTTTTTTCTATATGACATCTCTTAACCCGACAGGGGGTGCCACAGCTCGCGCCATGACACCCCCTCTTGTCGCTGATTTAATCAGCACCTTTGCTTATTCACCAGCAACAACCACGTAGTTGGGAACCTTGAGGTAGCCGTTCCTGTTGAACTTCTTGGAGGCGGACTTGCTGTACTTGACAGACCAGCAGCCATACGCAACGGCGGCATCTGTGGTATCGAGCGTGGTCAGGTCGGTGCAGAGCCAGTATCCGGCGGGCACGCAGTCGTCAGCAGACGAAGGACGGCCTTTCGGAACATAGGTCACCGCATCAACGTCACCGGCGAAGTTGCCCTTGAAGGACGTGTAGAAGCCCTTCTTGGCGCTGTACTTGCCGAAGCCGGCGAGGTTCAGCGTGTAGGTGGCAACACCGTAGTTGTAGGTGGCAGCGCCGCCCGTGAGGTCCCAACGCCACTCGGCATCCTTCTGCTTCTTGCCGATCACGTGGATGAACTTGCTGTCGATCGCCGCCTCGTTCAGCTGAGCCTTGCGCTTGCTGTCCCAGACAACGATGGAGCCGGTCGCGACCGTGTCGCAGGTGGCGTTGCAGTCATAAATCCAGCCGGCGAACTTCGTCTTGTCCTTGGCGCGGATCACGTTCGTGCCGCCAGCCGTGCCCGTGTCGCCAGGAAGGCAGACAGAACCGGGAACAGCGGCCTCGGTACGGGTAATCCCCTTGGGGGTGTAGACCGTCGCCTTGAACTTGTAGACGAGCGTAGGAACCGGCGCCTCGCCAGGAGCGCAGGTGTTGTCAGCGGCATAGGCGCCGATCGAGCAAGCGGCGAGAGCCGCAATCATGAGCTTCTTCATTTGTTTCTTTCCTTTTCTTACCTCCTCCAGCTCTGCCACCCGGCATCGCCTTCGGAAGCGGTTAACCTTGCCTTTACCACACTGTAGTCTCTTCGGCGTTACCGCCAGCCGGGTTCCTAGGCACCGCCTGACCGCCCAAAAGCCTTTAGTGCTCGAAAGCACACACATTGTATCAAATCCGTTTGCCCTGCGCAAGAGGGTTTCTGAAAAAAATCAAAAAAATTTTCATTGCAGAAGTAAACGAACCCAATCGGGTGCGTTCACTTCCGCAAACCACCTCCCAAGTTCCCAAGTCCCAAGTCCAAACATGGACTTGTACTCAAACCGTTGTTTTGATACAATACAATTAACGGAGGTCGTGTGCCTCTTGCTGAACAACAACCCGAAAGAAAGGAAAGAAAGATGAAAAGAATCATTATCGGCGCAACCATCGCGGCACTCGCGTGCGGCTGCGTTTCTGTGCGTCAGAACGACGGCGGTAACGCGTGCCGCACGCCCTGCATCGCGAAGGACATCGTGCATGAGAAGTTCGCAGTAAGTGACAAGACTATCTCGGCGCAAGACAAGATCAACTGCTTGTTTGGCTTCATTTGCTGGGGCTCTTCTGCCACGCACATCTCCGATGCTGTATGTGGCCAGGGGCCGTTCCTGAACGCCGTCGCCAAGGCAAAGAATGGTGCGTACGCGAACGCCTGCGACGCTGCGAAGTGCGACCAGGTCGTTGGTGCGAGGTACAAGGTCACGACCGAAGACTACTTTGTGTTCAAGAAAATCAACGCCGAGATCACGGGTTATCCGGCCTCGCTCACCGGCGTAGAGCTGATCGAGAACAAGACTCCATGTGCGTGCAAGTGACGGATTGAGATCTGGGCGTATGCCCTACCTAGAGGCCGTGGCTAGTGCTGCGGCCTTTTTTATGTCTGCGAACCCTGCGTATCCAAACACCGTGAGAATCCGAACAAGGCGAGCGCGTTGGCAGTGGTGAGCGCGGCGAGCGCTTCGAACGGAACGCCGCGCTCCTCGGCGACGCGGCGCGCGGTGTGCGCCACGAACGCCGGCTCGCACCTGCGGCCGCGCAGCGGCTCGGGCGCGAGGTACGGCGAGTCGGTCTCCACGAGCAGACGGTCGGCCGGAACGTACCGCGCGGATGCACGCACTTCGTCGGAGCGCTTGAACGTGACGATGCCAGAGAACGACACGCAGAAGCCGCGGTCGAGCAGGCGGCCCGCGAAGCGGGTGGAGCCGGTGTAGGAGTGTATCACGCCGCGCAGTCGCTCGCCGTGGCGCCAGGGAACTTCGTCCAGCACGCCCAGCGTCGCGTCGTCCGCCTCGCGCGTGTGCACCACCACGGGGAGCGCCAGCTCGTCGGCAAGCGCGAGCTGCTGCGCGAAGAGCGAGCACTGCGCCGGAAGCGTCTCGGGCGCGTAGTGCGCGTCGAGGCCGATCTCGCCGATTGCCGCCACGCGCGCGCGGTTCGCCGCCACGAGGCCGGACAGCGCGGCGCACGCCTCGGCGGCGAGAGAAGTCTGGTCGCGGTCGAAGCCAAGGGCCACGCGTGCCGGCGCGCGCAGCGCGTTGCGGTTCAGCTCGTCGTCGCCTCCGATCGCCAGGATATGCGAAACGCCCGCCTCGGCCGCGCGTCTGAAGATGGCGTCCACGTCATCCTCCGCGCCGAAGTGGGCGTGCGTGTCGTAGAGCTCGGGCATGTTCAGCGCAGAGGCGTCTCCTCCACCGTGGTGCCGCCGTAGTTCGAGATGTAGAGGTTGCCGCGCCACACGCAGGGCTCGCTGGGCGCCCTGAAGCCACCCTTCTGCACCACCTTCACCTCGCCTGCGGGCGTCACCTTCACGGACTGGTTTCCGTGCATGTCGGCGATGTAGAGGTTGTCGTCGTCGTCCACGCAGAGGCCGTCAGGCGTCTTCACGCCGGCCTCGGGCTTCACGAACACCTCGCTCTTCGCGATGCGCCCGTCTTCGCCGGGTGTGAGCTTCCACACGCGCCCCGCGCCGTAGTTGCCGGTGTAGATCACGCCCTTGGAGGTGACGGCCACGCCGTTGAGGCCCACCTTCACGCGGCCGGCGGTGACGTCCTTGAAGACGAGCTGCGGATCTTTCTCTGTATTTGTCACGCGCACGTTGCGGTCCTTGGCGCTGAACATGTAGAGCCCGCTCGTGAGCGCGCCGTCGGGTGCGGGGATCGAGCGCAGGAACGCCTGCGTGAGGTAGAGGCGACCGTTGAGGTACTTGACGCCGTTCGCGTTCTCGAGGCCGCAGGCGATCGTCTCGCATGTGGCCACCTTGTCGTCCTTGAACGTGAGGCGCAGCAGGCGGCCATGGCCGGCCTTCTGGTTGTCGCACACGTAGAGCTCGCCGTCCGGACCGAAGCACACGCCCATGGGGCTTGCCCATCCGCTTTCCGCGTACGCCGGCACGTCGAACCACTTCTCCGGCGCGCCGCCTGGCGCCGAGAGGCGGAACAGCGCGCCGGGCTGCTTGTGGTTGTTGTTCGGCGCGGCGATCACGAGCCGCCCCGAGGGATCGACGGCCATGCCGTCGGGCGTGGTGCATGTGGGCGGCATCTGGAGGGTGCCTGCGAACGCGGCACCGGCCGCAAGAACTGTCAGCGAGAAGATCTTCATGTCGACGAATTTCCTTTCGGTCTAAAATTATAGCAAAGTCCGCGCCGCCTGTACAGTACCCCCGAATGCGGACGCGGCTCCCATCGGGGAAGCGACACTCTTGTCGCTTCACAATGACGCGCCAGTGCCGGGAGCCTGTGGAGGGAGTAGGAATAGGCCGGTATAGGCCAGGCTAGGCCGGGCTAGGAATCAGGCGCGCAGCAATTGTTAGACCACGAACAACAGGTCACTCTCAGACCTTCGAGACCCCGAAACCAGAAACCCGAAACCCGAAACTCTCTCACACTCTCCTGCGGCGCCTCAGCGCGAGCAGGCCGCCGCCCAGCAGAAGCAGCAGGCCGCTGCACGGCTCGGGCACGGTGAAGGACGGCAGCCAGGGCATGGCGATGTTCGTGGTGATGTCCGTCCAGTTGTGGACATGGTGCATGTCGTTCTTCAGCGTGTCAAACGTGACATACCCCGAAGTCGCCATTATCGTCCAGCTGTCGTCTTGCCAGTTGCCCAGCTCGACCGCGAACGAGTACGCCGCGCCCGTATAGGCGCTGAGGTCGTTGTAGAAGTCACCGGGCAGCGGGGCGAAGGTCTGGCTCATCCCCGACACGTCGGGATCCGCAAACGGCAGGTAGGTGTCAACACCTCCGCCCACAACGTGAAGGCGCGCCGCGTTCACGCTCTTGCCCTGGTATTTAAGGTCAACGGCGTTGACCTGCGAGCCGTCCAGCGCGGTCACCTTGACGTTCTCGAAAGACTCCGGATCGTCCTCGTCCTGGACACGCCACCAGAGGATCTCGGGATCCGTGGCAAATGCATTCGCGAACAATGAGAACGCCGTAAGCAGAAGGAATGTCTTGCGAACTGTCTTCATGTGTCTTAATCCCCTATCTTGCCCTACGCCTTACTCGCCCGTGCCCGACTGGACGGTTTCTTTGACCTGGTCGGCGCTGACCGTTACGGTGAACGCACCTCCGCAGCGCTTGTACCTCACGCCGGTGCCGGCAGGGATGGTGAAGTCGTTCTGCCACTGGCTGCGGTATGCCTGGAAGGTTTCGTCCCACACCTTTGCGGAGCGGCCCCACTCCTTCTTCTTCTTGTTCCACTGCAGGTTGTAGCAGATGTTCTTGTCGTTGTACACCTCGATCGTGTCCTTGGTGGTGGGGTTGTCGCCCCAGGCGATCGAGTTGACGGGGAGCGCATTGATGCTCGGGTTCGCGATTATCGTGCTGGCCGGAACCGTGTCGGACCCTCCGGCGATGTTCACGGTGATGTTTCCGGGCGCATACTGCCCGACGAGGAAGTACGGCTTGCCCTCGCTTACGCGCTCCACCCACGTGGCGGCGCCGCGGCTGAGACCGTGCGTGGCCGGATCGGGCGCATCCTGCACCACCGTCTCTCCGCTTGAGCCATTCGCGACCGTCGTAGCAGACGTCCATGTGAGCGCGCCCTGCTGGCCGTCGCCGCCACCCAAAATCCACTTCTCGTAGATGCCATTGGCGTCGATGGAGTAGACCGCGTCGCTCGCGCTGAGCTGGCCGGTCTGGACGTAGTTGTTGACGGTGATGGACGGCAGCTCCGCCGCGTCGGGATCGCTCGGAAGCGCAACCCACGGAATGGCCGTCATGGTCTTCTTGAGCCCGCTGTTCACCTCCAGTACGGCGATGATGTTTGGAGACGGTATTTCGTTGATGATTTCTTCCGTGTTGTACTTCGGCACGATCTGAGTGACGACGCGGTAGAAGCCCGATGCGTTCTTGGACTTTCCTTCTTCATCAAGAAGGTCTATTGCAAACGCGGGCTTTTCGAAGTTGGGATATTCGCCCTCCACACGAGCGCTGACGTCATCCCAGGTTACGCTTTCGCCGTTTTCTTTGTACTTGCGCAGCACATGATACACATCATAGCCAAGGTCCTTGATGCCAACAGGAGCGGCCGCCATTGTAAGCGACAACTGGTTCGCGCCTTCGCCGAGAGCCGTGTCGAGGAGCTTCTGTTCTACCGGCGTGCCGGTACGCAGGCATTCCCAGAGGCGCAGTCCGTTCGGCTGCATCTCATTGAGGTAGTCGTACGCCGTGTCGCTCTCGTGGAAGAACCCAGTGTCCTTCAGCGTGACGCCCGCCGCGGCAAGCGCGTCGATGAGCTTGGCCTCGTACTTGCGCTTCCTCTCGGCCGCGTCGGTCTCTTCAGGCTCGGCAAGCCTGATCACGAGGTCGAGCGCGACGGCGCGCTGCCTGAGCTTCGGAACCTCGATCTCGCGGTACTTCGCCCTGTAGACGACGTCCTTGGTGACGTCAGCCACGTCCGTGACCGTCTTGCCGTCCTCCGACCAGCCCTCGAAGCGGTAGAGGAGGGTGTATTCGTCGTTCATCGGCTTCGTGGGATCGTCTTCCGGCTTTGCGACCTCGTCCGCCGTGGTCTGGAACGCGTAGGTCACTTCATCCTTAAGCACCGTCATGTTGTCCTCGTCCACGAACTTGACCCTGTACTTCTTCTCGTTCACGAGTTCAGCGGACCGGTTCTTCTCCATGACCACGTTGACGCCGATCAGCGCATCGTCGGCGTTCTTGATCAGCTGCGAATCGTCGATGTAGTTCCCGCCCTCCTCGACGTGCGTCAGCGTGAAGCGGTCCACCAGCGTCTCGACGATGGAGTAGCTTCCGCTCTGCAGCGCGCGGATTGTCACCTCGTCGCCGTCCTTGAGCGAAAGCGTGATCGTGCCCGTTCCCGAGCCAACCGTCGGCGTGACGCTGTCCACGCTGTATTTGTCGATCTCGTAGGAGACGCCGTCGGCGAGCGCCGGGGAGGTGATGGACACGGTGAACGCCTGCGCCTTGTCGGTCTCGTTCGCGATGGCCGTCATCTTCACCGTGAGGTTGTAGCCCACTTCGCGGTAGATTACGTACACGGCGGGAGAGCCGGAGAAGTCATGCCACGTCTCGCCGTTCAGGCTCCACTTCACCAGACCGTCCCTGATCTGAAGCTTCAGGGGATCGGAGGTCATGACCGTCTGGCCGTCCAAGTCGCTCTCCTTGACTGAGCCATCCTTCTCCGGACCTGCCGCGATGGTCAACGCATCCAGCGATCCCGGATGGGAGCCGTCGAGGATGAACGGCACGTGGACGACTTCGGAGCTCACGCCGTTTCCGCCGAACTGCACGGACAGGGCTTCCGCCTCACCGACGGACATCATCGAATCCTGCGGCATCACGTTCTCATACGCCACGCCCTGATACGCCAACGTCTCAAGCTTCACGAGCGTGCCGTTCGCCCCCTCCTTCACGTAGTGGATTCTCGGCATCTCGCTGTACACGTAGTACAGCTTGTAGCTTCCAAGCGGAAGTTCTGGATCGTCGTTCAGGCAGATTCCGTAGTAGTCCTCGCGCGCAAGCTTCACGAAGCCGACGGACGTGACGCGCCCCTTGAGCTCGACCTTGTCGCCCTCCTCGGCCTCGCCATCGGCCTGCGCCGGGCGACCGTACCACACGCCCACGAACACGTGCGTGGCGCCGACCTCCTTGGAGAGAAGCCCATCCGCCGCAGTGCCCTCGGCATAGACCTTGTTGCGGCCCGTCAGCGCCTGCTCCGTCACGGAGAAAGGCGTGGGCGCGGGATCGCCCGCCTGGATCGGCACGTTCAGCGTGTACCCGCTCTCGGCGTCGGTGCGGTACTCGCCGTTGACGTTCGTCACCTCTCCGCCGCTGCCGAACGCCACGTTCAGCTCAAGCGGCAGCAGTCCGCGGCTGTTGGTGTAGGTCACCGTCTCCGCGCCGCCGCTCGTGGCGGCCGTCGCGGTGTACACGAAGTCGTTGGCCGTGCCGTTCACGCCGGCGTCGTCCTCAGTTATTCCGATCGTCGTCGTGAAGCCATCCTTCGGCCTCTGCGTTATGGAGATGGTCTGCTGCACGGACGAGCTCGCGAACAGCGTGAGCGACTCCGCCTCGCCATTCCTCAGCGTGACGGTCGAGGACTCGGACGACCCACCGCCCGAGATGACGACGTCGTACGTGAACTCGGCACTGATGTCTTCCGCGGTGCCGATGGTCTCCTCGCGGAGGGTGATGATCGTGGGCTGGGCGGTGAAGTACACCACGTAGAGCTGCATGTCGAACCCGTAGCGGGTCCACGTCGTACCACCGTCAGAGGAGTACTCGAACCCGCGCCATGTGTTCCTGATCTGGAGCGCGGGACGCGACCCGTCGCTCGTCTTCGTCTCGGTGATGTAGTGCAGCTGCGCGGCCGCAGTCGCGTCGGGGTCGCCGAGCGCGTAGGCGTAGTGCTGGTACGATCCGCTCTCGGGATACTGGAGCGGCGTCGCCAGCAGGCTTTCCGCCACGTTCAGGGCCTCCGCTCCCACGCTCGTCTCCGTGGGCGCGGTGGTCTTGGCCGTCACCGTCGTGAACCCGTCCAGGCCCATCTCGCGATAGCCGATGTTGATGAGCCTCGGGTTCTTGAAGTACACCATGAACACCTTCATCTCGCTCGGAAGCGCCTCGCTGGTTCTGTCGGCGTATTCCACATAGACGCTGCGCGCTGAGGTGTTGTAGTAGACGCGGCTGATTTTGCGCCCTTCGGAGATGTCGTCCTTGGACGTTGCGACGCACGCAAAGGCGTACTGGTAGTTGCCCTCGCTGGGCAGCTGCACGTACTGCGTGGGAGAATCGTTAAACGAGACATCGGTGGTGTTGCCCACCTGGATCGACAGCTGCGTTAGCCAGCCCCCGTTGTCGATGAGCTCGCTGTGCTCCACGATCTCCTCCGCCGAGGCGTCCACCACGCGCAGCGGCACCTCGATGAGGTCGCGCCATGCGGCGTACAGCACGAGCGGCCCCTCAACGGGGGTCTCCTCGAAGTTGTACGCCTCGAGGTCCGCGGTCTCCTGATAGCGCTTCGTGCTCCAGAAGTCGAACATCATCGGCTTGCCGGTCTCCTCGTCCACGATGTCGTGCAGCACGCCGGGGTTGCGGACGTGGCCGTTGAGCGTCGTCTGCTGGCTGTAGCGCTCTGCGTTGGCGCCTTCGGCGATGTACGTGAACTCATTCGCGTTCCAGGCGTCGGCAGAGCCCGGCTCCCACGTGTACTGGGTGTTGTTCTTGTCGAAGTACACGTTCACGGCCCATTCGGCGTAGAGCGTGTTGGCGCCGCTGCCGTCCAGCGTGTCGAGCGCGTCGATGCCCACGTACGCGCCGGGCGCGAAGTGCGTGCCCGTGCCGTCCTTGCGCGTGTTCCATCCGAGGAACGTGAGCGTCTCGTCGCCGATGGTGCAGGTGTACCCCGTGCCGTCGCTCAGGTGGCCGTAGGCGTTGTTCGGGAGGCCCGAGACCGTGCGGGTGGTGTCGGAGGTGCCCGAGGTGAATTTGTCGGCCGGATCCGGATGGGCGAGCGTGAGAGAGGTGGCGTCGTCGCCTATGGACGCGTTCGCGAGCGAGCTGCCGTTGACGTCCAGCGTGAGGCTCACGGTCCTGATGGTTTCATAGACGGCGTCCAGATAGACCACTCGGACGTTGGAGGCCGAGTCGGCCTCGCTGTAGATTGCATCCAGCACGAAGGATTGACCGGGGAAGTAAACGGTGCCATCGCCGTTGCGGACGGTCCAGCCCACGAAATACTTGCCCTCTGGTGCAGTGGCGGTGCGGGTGACGACGAGGTCGGAATGGTCGTTGAACACCGCGACGTCGAGAGCCTCCTGGAAGGTGTGTTCCTCGTTGTCGTCCAGGCGGTCTATCGTGCCATCGCCGGCGACGTAGTGCAGCTCGTACGTTCCAAGGCTCTTCCAATGCAGGCGCAGAGTGGTGTCGTGCGTGACCTTCTGCCCGAACTTGTACAGCGCCTCGCCGATCTCGTTGCCGTTATCGTCCATCAGCACTTCGTACCACCCGGAGTAGCGGTATGCATTGACACGGTTCTCGTATCGGGTGAAGTCCGTGATGCCTGGATCGTTCACGTCCTTCGTGTAGTACGCGCGGCGGTCGCCGAGAATGGTCTTTCCATTGTCATCCTCGAAGTCGCTCCAGGTATCGGCCACGAATTTGTCGAAGTCGCCCTGGTCGCCGTATTCGCCGGCAAGCGCGCTCTTGTAGTAGTCGCGGTTCTTGACCACGTAGAACCACTCGCCGCTCGCCGACGGTATGAAGCTGCGCGAAGCGGTGTTGTATTCATAGACGTTCTCGCCGCCGTACGGCTCCCAGAACCATGTGGAGTCGGTCTCCGACAGCTGTCCGCCGTTCGGATCAATCTGGATCAGATACCACTCCGTCTCCCATCCGGCGAAAATCTGGAGATTGTAAGCCGGTACTCTGTCAAAGAGCACCTTGTTTTTTGTGTAGTTGTTGTACTCTTCATCCTCCTCGAAGAACACGCGGGTAGTGCAGGAACTATCCGCATACCAGCCGGTGAACGTATAACCTTCACGTCTAGACGTGGGGCCATTCGGGAAGAGTTCATCGACCTTCGGGGCGAGCTTCTGCGTGTACAACATAGACATCGAATCAAGCGTTAGATTACCATAGGAATCTACGAATTCGATTTCCTTCGACTCTCGATCGTAATAGAGGTTGTTGACACCACTGTTCGGGATACTCGCCTGGTTATTTGCACCAAAAGTGTTGGGAGATGCATGCGACTTATCTCTTGAATATCCAGTGAGAGGATGATAGTCCTCCTCATAAGTCAAATGATTAAAGTTATGCGCAATGCTCTTGTAGAGCACATAGTATTTGCCGTTGAAAGTCGACCTTTTCTCGGACTCAGTCTCGTCATATTCCTCTCTGTCCACCTCTACATAGTAGTTGATTGTGCCGCCAGTATAGTTGTAGGTGTTACGCTTGAATACAATATCATAATCATCCATGGTTTCGAGAGCAACCAGTCGCTCAGTATAAGGAGCAGAATTAGGGCTGGAGACATCAAAAGAATACAATGTTCCGCTGCTTGCAAATGCGTCATCGCTGATATACATGGAGAAGTAGCTGCTGATGTTAGCCCCGTACAAAGCCGTGATGTCAAAGTACCCCTGCTGAGTCGAAGTCATAGCTACGGTAATGTCTGTGGCATTGTTGTAGACGACACTGCCATTGTTACCTGTGATCTGATACCACTTGCCGTCCTTTACGAGCTTGATGTAATATGTCGAGCCATTGTAGGAAACATCGAAAGTTCCCGCAGTCCGTTTGTTGGACTCAAGCGTATCAATGTCTGTCGAATTGTCAACGGCAGTAGTGCCGACGGTAAATGTGCCACTGACTGGAGACGAAGGCGTTCCGACTGTAATCTCGGTCGCATTGTCATACACGCTGCTTCCGTACGCGGCAGGAATCTTGTACCAAGTGTCCGCCGACTTCACGTAATAAGTCCGGCTGGTGCCGATTCCGATGCACGACACCTCGTAGTCACCAACCGTCTTTTCCCAATCGGCAGAATCCAAAGCGGCTACGTCTGAAGCAACCGCAGTCTCCACAAGGTTGAAGGACGCATTGGCTGCATTCGACGTAATAGCAATGACCGTCGCATCATCATACACGATGCTTCCGTAAGAGGACGGAATCTGGTACCATGTGCCCTCATACTTCACGTAATAAGTACGGCTGGCTCCGCTTCCAATGTAAGAAACATCATTACCACCTATAGTCTTCTTCCATGCAGAAGACTCCAACGTGGCTGCATCGGCAGCACCGGCAATCGCCCCAAGGGCAAATGACTGTGTGCTGTCATTTGCGTTCGGCGTAACGGTAATGGAAGTAGCATTGTTGTAAACAGTCTCTCCATTCGTCGCAATCTGACGCCACGCACCATTGATCTTGATGTAGTAGGTATTGTTATAGGTAGACACCTCATAGTCGCCTACACTCTTTTTGCCTGCTTCAAGGGCGGATGCAGTAGTCGCATCCGACGAAGCCCCAAGGGTGAACGACCCAGTTGTCGTATTCGGCGTCCGATTAATGGCTGTGGCATTATTATAAACATCCTGATCGTTTGAAGATATTTGATACCACCTGCCATCAATCTCAATACAATAATAAGTTGTCGAATACCACCCCCAACTACTATAATAAGAGATGCTGTACCCAGATACGGTTTTCTTATTAGTCCCGTTCAAAGTGTTCAAATATGTTTGATCGATAACTTCATTCCCAATCGTAAAAGTCCCATCTGTATCCTTAGTGTATGTATAATATCTATTATTGCCGACCGTAATCGTCTTCGCATTGTTATACAAATCACTGCCACTACCACTATCATTATTAAGACGATACCAAGAGTTGTCATATTTTATGTAATAAGTAGTACCCGAATAAGTAACTGCAATTCCGCCAATCGTTTTTTGGTTATTAAGCATATTATCATCCGCATTTGCTGAACTGTTACTACGCCGAACTCTTGACGTTTCAGTTTTGGTGTACACATAGCTATAAGAAACATAAGTATAAGTGCTCGCATATGTCGTGTACGTGACGTTACAATTGTGTTCTGTGTAAGTGAAACTGCAGGGAACTGGCGTGTATGAGTAGCTATACGTTGGAGTGAGGGTACCTGCTGTTGTGGTTGGGAAGAATCTGTATGTGTGGACGTTGCGGTCGTAGTACACGTTAAGGACGGTTGAGCCGTCACCTCTCACGATTGCAGACCCATCACAGTGGCTATAGTGGAAACCGACATAATTCCCGCTCCCAGCGTAGTTCTTGTACGGATCTGACTCAACGTCAACAACATCTTCGGCATAGTGGTCAGTGCGTTCAATGCTCTCGGCAAAGTCATACTTTTTCTCCGCATTCGGAAGATAAGGATCGTCGGTAGCCTTCTGCCGCCAGATGACGACGGAGTACCGCGTCAACGTAGGCGTCCAGTGGCCGTACAGCTTCACGTCGGCACGAAGCTTCAGCTTGCCGCCATCGAAGTATCCGCCCCAGCCGGTGAGGTCGGCCGAGGTGTTCAGCGTGCCGTCGGCATTGCCCACCTTCACGCCGCCATCTGCCTCCGTGTACCAGCCGGCGAAGGTATAGCCGGTGCGGTTGGGTTGGGGAAGCTCGTCCTTGCCCTCGTCCTCGTAGAGGCACTCGGGCGGGCAGTAGGAAGCGCCCTCGCCGGTCTTGGCGGACTGGTATGACAGCCAGTGGATCGGCACAAAAATTGGATAGAGATCGACCGGCCTGACCTTGTCGCCCTCCACACGGGTGAATGTGAGCGGAGATTCAACGCGCACCACGTCGTCTCCATGTATGTCCTTCGGTTCACCGGGATCGACTGGCGTTCTCGACCATCCACGGAAGATCATCTTGGGCGCCGAGTTCTCTTGTTCCTCTTCCCCGGCGTTGTTATTGGCGCTTTCGTCATACGTCACCGTCACGTCGTCGATCTCTACCGTGGCCTCCAGCACGTCGCCGTTCTTCGTGAGCGGCGCGCGGCGGACGACGGTGATGGGCCATTTCTTGTCGGCGCCCACGGTCATGGACTGGTCATGGAAGATCACATAGCCCACATCGCCGAAGCGGGCGCGGAGAGTGTACACGTGCTCGCCGGTTTCGTTCGCGTCAAACGTGATGGGCTTCGAGAAGTCGAACGGGGCGGCCGCATAGTCAGTGCCGTCAAAGAGATACCAACCCATGAAGGTGCGCCCCTTGGACGACACCATCTCGGGACGCGCGAGGCTCTGCCCGTCCTTGACGATCTGGCGGAAGGTTCGTGTGTTGTCGTCGGCGACGAAGTAGAATGGAACGTAGCTATCCGACTCGTCAAGCGTATAGAACTGGTAGATTCGGCGGGCGGGATCGCTGTCGGCCGTGTGGTCATCGCCCTCGGTGATTGCATAGACGGAGAAGCCCTCGGCGGAGAAGGAGAAGGCCGTGACCGCCGTTTTCGCGGCGTTGTAGGTGAAGCTGTAGCGCGATGCGGGTAGCGCCTCCACCGTGCCGTCGTCCGCAAGGTGAGCAACGCCAAGCGTCGCGCCGGGCGTTATGGCCACCGGCTCGTCGAGGGTCACGTCAACCTGGACGGGTTCGCCAGCTGCGGGCTGCCACTTGGCGCCGTCCGACTCGATCGAGATGTCGTACATCGCGAGAACGGACGGCTCCTTGCGAGAGGAAGGCTCCTTCGCCGCACCGAGAAGGCGCGGACCGCCACGGCGCTTCTTCGCAAGGCCTTCCATGATCCTGCGCTTCACTCCGTCCGCGCGTGTGCGCGAAAAGGAGACCTTTGCGCTCTCGGAGAACCGGTTGCCCTCAGCCTTCACGGCGATGCGGCCGTGGCTGCTTACGCGCGTGAGATGGTTCACGCGCCTTGCGCCCGCATGGCCGTTCGCGGCTACGCCGCACCACGCCGCGCCGCAGAGCAGCGCAACAAGGAAGCCGAGTACTGTCTTTTTCACGAAATTCATGTTCTTTTACCTCCTTCCTTTAGGCTCGTAAGCGAAAAGCCTACGCTCCATAAAGCAAGGAAATAGTATAGCACTTGCGCCGTGCATCACGGAGTTTTCATTTGACCGTCTGCTTCTATCCGATT
>JAFXIL010000038.1 GCA_017563185.1 Kiritimatiellia bacterium | reverse complement strand
GGCCGCCGCTTCCTGCTGGTGGATACGGGCGGGCTTGCGTTCGACCGCACGCCCGGCAGCGACGACCCCCTCGCCGCCGAGACGCGCCAGCAGGCCGCCGTG
The DNA here is from genome assembly GCA_017563185.1 of Kiritimatiellia bacterium. GTDB lineage: Bacteria > Verrucomicrobiota > Kiritimatiellia > RFP12 > UBA1067 > RUG572. The sequence continues at coordinate 30,823 of JAFXIL010000038.1, read as the reverse complement.
GCCGTGGAGGACGCCGCGGTGTGCATCGTGGTGGTGGACGCCCGCGCGGGCGTGACGCCGCTCGACGAGGAGGTGATACGCCGCGTGCGCGAAAGCGGCGTGCCATGCGCGATCGCCGCCAACAAGTGCGACCGCGCCGAGGACGACGCCCGCGCCGACGAGTTCGCCCGCTTCGGCCTTGAGGTGCTGCCTTGCTCCGCCGAGCACGGACGGGGAATCCCCGCGCTCACAGCCTTCGCCACAAGCCGTCTGCCGCCGCCCTCCGAGGAGGAGGAGAGCGCGCCGCCGCTGCGCGTCGCCGTGGTGGGCCGCCCCAACGCCGGCAAAAGCTCGTACATCAACCGCCTCCTCAACGCCGAGCGCGTGATCGTGAGCGAGATACCGGGCACCACGCGCGACTCGGTGGACGTGCCGTTCACGATCGGCGAAGGCCCCACGGCGCGCCGCTATGTGCTTGTGGACACGGCTGGCATGAAGCGCCACACCCAGATGTCGAAGACGAGCGTGGACACGTTCTCCCTCTTCCGCAGCGAGAACGCGATCAAGGAGGCCGACGTGGTGCTGCTCGTGATGGATTCCGAGCCAGGCCCCACCCGCCAGGACATGCGCATCGCCGGCAAGATTCTCGAGGCGAACCGCGCCTGCGTGATTCTGATGAACAAGTGGGACATCGCCCACGAGAACGGCGTGAAGGAGGACGAGGCCGCCAAGGTGCTCCGCGGCATGATGCCGTTCCTCTCGTTCGCCCCGATCGTTTTCTGCAGCGCGAAGAGCGGCTACAACGTGCGCCGCACCGTGGACGCGATCGACGCCGTGGCTTCGAGCGTGCGCGCCTCGCTGCCCACCGGCGTTCTCAACCGCACCATCGAGACTGCGCAGAAGAAGACGCTCTCTCCGATGGTGAACGGCCGCCGCCTCAAGATCTACTACGGCCTTCAGGTGGGCGTGGATCCTGTGACGGTTCGCATGTACGTGAACGATCCGAAGCTCGTGACGGACGCCTACCGCTCTTACCTTGAAAAGGCCATACGCGCCCGCTTCGGGCTTGAAGGCGCGCCGCTTCGCTTCTTCTTCAAGGCCCGCAGCCGAAAGGACGGCGCGGCTCTCGGCGCCGAGATCGCAAAGCTGAAGAAGGACTGATGCTCTCCGGCCTTTCAAGAAGTTCGTTCAGGCTCTTCCTGTCGGGAAACGGCATGAGCTTCCGCACGGGGCGCTACTTCCTAGAGGCGGCGTTTCTCGGCGGGCTCACCGGGCTCGTGACGGCCGGCTTCGAGTGGATGATCGAGGCGATGGGCCGCGTGGCGGCGAAGGCCGTCTCGCTGGGGGGCGCGTGGGCGCAGGCGATTCTGCCGGCCGTCGGTGCGGTGGCGGGCGCGCTCGTGATCTCGCGCTTCGCGCACGTGAAGCACGCGCGCGGCACCGACTCTGCAGTGCGCGCGTTCCACCAGGACGAAGACATTCCCCGCACCGTGATTCCGGTGAAGTCCGTTGCATCCGTTCTCACCGTGGGCTGCGGCGGCAGCGCTGGCTACGAGGGCCCCGTGACGCTGCTCGGCGCGGCGTGCGCGCGCGTGGTGACGCGCCTTCTGCGCCTCGACAGGCGCGCGGCGCGCATCCTTCTCGCGGCGGGCGTGGGAGCGGGCATCGCGGCCCTCTTCCGCGCGCCGCTCGCGGGGGCGATATTCGGCGCCGAGATATTCTACTCGTCGAGCGACCTCGAGTACGAGGCGCTTCTGCCGAGCTTCATCGCCTCCACCACGAGCTATACCGTGTTTGCATGCTTCTGGGGGTGGGACGCTCTCTTCTCCATGCCTGCGACGCCGTTCGAGAAGGGGCTGCATCTTCTGCCGTACTTCGTTCTGGCGTTCGTGGTGACGTTCGGCGCACGCCTGTACATAATGCTTTTCCGCACCGTCGAGCATTCGTTCGGCAAGGCGAAGGGGCCGATCTGGCTCAAGGTGGCGACAGGCGGGCTTGTCGTTGGCGCGCTTGCGTGGGCCGTGCCGGGATGGGCGAACGGTCTGAGGGGAGCTGGCTACGAAGTGGTGGAGCGGTGCTTCGCGTTCTCCGCCGGGCGCGACATTGCATGGAGCGTGCCGCTAGGGTTCCTCGGGTTCTTCGCGCTCAAGATGGTGGCAACGTCCTTCACCGTCGGCTCGGGCGGCTCGGGAGGTGTGTTCGCGCCGGCGCTCGTGTGCGGCGGTGCGCTTGGCATGGCAACGGGGCTTTTCTTCCTCAAGGTGCTGCCAATGTGGGTGGGAATAGTGCCTGCGGAGTTCGCGCTTGTGGGCATGGCGGGCTTTCTCGCGAGCGCCATACGCGTGCCGATAGCGGCGGTGGTGATGGTGGCGGAAATATCGGGCAACCACGAACTGCTGATGCCGGCGATGTGGGTGTGCGGAATATCGTTCTGGCTGAACAACGGATGGTCGCTCTACCGCAGCCAGGTGCATTCAAGGGAGTCCTCGCCGCTTCATTGAAATGCCTGCGGCCCGTTAAACGAAGCGCGTGGACGGTCTCCGATTGGCTCTTTTGACAGCGCATTCGCGCATTTGCCGAATTGCCACTTTTGCGTTGCCTCAGAAGCTGTGATTTGGTATAATCGTGACGTTAAAAAAACAGAAGCTGCATATGTCGCCGAGACGAGATGTGCAGGTGGACTATGGAACAAAATCAGCCAGATAAGCACTACTACGAACTGGAACGTTCGGAAATAGCCCGCCTAATAGTGGGCCAGCCGAAAAACATCCTCGACGTTGGCTGTGCCAGCGGGTTCTTCAAGCGCAACATTTCTTGGAATTGCGATTATCACGGCGTTGAGCCTGTGCATGATGCCGCAAGCGATGCCCGCGGCAATGGAATCACTGTCTATGAAGGACTATATCAAGATGTAGAGAGGCAGATTCCCGACGCCAAATTTGATCTCGTCGTGTGCAACGATGTGATTGAGCATATGGCCGATCCCTGGGCTTTTCTTGAAGGGATTAAGAAAAAGCTGGCGCCTGGCGGCTACGTGATTGGCTCGTTGCCCAATGTTCGCTATCTGCTGAACCTTCGTGATTTGCTCTTGCGCAAGGATTGGCATTACGTCGAGGCCGGCGTGCTTGACCGTACTCACTTGCGTTTCTTCACGCTTAAGAGCGCCAGGAGGCTCTTCGAGGAATGCCGCTACGAGATTGAGGAGCTGCGTCCTTCCGGGCCAGATCGCTTCAACACGCTCAAGAAGATTCTTTCGCCATTCTTCCTGCCGTTAGGAACGGATGTTCTGTACATGCAGATGGCGTTTCGCCTGAAATCGACGATCTGAAATTTGAAATTGAAAGGAGACGCGAAATGAACAAGGTCAAGAATTCATGGTTGAATTTGATCGCTCTTTTGGTGTTGGCCCTTTTCGCGGCCAATGCAGCTCAGAAGAAGCGCACACCCGTATATCACAGCACGCTAGATTCCGCAGCGGCAATCGAGACGCCTGCCGTGGGCGCCACAGGCGTGTGCTGGAATGTGGAATTCCGCGAAGGCGTGAAGGGGAATGCTCTATATGTGCCGGCCGGTACGTCCACAGTCAAAGTGCCTTTCAATGATGGTCTGCCCGCCCGCGCGGGCTGCGTTGAGTTCTGGGCCAAGATACTGGCTTCGAATTCGTCGTTTACCATCGGCGGCAATCCTCGTTTCTTCAACTTCACCACTCCTGGCACGGATGCATCTTCCCTGGCATTCCTTGAGATCAACGCAAACAATGGCTCTGCGCGTGGCGGATGGCATCTGGCGTTCTCTGAAGTCTGGCAAACCACGGGCTATATGGTTTACAACAGCTATCCCCAGATATTCGGCGATCTCGACTATGCTGACTGGCATCACTATGTACTCAAGTGGAACGTCGATGGACTTGCCACTGCATCCGACAAGGCATTTGTCTTTGAGCTAGACGGCAACACGATGCTCTCTCAGGAGAAGGAGGGGTTGGATGTCGACAAGTTCTGCGCCACGCTCTCTCAGCCTCTTGAGCTCCTTCTTCCACTCCAGTTCAACACCAGGGTTCCCGGCGACTGCCGCGTTCCCTACCTGATCGACGAATTCAAGGTGTGGGATTCGGATGTGATTGGAGAGGAAGAGCCAGATCCGCAGAAGACCGAACCATTGTACTGCGTGATTGATCTTTCGGGCGGCACGGCTGCGGAAAGCTATCCGGTGACATACCTAGATGCCGCGCCGACCGGCGGGTGGAGCGATGAGTACAAGACGAACAAGATTGTACTGCGTCGCATCAATCCTGGCACTTACGCGCAGACGGACTCGGTGGGATCCGCCCTCGTGCCGGAGCTGCAGCGTTCGCGCACCACGACTATCACCAAGGCGTTCTACATTGGCGTGTTCGAGCTCACGCAGGCGCAGTACCAGAACATAACGGGCGAGAATCCCTCGCGCTACAAGGGCGACACGAGGCCGGTGGAGTATGTGTCGTACTTCCAGCTGCGCGGAGATTGGCCCGGTTCGCTCTTCCCCGTCACCAACACAGTGGACAATCTGAGCTTCATGGGCGTGATGCGCGCCAGGACCGGCCTCCCCTCCATCGACATTCCCACCGAGGCGCAGTGGGAGTACGCCTGCCGCGCCGGAACGACCAGCGCCTTCAACAACGGCGGCGACGCCGAGAGCGACCTCAAGCTTCTTGGCCGGTACTCCGGCAACGGCGAAGGCGAACACGCGGCTGTGGGCTCCTATCGGCCCAACGCCTGGGGCCTCTACGACATGCACGGCAACGTGTGGGAATGGTGCCTTGACTGGGGCGACATCGAGCTTTCCACCGCCCCCGCCACAGATCCCAGAGGCGCGGCCGACGGCACCAAGCGCGCCCTGCGCGGTGGCAGCTGGGATACTTCGAGCGAGTACTGCGCCGCGTTTGCGCGCCATTCCGACTATCCCAACATCAGGAACAACTACGGAATCCGCCTGATGTTCCCCGCCGACGACTTGAAGTCGATCTCCATCACGCCCGAGCCGAATCCCGGCACTGATCCCGATCCCGCTCTGGACGACGGCGTTGACGTGGTCGATGGCGTCACCTGGTACTACACGCTTGACGCCAGCGGCAACGCCACGATCGTGAAGGGCGCAATACTCTACGCAGGCGACCTCACCACGCCGAAGTCTCTTGACGGCCATCCCGTGAAGGCGATTGGCGTCAATGCGTTTCGTGCTTGCCCCGATCTCGTTACCGTGGTTGTAAGCGGCGGCGTGGAGTCGATCGGTAACGCAGCATTTGCCGACTGTCCGCTTCTGACAAGTGTCACGTTGCCAGATTCCGTGACGTTTATCGATCAGGGTTGCTTTTATGCGAGTACCAAGCTTGCGCAGATCAATCTGCCGCCGCATATCACTACAGTGAATCGTTTCTCGTTCCACGATACGGCGTTGACCGAGATCGTGATTCCTGAAGGCGTGACCATGATTGGTGACAACACATTCTGGCCTTGCACAAAACTTGAGTCGGTTACATTACCGTCCACGCTTACGTTCATTGACTGGGCTGCATTCAACACTTGCTCGTCTTTGAAGCGCATTGAGTTCCCCGAGGGCTTCACGGGATTCGGCGTGTGGACTCTCAAGGATGAAGCCCATGCCGCATTCGGCAATTGCACTGGTCTTGAAGAGGCGATCTTCAATGGTCCGTTGCCGGTCAACTTCCAATACTCCTGGCTGGACAAGCTTGGCTGCAAGATCTGGTATCCGAAGGCATACGAGGAAAGCTGGGCAGGTGCCGTGCCCGCCGAGAAGTTTGGCGGCTACACAGAAGACTATGGTAAGGAGCCTGGACCGGATGATCCCGATCCTAATCTGAACGACGGAGTTGACGTGGTCAATGGCGTCACCTGGTACTACACGCTTGACGCCAGCGGCAACGCCACGATCGTGAAGGGCGCAATACTCTACGCAGGCGACCTCGTAACGCCTACAACTCTTGACGGCCATCCCGTCAAGGCAATTGGCGAATATGCCTTCAGCGCTTGCTCCAAGCTCAAGAGTGTTGTCGTAAGCGATGGCGTGGAGTCCGTTGGCAAAGGAGCATTTGCCAACAGCGCTATTCTGTCCTGCGTCACAATGCCTGATTCAGTGACTTTCATCGACATTGACTGCTTTTCTAACTGCACAGGGCTTGTTCAGGCGAATCTGCCGCCGCATATCACCAAGGTGGGCGTTTACACGTTCCATGCCACGGCCCTGACCTCTATTGCGATTCCCGAGGGAGTGGACACGATAGAGCATGACGCATTCCTGCAATGCGCAAGCCTTGAAACGGTTACGCTTCCCGCAACCCTGAAGTTTATCGACTGGAGTGGTTTCCAGAGGGCGACTGGATTGAAACGCGTGGAGTTCCCCGAAGGATTCCAGAAATTTGGCGCTTGGTCGATTCCGGACCAATTACATGCGGCATTCGGTTATTGCACAAGCCTTGAAGAAGCCGTATTCAATGGCCCGCTGCCTGTCAACTTCACCTACTCATGGCTCGACAAGCTCGGCTGCAAGATATGGTATCCGAAGGCATACCAGGAAAGCTGGGCCGGCGCTGTGCCTGCCGAGAAGTTCGGCGGATACACCGAAGACTACGGCAAGCCGCAGGATCCGACTGTCGATGGCGTTGACGTTGTCGATGGCGTCACCTGGTACTACACCCTCGATGCCGGCGGCAACGCAACGATCGTGAAGGGCGCAATTCCGTACGCTGGCGAGCTGACAACGCCGAAGTCTCTTGACGGCCATCCCGTGAAGGCCATCGCCGGAGGAGCCTTCATCGACTGTACCGGGCTCATCTCGATCGTAGTCCAGGACGGCGTTGAATATATCGGCAGCGGCGCATTTGCGCGCAATCCGAATCTCGTGCGCGCCATTCTGCCCGATTCCGCCACGAACATAGTCGAGTCGTGCTTCTACGAGTGTTACGGCCTCACGGAGTATCGTCTGCCTCAATGGATGCCTGAGTTCTCTCGCTTCTTCTTCAAGGGCGCTCCTATAACGAGCATCGCAATTCCAGAAGGTGTGACGTCCATTGGTCACGACGCATTCCTTGACTGTACGAAGCTCGAGACGGCAACGCTGCCTTCAACGCTCAAGTTCATCGACTGGAGCGGTTTCCAGCACGCCTCTGCCTTGAAGCGCATCGAGTTTCCGGAGGGATTCGAGGGGTTTGGCGTTTGGACTTTGAAGGATGAGACGCATGCTGCGTTTGGAAACTGCACAAGCCTTGAAGAAGCCGTATTCAATGGCCCGCTGCCTGCCAACTTCATCTACTCATGGCTCGACAAGCTTGGCTGCAAGATCTGGTATCCGAAGGCATACGCGGAAAGCTGGGCTGGTGCCGTGCCTGCCGAGAAGTTCGCCGGCTACACTGAGGACCTCGATCAGGAGATAGAGTTCAAGCCGTTTTCCTGGGGAGGATATGACGTAGGCCTTGACATAGAGCCTATTGCCGTCACCTACAACGGCGAGGCGGAGAATGTGAAGATCACGCTCGCGGGCCTCCCGAAGGGACTTGCCTTCAAGAACGGCGTGATCTCGGGCGCGCCCGCCAACCCCGGCATCTACACGGTCACGGCGAAGGTGGCCTCCGGCAGGCAGACGGTCGCCGAAAGGGTGGTTGAGTTCCGCGTGAAGAACTACACGGATCCGCTTGCCGCCGGACTCGAGGATGCGTACGGCCCGTTCATTCCGGGCGTGGCGGTGGATCTTGCGCTTGACGCGGTCAAGGGCTGGAAGACTTCCGGCTCGCTTCCGGCAGGGCTCAAGTTTACTTCTGCCACCGGACGCCTCGCCGGCGTGCCCAGGAAGCCTGGCGTCTATACGATCTGCTTCATGAAGAAGGTGGGCATCGCCGTGCACGCCGCCAGCGCCACGTTCACCATTGCGGCTCTCAGGCGCGTAGTCGTTGAACAGGAAGGCGAAGGCACCGTGAAGGGCGCCGGAAGCTACCTAGCAAACGCCAAGGCCAAGCTCTCGGCCAAGCCCGCGAAGGGAATGGCCGTCGAAGGATGGTACATGGATGGCGAGCGCGTCTCGCGCGATGCTGCCTTCACGTATGTGGTGGGCGAAGATGAGGAGCAGGTGCTCACGGTGAAGTACGTTTCGGTGGCGGATGACCTTGCTTCCCTTGCATGCACCATGGGCGGAGAGGCGGTTGCGTCCGGCGATTCCATCACCGTCACCAACTATCAGGGCGTCGCCTTCTCGATGCCGGTGGCGATCGACTCGCTCACGAATCCAAAGGTGACGGTATCCGGTCTGCCGAAGGGACTCGTGTACAAGGACGGAGTGATCGAGGGCGCACCGAAGACGGCGAGCAGGAGCGGAAAGAACGGCTACACGGCGACGAGGGCCACGTTCACCGTGAAGACGGGTGCGGGCAACAGCGCGAAGTACATGATCAACTTCGTCACGCTGCCGCGTCCCGCCTGGTCCGTGGGCGCGTTCGACGGGGCGTGCTACGACGGCGGCGCGCTGCTGGGATCCGCGACGCTCACGATCGCCGCCAACGGCACGGTGAGCGGAAAGCTGATGCGGAACGGCGCGACGGAGGCGTTCACTGCGGCCTTCATAAAGGCGTACGACGAAGAGAACGGCACGCTTGCGGTGGAAGTCGCGTCGAAGAGCGGCGTTCTCGCGGAGAGCGCTATGGAGCTTCTGGTGACGCACGACGAGGATGGGCTTGGCGTGGCGGCGGGCGAGGCGGGAGGCCTTGCGCTTGAGTTGGCGCAGAACGCCTGGAAGCGGGCGGATCTTGCGGCGCCCGCTTTTCCGTCCGGCAAGGGGGCGCTCACGTGCGAGCTCGCGAACGGGCTCGTCCTCAAGTTCGGCGCGAAGGGCATGGTGACCTTCGCGGGCACGAAGGTCGGCGACGGAGGGAGGATTGCAAGCTTGAGCGGCAAGGCGCAGCTTCTCGTGCGCGCCGACGAAGAGAGCGGCGCAAACGCCGGGCTGGTGATCTACGTTGCGCCGAAGAGTGGCCTCGCGGGCGGTTTTTGCTGCGAAGCCAGACTTCGCATCGCCGTTGACGAGAAGAACGTTGCCACTGCCGTAGAAGAGGTGATTGACTGATGATACGTTTTCTCAAGCGCTGTGCGCGCCGGGTACTGGCGCCTTTTCTCAAGAGAAAAAACTTTGTCATGCGTCCAGAGGGCGAGTCGCGTGAAGGGCTTGTCAATCTCATCGACAGTCTTGGGCAGGATTCCATTACAATGGTCGAGATAGGATCGTACAAGGGCGAATCCGCTGAGATTTTTCTTGCCACGGGAAAGGTAAAGCGCATCTTTTGCATAGATCCGTGGCAGATGTACTACGATGCGGATGACGGCGCGGCCTTCACGGACATGGTAAAAGTCGAGGCTGACTTTGACAGGCGTCATGCCTCCGATCCGCGCGTGACCAAGGTGCGCGGCACTGTTGACACGTTTGTGGAGCAGTACGCGAACAATGACGAAGTCGCAGGAAAGGTTGATCTCGTGTACATTGACGGGCTTCATACCTACGAAGGCGTGCACCATGACATCGAAATGGCGCTTTCGCACATCAAGCCCAGACTCGCGATTGCGGGGCATGACTATCACCGCGACGGCTGGCCGGGCATTGTGAAGGCAATCGACGAGCTTCTTGGCGTGCCGGATGCGACCTTCGCCGACGGTTCCTGGCTCAAAATGAAGTGCCCATGAGCGCGCGGGCGGCGGCGATGGGCTGCGAGAGGTCGAACTTCTCCGCTCCCATCGCAGCGCACGATTCGGCGAAGCGCCTGAATTTGTGAGGGCCGGGATTGAGGTTGTCCATCACGCGCACTTCGGCCTTGCCGAACATGCAGGCTTCGGAGAGCATCCCCGTCGATTCCGCCGTGACGTACAGCGTCCTGGCGAGCGAGACGAACGCGGGAATCGGGTTGAAGCGCTCGCGCGAGTAGATGAGCTTGTAGTCGAACGGGAACGAATCGACTATGGCCTCGACTTCGGGCGGGGTGCGGCGCGAGGTGGTGACCCAGAATTCGAGTTTCGAGTTTCTGGTTTCTGGTTTCTGGTCTTGAGCTTCCCGTTTGCAGGTGGCGAAGATTTGGTCAAGCTGTGTGCGCATCCAATCCGCCGTCATCGTGGAGCACTTGTTGGGGCCGCCGATGATCACGGCAACGGCTTCGGCGTCCTTGGCGGAAGGGTGGCGCTCGAGAAACGCCTTCGTGCCGGACTTGTAGAACGCCTCGTCGTTGGCCACGAGGTTGGCGGGAATCTCGACGACGTTCGGCGCCTTTGGCGGACGGTCGAATGCCGGGGCGAGGATGCAGTCGAACGTGGATATCTTGTAGCCGCGCGGGTACAACACAACTCCGCACTTCACGCCGGCCGCGCGGGCGAGCGTCTTTGCGGCGTAGAACGTGCCGGAACCGGTGCCAATGACGGCGGCGTAGGCGGGGGCATGGTTTCGAGTTTCAGGCTTCGGGTCGATGGGCGTGAAGAGGGAGAGAGTATGGATGCCAAGATGGTCGAGAAGATACGAAAGCGCCTTGTGGAGGGGCGACTTGAACTTCACGGGAATGATGACGGTCTCGCGTCCGAGCGCGCGGGCGAAGGCACGGGACTGGTTTTCGTGGCCGGCCTTTCCGTCGGTGAGAATCAGGATTTTTCCGGAGGGCATTTGATCAGTTCCTTCACGGCGCGGCGCATCTGGCGCTTGGCTAGGGCCATGCCGCCTTTGATTGTGCATCCCGAGGCGCGCAGGTGTCCGCCGCCGCCGAAGCGGGTTGCGAGGGCGGTGGCGTCCCACGGGGCGCGTGTGCGTATGGAGACGCGCGTTTCGTGAGTGCGGTCCGGAATCTGGTAGAAGAAGAGTGCGATCTCGTTGCGCGCGACCTGGCGCGGAATCTCGATGACGTCCTCCGCCTCGGCCTTTGTGCCGCGCACCTCGCGGAAGTCGTTGCGCGTGAGGGTGACTTCGGCCACCTTGCGGTTCTTCCATATGTGGAGCGAGCGCCATGCGCGCCGCTTGAGCTCCATGGCCTTGGAGGAGAAGGAGCAGTAGAGGATGTCGTTGATGTACGCGGTGCGCACGCCGCGCTTGAGGATGTCGCATGCGGCGCGGAGCGTGCCGGGCGAAGTGGAGTCGTAGGCGAAGCGTCCAGAGTCGGTGACGATCGCCACCCAGAGGGCCTCGGCGGTGGCGCGGTCTATGGGCCACTGCATCCACCTTGCGAAGCGCCACACTAGTTCGCCGGCGGATGAGGCGGCGGGGTCGATGATCGCCGCGGCGCCGGCGGCCTGGCTGGTGGCGTGGTGGTCGATGACGATGGTGGGGAGCTTCTCGGCGAAGGGACGCACTTCGGGAGGAAGGCGCGAGGGTGAGGCGGCGTCGACGTACACGAAGAGATCGAACTTGCGGTGGCGGAGCTTGCGCAGGGGGATGAGGTCCTCGACGCCCTCGAGGAAGCCGGGCTTGCCGAGCGCGTGGACGTCTGCCGTCGCGAAGGCGGCGTGCCCCGCCGCGCGCAGCATGCGCGAGAGTGCGATCATCGAGCCGAGCGAATCGCCGTCGGGGCTGAGATGCCCCGATACGAGGATGCGCTTCGGCTTTTCCAGCAAGGCCTTCGCGGTTGGAAATTCCGTTCGTAGATGCTTCGTGTCCATGACGCCTAATATTAAACCATATATTTCCCCTCTTGACTAGCGGAAAAAGGTAGTGTAAACTATTAAACAATCAACCCGCCGCCAGACGTGTGCCTGGGGTGGTTCTGTTGAAGTGGTCAAAAGGATACAAGAAGATGGACATCTATGTTGGTAACCTCGCTTATGCGACGACTGACGAAGGACTGAAAGCCGCGTTCGCGGCGTATGGCGAAGTTACCTCCGCTCGCGTGGTGGCCGATCGCATGACCGGCCGTTCCAAGGGCTTCGGCTTCGTTGAGATGCCGGACCGTGCGCAGGCGCAGGCAGCGATCGACGCCCTCAACGGACAGCCGCTCGACGGCCGCCCGATCCGGGTGAACGAGTCGCAGCCCAAGCCCCGCCAGGAACGTCGCGGCGGTGGATATGGTGGCGGATTCGGCGGTGGACGTCGCGATCGCGGCGACCGCGGCGATACCCGTTGGTAAGGAAGCGCCGCAAGGCGTGAATACGGAATCCGGCCGAAAGGCCGGGTTCTTTTTTAGTGAAAAGGGGATGGTGAATGGGTTTGGGGTGGGTTTCGAGGTCTCAGGTTTAGGAGTTTCTCGTTTCGCGTCTTCGAAGGTGACGCACTAGGCGCTAAGAAAGGGATAGCAAATGAGGAAGATGAACTTCATGGTGGCAGCGGCAGTTGCTGCGTCGTGCGCCGTTGCCAGCCTGCCTGTTGTCGTTACGCCCGATTCGCCAACGGCGGTTGAGATGTCGGCCGCGAAGGAACTTGCCGGCGAACTCGGGAAGTGCCTTGGCGAAACGCCGAAGATCGTCGCCGAGGCCGATCTGGCGAAGGATGGTAGGGCGTGTCGCCCCGCGACCGCCGCAAGGCTTTTCGTCGGCGCGACGAAGACGGCGAAGGCGGCGAGGGGGGCGGCGGACGGCTCGGCGAGCCGTCCCTACCAGGTGGACGAGGTCTTCCTGAAGTCTGTTGATGGCGGCGTGGTGATGGACGGCGATCCGGCGCGCGCGCCGCTCTATGCAGTCGATCTCTACCTCGAGAAGTACTGCGGCGTGCGGTGGTGGACCTCCGACGCGGCGACGTACCCGAAGCTCGACGCGGCGCCCGTGAAGGACATTTCGCTCTCGTACGCCCCGCAGTTCAAGTACCGCGAGACGTACTACCTCGACGGATTCGACCCGCTCTTCAAGGTACGCTCCAAAGGCAACTTCACGTCGCTTACGCGCTTCCTGCTCACGGACATCAAGTTCATTCCGCCGGAACTGGGCGGCAACCACCGGCTCTTCTTCTTCAAGGGACGCCACAGCGCGTACCATTCCTTCTTCGAGGTTCTGCCGCCGAAGGTGTATTTCGAGAAGCATCCGGACTGGTATTCTCTCGTGAACGGCAAGCGCCAGCCGAAGCAGCTGTGCCTTGCGAACGCCGAGATGAAGGCAGAGTACATCAAGGAGACGCTGAAGCGCCTCCGCGAGGATCCGACGGCCGACTTCATCCAGGTCTCGCAGAACGACGGCAGGGGCGGCTACTGCACGTGCGAGAAGTGCAAGGCGATGATGGACGAGGACGGCGGCGTGCCGTCCGGTCCGTACCTCCGTTTCGCGAACGACGTGGCGGAGGCGGTCGAGAGGGAATTCCCGAACGTGCGCATCGACACGTTCGCGTACCTGTTCACGCGCAAGGCGCCGACGAAGACGCGTCCGCGCCACAACGTGGTGGTGCGCCTCTGTGACATCGAATGCGACTTCGCGCGTCCGCTTGACAAGCCCCTGCCGCCGCGCAAGGCGGCGTTCGCGAAGGACCTCGCCGACTGGCGGCGCGTGGCGGGAGGGAACTTGTTCATCTGGGACTACCTCGCCAACTTCCACAGCTACATGATGCCGCATCCGAACATCGGCTCCATCGCGCCGAACATCCGCCTCTTCGCCGAGAACGGCGCGGTGGGCGTGTTCGAACAGGGCGACGCGCTTTGCTCCGCCGGGTCGTTCGCGACGCTCCGGCACTACGTGGCGGCGCACCTTCTTTGGGATCCGAAGGACGACGAGAACCGGCTCATTGACGAATTCCTCAACGGCTACTACGGCACCGCCGCCGCGCCGTTTCTCAAGAAGTTCATCGCGGTGGTCGAGGCAGGGCCGCGCAAGACACGACAGGCCGTGCCCTGCTACCACAAGGGCGCGCCGTTCCTCGACGCCGACGACAAGCTCAAGGCGACGCATCTGATGGACGAGGCCGTTGCCGCGGCGGCGAAGGAGGGCGAGCCGTTCGCGTGGCGCGTTCGCCGCGAGCGCCTTTCCATCGACCACATGATGCTCCTCAACTACGACATTCTCAGGGACTTCGCGGCGAAGCTGGGCTACACGTGGACGCGTCCCGCGACAAAGGCCGAGGCCGTCGAGAACTGGATACGCGACGTGAAGTCGTTCGGCGTTAAGGCGCGCCGCGAGACGACGCGCGCGAAGGAGATTGACGACTACTTCAACAGTCTGCGCAAGGAGTCGACGTCAGCTGCGTCTGCGTCGGCAACGACTGTGCCCGTGGGCGACGTGCGCGTGGGCTTCACGATCGAAACGGGAAAATGGAAGCCCTCGAAGAAGGCGAATACGGGTGGTGGTACTGGATCTGACCGCGCGCTCGTTCATGCCTCGATCATCCCGCATGGGCAGATGAAGTCGTTCTCTGTCACGACTAACGGAAACGTGGTTACAGCGGTGTGGAAGGGGCATCCCGTGTGCGGCGATAACTTCACGGTGACGGCGAAGATGAGGTTGCTCGGCGGGCGCGGGGCGCCCGCCCTACCAGGCGGATTTGAATACATCGGGTTTGAGTATTCCGGCAATGAAAGCGGGCTGTATCCCAAGCGGATAGTGTTCCCAGAGGTCGTCGTTCCGCGCACCGCAAAGACTGCTCTGTTCCGTCCGTTCTTCGCTGGCGACATCCTGCGTCCCGACTGGTCGAAGATGAAGACGATGCAGCGCGTCTATTCGTCGGGGTTGATCTTCAAGGTGTTCAACTGCATGGCGGCGCTGGAGGAAGGGGGAGTCTCGCACTTCTTCGACCAGCGCGGCGACGCGCGCCTCCATGCGGCGGCGTTCGAGGTGACGGTCGGGTCCGCGCCGAACACGCTCGTGTTGCGCAACATCTGGCTTCCGCCGGTCTCGGAAGAGACGCGCAAGGCCGGCTCGCTGCCGTATCCCGGAGTCTATGCGCCGTATCGCGGCGGATGGTACGAGGCGGCGAAGATGCACCGCGCGTGGATGGAGACGCAGCCGTGGTTCAAGGCGGCCGCCGCGCGCGACTTCTCGAGGCTGCGCGAGATCGACATGTGGATGTGGAGCCGGGGAAACATCGCGGTCTCCGAGCCGCCTGTCCATTGGTTCATGAAGGAGACGGGCCTCAAGGTGGCGCTCGACTGGTACTGGTGGCACAACGTCCCCTACGACACGTCCTACCCGTTCTTCTGGCCGCCGCGCGACGGCGAGGACGCGTTCCGCGCGGCCGTGAAGCGCATGAAGGACCGCGGCGCGTTCCTGCAGGTATATACGAACGGGATGCTCTGGGACGAGGACGATCCGCGCTGGGCCGAGGGCGGGCTTGAAAGCACGATCGTGCGGGACAACGGCAAGATATGGGGGACGACGTTCAATCCGTTCACGAAGCAGAGCCAGGGGCACATGTGCGGCGAGGCGCCGAAGTTCCACGCGAAGATGCGCGCGCTGGAGAAGACGCTCGCCTCCACGGGGCTCGACGGCGTGTACATGGACATGATCAGCTGCGCCGCGCACCTGCCCTGTTTCAACCCGCGCCACAAGCACGCGCCCGGCGACGCGCACGCGCTCATCGACGGCTACCGCGACTACGTGAACGCCGTCCATGCGGACAACCCCGGCTTCCTGCTCTCCTCCGAGGCGACGAGCGAGGCGTACCTCGACAGGTTCGAGTCGTTCATCATGCTCTATTCCAGCTGGGAGCGCAACGGCCTCGGCACGATGCCGCGCGTGGAGCCGGTGCCCGCCGTGACGGTAATCTACCGCGGCGCGGGCGTGCTCTACGGATCGTTCGCGACGCCCGGCGGAATCCCCGGATGGGATCCGCTCTGGGGCCCGTGCCCCGACAAGCCGGACGTGGAGAGGCAAGTCGCGAAGTATCCCGACCAGTTCGCGGTCGAGTTCGCGCGCGGCATCGTGTGGGGCGTGCAGCCGATGGTGCACAACTTCGTGATGCGGGACGTCACGAATCCGCGCATCGCGAAGGACATCCAGTTCATGAAGGACTCCGCGAAGTTCTACCATGACCACAAGGATTTTCTTTTCGACGGCGAGATGCTGAAGCCTGCGAGGTTCACGTGCGCCACGAAGCGCGTGCCGTTCCTCAGGACGAGCAGTTACAAGCGTCCGCACGAAAGCAAGGAATGCGTGCAGCCGGCCCTGCCGACGGTGTTCCACTCCGAATGGCGCGCACCTGACGGACGCGTGGCCGCCGTGCTCGTCAACTGGACGCGCGAGGAGCAAGAGTATGAGATCGAATTTGGCGGCGTGAAGCGTCGCGGCAAACTTTCGCCTCTCTCGTGGCGCCTCCTGAACTTCGCGCCTGACGTTTGAAAGTTTGAAAGTTTGAGAGTTTGAAGGTTTGAAAGTTTGAAAGTTTGAAAGTTTGAGAGTTTGAGAGTTTGAGAGTTTGAAGGTTTGAGAGTTTGAGAGTTTGGAGGCCACGAGCCACCACGCACTAGGCACTAGGCACACCGCACTCAATATGCTATAATTCTGGCATGAGAAAAAGCACAATGATTTTCGCAGCGGCGGCCGTGACGGCGTTTGCCGCATTAGCAGATGAGCAGGCGGAGTTTGCGGACTCGCGCGTGAGGTCGATCGTGCCGCCGACGAAGGTGGTGGCGACGTCGCAGGGCCTTGGTGGAGCAGAGCGGCTGTGCGGGGCGCGCTTCGGGCAGGTGTCGGAAGGGGCGTTCCTTGCGGGGTCGGGTCCGGTGTTGAAGTCCGGCGAGTGGCTGCTGCTCGACTTCGGGCGCGAGCTGCACGGCTCGGTGCAGATCGGCAGCGGGGCAAGAAGCGGCAGGAGGGTGAAGGTGCGAGTGCGCTTCGGGGAATCAGTTGCCGAGGCGATGAGCGAGCTCGGCGAACGCGGGGCGTGCAACGACCATGCGATACGCGACGGAGTGATAGACCTGCCGTGGTTCGGCCGGCGCGAGATTGGCGAGTCGGGCTTCCGCTTCGTGCGCATAGACAACGTGGGAAGGGATGCTGCGCAGATAGAGTACGTGAGGGCCGTATCGCTGATGCGTCCGATGAAGAGGCTGGGCGCGTTCCGCTCGTCCGACGAGCGGCTCAACGCGGTCTTCGAGACTGCTGCGCGCACGGTGCATCTCTGCTGCCAGGACTACATCTGGGACGGCATAAAGCGCGACCGTCTCATCTGGATGGGCGACACGCATCCCGAGACTATGAGCGTTCTCGCGCTCTTCGGCGACGCGGACGTGCTGCCGAAGTCGCTCGACTACATGGCCGCCACCACTCCGCCCTCCAGATGGATGAACGGCATGCCCACCTACACGCTCTGGTGGATCAGGAACGTGGCCGAATGGTATCGCTACACTGGCGACGTCGCGTACCTGAAGAAGCACGCCGCCTATCTCTCGGCCACGTTCGACCATGTGCGCAGCGGGATGAGGAACGGCGAGTGGAGGGCGGGCAACTTTCTCGACTGGCCCACCAACCACAACGGTCCCGGCGCGACGGCCGGCACGCAGGCGCTAGCGCTCATGTGCGCGAGGGAGACAGCGTTCCTCGCGGACGCATTGGGCGACGCGGCGCTGGGCGGGAAGGCGCGCGCGCTTGCGGCCGAGCTCGAGAAGCTGCGTCCTGACCCGCACGGCGCGAAGTCCGCCGCCGCGCTTCTCGCGCTCTCTGGCCTGCGCGACGCGAAAGAGATGTTCGCGACGACGCTTGGCCGGAACGGACACGCGGGAGTCTCCACTTTCTACGGCTACTACATGATCGAGGCTATGAGCGCGGCGGGCGAGCAGCAGCGCGCGCTCGACACGGTGCGCGACTACTGGGGCGGAATGCTCGACATGGGCGCGACGAGCTTCTGGGAGGACTTCAACCTCGCCTGGACCAACAACGCCTTCCGCATCGACTCGCTGGCGGTGCCGGGGAAGAAGGACGTTCACGGCGACTACGGAGAGTTCTGCTACAAGGGCTTCCGCCATTCGCTGTGCCACGGATGGAGTTCGGGTCCGGCCGCGTGGTGCATTGCGCACGTGCTGGGGGTGCGTCCGACTGGCGTTGGCTGCAGGTCGTTCGAGGTGAAGCCGCAGCTTGGCGACCTCAAGTGGGCCGAGGGCGCGTACGCGCTGCCGGGCGGGCGTTCGCTCAAGGTGCGCGCGGAGCGCGCGGCCGACGGCACCGTGCGCACAACCGTCGACGCTCCGCCCGGGGTGGCCGTAGATTGCACCACGCGCTAGGCACTGCACTAAAAACCCTTGCGCTCTGATTATGTTTATAGTATCATACCGCGCCAAGGAGAACTAGAGAGATGAGTGCAAACGACGACATCCCCTACAAGACATATCTTGCCGAGAACGAGCTGCCGAGCGAGTGGTACAACATCCGCGCCGACATGAAGAAGAAGCCGGCGCCGCTTCTGAACCCGGCCACGCTCAAGCCCGTGACGGCGGAGGAGCTGGAGCATGTGTTCTGCAGGGAACTTGTGAAGCAGGAACTCGACGAGACGACGCCTTTCATTCCGATTCCTGACGAAGTGCAGAAGTTCTACCGGATGTTCCGCCCGTCGCCTCTCATCCGCGCCTACTTCCTCGAGCGCGCGCTCGGCACGCCAGCGAAGATCTACGACAAGTTCGAGGGCAACAACCCATCGGGCTCGCACAAGCTCAACAGCGCCGTCGCGCAGGCGTACTACGCGAAGGCGCAGGGGCTCAGGGGCGTCACCACCGAGACCGGCGCCGGACAATGGGGCACTGCGCTCTCGATGGCGTGCGCGTTCTTCGGGCTCGACTGCCAGGTGTACATGGTGAAGTGCTCGTACGAGCAGAAGCCGTTCCGCCGCGAGGTGATGCGCACGTACGGAGCGGACGTCACGCCGTCGCCCTCCATGAAGACCAATGTGGGCCGCGCCATCAACGAGGCGCATCCCGGCACGACGGGTTCGCTCGGCTGCGCGATCTCCGAGGCGGTGGAGGCGGCGGTGTCGCAGGATGGATACCGCTACGTCCTTGGGTCCGTGCTCGCGCAGGTGCTGCTGCACCAGTCGATAATCGGCCTCGAGGCGAAGTCGGCGTTCGACAAGCTGGGAGTGAAGCCGGATATCATCATCGGCTGCGCGGGGGGCGGGTCCAACCTCGGCGGACTGATTGCGCCGTTCATGGGCGAGAAGCTGCGCGGCGAGGCTGACTACAGGTTCATCGCGGTGGAGCCGGCGAGCTGCCCGTCGCTCACGCGCGGACGCTATGCATACGACTTCTGCGACACGGGCAGGGTGTGTCCGCTCCAGAAGATGTACACCCTCGGCCACGACTTCATCCCCTCGGCGAACCACGCTGGCGGACTTCGCTACCACGGCATGAGCGCCACTCTCTCGGAGCTCTACGACCAGGGCCTCATGGAGGCGCGTTCGGTGGAGCAGACGAGCGTGTTCGCCGCCGCGGAGCAGTTCGCGCGCGTGGAGGGCATCCTGCCGGCGCCGGAGTCGAGCCACGCCATCCGCGTTGCGATAGACGAGGCGCTCAGGTGCAAGAGGGAGGGCAAGGAGGAGACTATCCTCTTCGGCCTCACCGGCACGGGATACTTCGACATGGTGGCCTACCAGAAGTACAACGACGGCTCGATGTGCGACTACATCCCCAACGACGCCGAGCTTGAGGCGAGCTTCGCCAAGCTGCCGCGCTGCTAACGATGAATTTTCTCGACCGACACGCCTACGACTGGGGGGCGCGCTTCGCGCGCTTCATCTTCCCTCTTTTCCGTCGCCGCAGGCGGATAGCCATCGAGAACATAATCAAGGCCGGAATCACCGACGACCCCAAGGAGGCGGCGCGCATCGCGAGCGTCAGCTGGGGGCACCTCGCAGGGCACGTGTGCGAGGCGCTGCGCGTGCCGCACGTTGTGACGAAGGAGAACTGGCGCGAGCATCTCGAGTTCGACGAGGCCTCGCCCAAGGCCGTGAAGCTGCTTCTCGAGACGCCCGACACGCCGATACTCCTCGTGAGCGCGCACCACGGCGTGTGGGAGGCCGCCACAAACGTTCTCTCCTTCGCGCGCCCGATGATCGCCATCGCGCGCGTGATGAACAACAAGTTCGTGGCGAACTGGATGAAGAAGCACCACTTCCGCGGCCCCGTGACGGTGATAGACAAGCAGCACGGCTTCACGCCCGACATCATGCGGCAATGGGAGGACGACTGCGCGGCGATGACGATCTTGATGGACCAGCACACCTCGAAGGGCATGCCGCTTACGTTTCTCGGCCGTCCGGCGAAGACGTTCACGAGCGCGACGCGCCTTGCGATGCGCACGGGCCGCCCCATCGTGGTGGGCTCGTTCGTGCGCGTGGCGCCGTTCAAATACCGCCTCGTCGGGGGCGATCCTCTCGTCTTTCCCAAGGACGCCGACAGGGCTACATGCACACAGCTGCTGAACGACCGCCTCGGCGAGGCAATCCGCCAGTACCCGGAACAGTATTTGTGGGCGCACAGGAGATGGCGGTAGAAACTTCGAAACCAGAAAGGAAGGAACGACATGAAGAGCATGATGATAGGATGTGCGGTGGCGGCGCTGGCCGCGGGATGTTGCGAAGAGTGCGCGACGGGCGCGGCCAAGGCCACGCGCAGTCCAGTGAAGGAGGCGAGGTTCGTGGAAATCGATCCCGGCCACTTCCACGCGGCGCTTGTGCTGAACAGAAACTACGAGGGCGTGGCGAAGGACGTTCCCGTGTTCGCGCCGAAGGGTCCAGACGTCGAGGCGCACTGCAAGCTCGTTGACGCGTTCAACACGCGCGAGAAGGACCCCACATCTTGGAAGGAGGCCGTCTATACGGGCGACGACTATCTCCAGAAGGCGCTTGCGCTGGACAACAAGTCTTCCAGTGTGGTGGTGCTTGCCGGCAAGAACAACAAGAAGGCCGACTACTACCTTGAGGCGATCAAGGCCGGCTTCAACGTCCTTTCCGACAAGCCGATGGCCATCACGCCCGACGCCTTCGCGAAGCTCCAGGAGGCCGCAAAGATCGCCGACGAGAAGGGGCTCTACTTCGCCGACATAATGACCGAGCGCAACGAGATCACCACGATACTCCAGCGCGCGCTCGTGGCGGCCAAGGACCTCTACGGCGAGCAGGAGAAGGGCACGCCCGACGACCCCGCCGTCACGAAGGTCTCGGTGCACCACTTCTGCAAGCTCGTGAACGGCAAGCCGCTGCAGCGCCCCGGCTGGTACTACGACACCGACCAGCAGGGCGAGGCGATCGTGGACGTGACGACGCACCTGGTGGACCTCGTCCAGTGGGAGACGTTCCCCGGCGAGACGCTGAAGTTCTCCGACGTGAAGATGATCAAGGCCCGCTCGTGGGCAACGCCGATTACGGCGGCGGACTACAAGACCTCTACTGGGCTCGACACGTGGCCCGAGTTCCTGAAGAAGTCCGTGGACAAGGAAAACGTGCTGCAGTGCAAGGCGAACGGCGAGTTCACGTATGCGCTCAAGGGCGTTCACGCCAAGGTCTGCGTGGAGTGGCACTTCATGCCGCCCGCCGGCACGGGCGACACGCACTACTCGCTCATGCGCGGCACGAAGAGCGAGATCGTGATCCGCCAGGGCGCCGAGGAGGGCTACAAGCCGCGCGTCTATGTGAAGCCGCGCGCCGGGCAGGACAAGGCGGCGCTTGAGAAGGCGCTCGCCGCCGCGGTCGAGAAGTTCAACAAGACGTATCCCGGCGTCACGTTCAAGGCCGAGGGCGACGGGTGGACGATGGTGGTGCCGCAGAAGTACGAGATCGGCCACGAGGCGCACTTCAGCCAGGTGATGAACATGTACCTCGGCTGGATGAAGAAGGGCGAGCAGCCCGCCGACTATCTGCCCAACATGCTCGTGAAGTACTACACGATTACAGAGGCATGGAAGGCGAGCCGATAAGAGCAAGGCCAGCATGGTCCGTGCATCCCGACGAGTGGCGCGCGCTGCTCGTCGAGCGCGGCATGCGCGCGTTCAGGGCGGACCAGATTCTGCAGGCGCTCTACCGCGACTGGATACAGAGCTGGGACGAGGCCACGACGCTGCCGAAGGACCTTCGCGCCGACCTTGCGCGGGAGTTCCCGCTCGCCGTGCCGAAGGTGCTGGCGAGCGAACGCGCTGAAGACGGCACCACGAAGCTGCTTCTGGGCCTTGCCGACGGTAATTCCGTTGAGACGGTGGTGATTCCGGCGGGGACTGCAAAGTCTTCGGATGGCCGTCCTGGACGCCTCACGCAGTGCATCTCGAGCCAGGTGGGTTGCGCTATGGGATGCGCCTTCTGCGCAAGCGGCGCGAAGGGGCTAGTGCGCTCTCTTGTGTCGGATGAAATCGTGGCGCAGGTGATGTGCGCCCAGCATCTCTTCGCCACGCCCGAGAACAAGCGCCAGGGATCCGGCCTTTGCCTTACGAATCTTGTTGTGATGGGCATGGGCGAGCCGTTCGCGAACTACGACGAGACGATGCGCGCCCTGAAGATCCTCAACGCAGGCAAGGGCCCGAACCTCGGTGCGCGGCACATCACACTCTCCACGTGCGGGGTTGTGCCGGGCTTCAAGAGGCTTGCGGCAGAGGGGCTGCAGTTCGAGCTTTCCGTATCACTGCACGCGCCGAACGACGAGCTGCGATCGCAGCTTATGCCGGTCAACAGGCGCTGGCCGATCGACGAGCTGCTGGCGGCGTGCCGCGAATACACGCGCGAGACGGGGCGCGTGATTACGTTCGAGTACACGCTCGTGAAGGGCTTGAACGATTCGCGCGCGTGCGCTGAGGAGCTGGTGCGCCGCCTGAAGACGCTGCCTTCGTGCAAGGTGAACCTCATACCGCTTTCGCCGGTGGATCATCGTCCGGACCTCGCCACGCCCGACGAGGCCACGCAGCTTGCGTTCCTCGACGTGCTGATGAAGGCCCGCATCCAGACGATGCTCAGGCGTAGCCGCGGCAAAGACGTCGCCGCCGCATGCGGCCAGCTTCGCCTTCGCACTGTCAAGTAGTAGCGATAGGGGAATGCCTTGAACAACTACACCTTTTGAGTATAAACGCATGGTAAAGAAGAAGAGAATAATTGGTTTGATTGTTGCGATTTGGGCTCTCATGACTGGTTTTGTTGTGAAAGAAATGGATATGCCCAAGCCACGTACAGGACGTGTGTTCCAGTCGTCGCGTTACCCGCACTTCTCGATTCTTCGTGGAGCGGAATTACTAGTTGCTGGAATCTTTTCGATGAAACCATCTTATATAGCCGCTTCGCCAGTCGTGTTCTTGGGTGACCTTGTATTGTCGCCAGTTTATGACATAGTATGTCTTCCTCGAGACATCTATATTCGTTCTTGCCAGGGCGTAACAGTTAGGGTACACGAGTTGGACGGCACGCCCATCGTTGGTGTGAAGTGTAGTGTATTGATACCAGATACGAAGGATAATGGTTTCTTCGTAGGAGAAGAATATGTGACTGGCGAGGATGGAACGGTATATTTGCCGTATTGTCGCAATTTGGCAAGTGTCCATACCATCGACAAGTCGCTTGAAGAACTTGGATATGATGTGTTCCCCCATAGTGCACGTACGGCGGATGGCGTACTTGATGTTTTAGCGTTACGGCGAGGTGTCGAATATCCTGCATTGACAAATGTGATAGACATTGTCTTACAGAAAAATGGGATGTGTGATATAAGTTTATTGTCTGAGCGCTTTAGAATGCCGCAATGTGGCGTCGGGATGCGTATCAGGCATGAATATGGGGAAATACATATGGAAATGCTTGCAAAGTCTGAGGAACGGACGGTACGATTGAAGAAAGCAGAACTTGCCGACACCGACATTGCAGTACGGCTTTCCGCAGTTTCCTATGAGAATCGCCTTGATGCGTGTCGTCATCTTGAACGTGGACTGGGCAAAGACGAGTGCATTGCATTTCAGAGTTATATGGGTGGAATGTATCGCGGTGTCATAACAGCCCTGACGGTAAATGACGACAAGACCAACAATGTCCACCGGATTCACTTGGAATGGCTTGCATCGCCGCAGAAAAATTTACCTAATTTCCGCATTCCTATCTCACTTCTCCCTCCGCGTTAGCCACAATTATTCTCATTGTAATCGCAGTTCGATTACGTTAATTATTGCCATGCGGGGACTGTCCCCATTCGTTTCCGTTGCGACGTCAGATGCTGTCGCCAGCGTCTGCGGGGCGGATGAGGCGACGGCCGACCTCTACGAGGCGCGCAACGACGCGCAGCGCTCGATCATGCGGAGTCGCAGGCTCACGAAGGAGGATGCCGCCGCGCTGATGGCTTATCTTGCATCGACAAATGACGCCATGCGCGTGGAGCGCGTCGCCGCGCTGAAGAACGACGTGATGAATCTTCTGCACAGACAGGAGACGCCCGTGGCAGGCCTCGCCGATGCGCTGGTTGGCATGTTCGATTGCGGCGCGCATCCGCGGGCGAGCGTGGCTACGGCGAGGCGCTGCCTGTTCTGCGCAAGGCGCTTTCCTCTCCCCGCCGCGACGCCGTTATCGACATCGTCGCCATCGGCTCTCTCGGGCTTCTCGGCGATTCTTCCGACATTCTGCGGCTGTCACATTTTTAAAATGTGACAGTCGTCGCGCACCCGCCGCCGAAGCCGCAATCAGGCGCATCAACGAAAGGTCCAACACGAAGTGAAAGTACCAGCGCGGGAGATTGGCATGGTAGGGACGGCTCTCCGAGCCGTCCGCAATGATGCGCCGTTGCTGCTGCGGTGGCGGTTCATTGCGGCGCGCACGGGGTGCGCGCCCTACCGTTTGTCGCATCGGTTGGCGAGGTGTCTTTAATATGTTGCCAATGTGCAAGTGTTGCCAGTTTCCAATTGGCCATTGGCAAATGGAATTGGATACTGGCAACAATGGCAACATTCCTCCGGCTCGCTCCCCGCCATCCTCCGCGATCTGCTTCTTCTCGTCCCGTCCATCTGGCTCGCCGTCCGGCCTCGCGGCGGAAAAATGTGGTATAATATTCACTAGTGAAATCGAACCTTCATAGATGTCGCCTCGGCAAGCGCGTAGCCACCATCAGCATGGCATGGCGCGCTGCCCCCAGCGCGCCGCTGGGAGGGCCGGCCTCTGTGCCGGCCACCCTCGAATACGCCTACCAGTACGACGACATCGGAAACCGCATCACTTCGACAGACCTCGGCACCAACCACACCTACATCGCAAACAACCTAAACCAGTATTCGGCGATAACGACTTCGGACTCCGGACTTCAGACTTCCAGTTTTGAGCCGCAGTTCGACGACGACGGCAACCAGACTCTAATCAAGACAGCCACTGGTATTTGGCAAGTCCAGTACAACGGCGAGAACCGTCCGACGCGTTGGGGGGATGGTAACATGGTCATGGGATTACCCGACTATTCCGGTGATCCGGATGCGCCATACAACGGAGTTAGTTTTCTATCGGCGTGTGATTATCATGATTATTGCTATAGCAATTGCCATAAGGGGAAGGATGATTGTGATAAAGGGCTTCGTAGATTGGCGAAAAAGGCCTGTCAAGATGCAGCCAGCAAAATGACTTTTTCTAATCCTAAAGAGAAAAATGACTGGCAAGATAAGTGTGATGCTTGGGCGAATGCTTATTATAATGCGGTTAAAGTTGCGGGGCAGGATGCATACAAGGACAGACAGTTAAAGGCATGTGAATGTAGTTGTCCCAAACGAGATATTCGGTATGGAGCTTATGATGATAATTTGGGACATTACTATCCGCCTATTAAGCCTTGAAGAGGGATGTCTGCTATGAAACGTTCATTTTGTTACCAACAACTTTGTGTACTTAAGAGTGCTTCTCTCCTTGCAATTGGTGGGTGTTGCATGCAGAAAATGCCAGTCAACACCATTTGTGAATCACCTCGTCTTGTGGATTATGTAGCTAGAGGCGATAATGGCGCAACATTATACGAGGACTACAAAGGAGAACGGATGTTTACGTACACTTATTTGACGAATAACACAGGAACCAAGGTGACAAGCGTTTTTTGCGGACATCCATCGGGTTGTTCCCTTGTGCATAGGCGGTTATATGGAGAGAATGGCAAGGTCGTTAGGACTGAAGCCATAACAGGTACAGACCCAATGGTCCTGAAACTTGAAGTCTATGATCCCAATACGGAAGAATGCATACGTAAGGAGTGGATAACGCAAGGTGACGCCCAGCAGTACTTTTGGGAATATTGCCGACAAAAGGGCATATCTATTATGGGCATATGGGGGAATGGGAGACATGATTGCCAGGATGCTGGCATTGAAGATTTTGAGGCAGAGTTTGAAGTAGTTCGCCCAATCGCCAAGAAGGATTCCAAGGAAAAGGCTTCCAAGGAATGAGAAAACAATTCCATGAGGCTAAAAAGTGTCAGACCCTTCCATATAAGTTTTACTGTGTATGTGTGACAGTCTTTACTTGACATGATGGAGCCGTGTGATTGGATGATGTAATGCCGAGAGTCACTATGAAAAATAAAATGAATAGACTGATAACAGTGATTGTCTGCGGAACAGCACTGCTGACTGCGGTGGCGGTCGTTATTGGTATTGCGCATCCGTCGGCAGTCATTGACTACAGTATCCAGCACCTCGGCGTCGCCATCGGCTCTCTCGGGCTTCTCGGCGATTCTTCCGACATTCCGCGACTATCACATTTTATGAAATGTGATAGCCGTCGCGCACCCACACGAAGCCGAGCTTGGCGAACTTGTCGTAGCCCACATAGCTGCCGCCGTGAACGTTGATGCCGTAGGGAGAGTCGTCCTTCTGCTTTTCGGTGAGGGCGGGAGGGTGGAGGATCACGGCGTAGCGGTGTTCGCATTCGTATGGGTTGGGGAATCCGGACGCCTTCGCGCGGAGCGTGTATGAGCCGGGCTCCGTGAAGGGCAGGGGGGGGGGGCGTAGTGGATTGTGAGGCGCAGGGCCTTGTGGCCCTTGGGGGCGGCCGGGGCGTCGGGACGCTCGTCGAGGATCGAGATCTCTCCTGCGGTCGTGGGCCATTCGCCTTCTTCCCAGCGGTTGGCCTCGGGGTCGCCTATGTCGCGCGAGACGATGGCCGCACGCGGGGCGTCGGCGGCCTTGGAGGCGCCGTGCGCAAAGCAGTGCGCCGCGCACGCGATGGCGACAGCTATAAGAACGTCTGGCTTCATCTGTGGTTCTTTTCTTTGGCGCACATTATAGCATGCCTAGTGCCTGGTGCCTAGTACGGAATTCAAAGTTCAGAATGCATGGAACGAACTATGAACTATGAGCTTCGAACACTAAACTTACCCTTGCCTAACTCAATTTATTATGAGATAATCTTTTCCACTTGCCCGTGGAATGGGCATGTGAGGATTTGTATCAGGCACCAACCAAGGAAGACAAAATGAGCGGAAAAGTCGAGACGATGACGCCGGAGCTGAAGGCGTTCATTGAAGAGTGGAAGACGAAGCCGGGGAATCTCATCATGGTTCTCCATCGTGTGCAGCAGACGTATGGCTATATCCCGCGCGAGATCGCCATCGAGACGGCGGAGCTGCTTGACGTGCCCCTCGCCAAGATCTACGGCGTGGTCACGTTCTACAACTTCTTCCGTCTCCAGAAGGCGGGCAAGTACAACGTGCAGGTGTGCCTTGGCACGGCCTGCTACCTGCGCGGCGGCGACGACATCATCAAGGAGTTCGAGAAGGAGCTGGGCGTGGGCGTGAACACCACAACGCCCGACGGCCTTTTCTCCGTGGAGGCGGTGCGCTGCCTCGGCTGCTGCGGCCTCGCGCCTGTGGCGGTGGTGAACGGCGAGGTGCACGGCAAGCTCGAGACGAAGAACGTAGCGGGCATCATCGACCAGTATCGCAAGCTTGGATGAAAAACGAGAGGATGCAGAAAATGGGAAAGCTTACACTTGAAGACCTGCGCAGGATGCGCGGCGAGAAGCAGAAGGCGATCGACATGCGCGACTCGTCCAACAAGGACGTGCAGGTGATCGTGGGCATGGGCACGTGCGGAATCGCCGCAGGCGCCAAGGACACGTTCACGGCGCTTGTGGACTCCATCAACGAGAAGGGCCTCACGAACGTGCTCATCCGCCAGACGGGCTGCATGGGCCTCTGCCACTCCGAGCCCACCGTCGAGGTGGTGGTGCCGGGCATTCCGGCGGTGATATATGGCCATGTGGATGTGGCGACCGCTAAGGAGATCGTGGAGAAGCACGTGGTGGGCCACGAGCTCATCGAGGGCAAGCTGCTCGACCGCCCGTCCATCGACATCATCAAGAACGGCTAATCCAAGAGGCAACATCATGGCATTCGAATCATACGTACTCGTGTGCGGCGGCACTGCGTGCTGCTCTGGCGGCGCCGACAATATCGTGGAGGCGTTCGCGTCCGAGCTCGCGGCCGCGGGCCTCAAGGACAAGGTTCAGGTGGTGAAGACCGGCTGCCTTGGCTTCTGCGAGCAGGGTCCGATCGTGAAGATCCTCCCCCAGGGCACGTTCTACGTGCAGGTGAAGGCAGAGGACGTGAAGGAGATCGTCGCGGAGCACCTCGTGAAGGGCCGTGTGGTGCAGCGCCTCTGCTACGACCCCGAGCAGGCCAAGAAGCTCGTCGCCGAGGCGAACATTCCGTTCTACCAGAAGCAATACCGCATCGTCCTGCGCAACTGCGGCGTGATCGATCCGGAGAAGATAGACGACTACATCGCCCGCGACGGCTACAAGGCCATCGAGAAGGTCCTTTTCGAGATGACGCCCGAGCAGGTCGTCGACGAGATCCTCAAGTCGGGTCTGCGCGGCCGCGGTGGCGCGGGCTTCCCCACCGGCATGAAGTGGAAGTTCGCCATGATGCAGCCCAAGGGCCAGAAGTACATGGTGTGCAACGCCGACGAAGGCGACCCCGGCGCGTACATGGACCGCTCCACGCTTGAGGGCGATCCCCACTCCATCCTCGAGGCGATGATCATCGCCGGCTACGCGATCGGCGCCTCCAAGGGCTTCATCTACATCCGCGCCGAGTATCCGCTCGCCATCCGCCGCCTCGAGGTGGCGATCGAGCAGGCAACTGAGCTGGGGCTGCTCGGCAAGGACATCCTCGGAAGCGGCTTCGACTTCGAGATCGAGCTGCGCTTCGGCGCCGGCGCGTTCGTGTGCGGCGAGGAGACGGCACTCCTCCAGTCCATCGAGGGCAACCGCGGCATGCCGAAGCCGCGTCCGCCGTTCCCGGCCGTCAAGGGCCTGTGGGGACGCCCCACCGTCATCAACAACGTCGAGACGCTCGCCAACATCCCCGTCATCATCAACAAGGGCGCCGACTGGTTCAACAAGATCGGTACCGCCACCACCAAGGGCACCAAGGTGTTCGCCCTCACCGGCAAGGTGAACAACTCCGGCCTCATCGAGGTGCCGATGGGCACGACGCTGCGCGAGATCATCTTCGACGTGGGCGGCGGCATCCGCGGCGGCCATCAGTTCAAGGCGGCTCAGACGGGCGGTCCCTCCGGCGGCATCATTCCGCCCCAGTTCCTCGACACGCCCATCGACTACGAGAGCCTCGCCAAGATCGGCTCGATCATGGGCTCGGGCGGCCTCATCGTGATGGACGAGACGGACTGCGTGGTGGACATCGCGAAGTTCTACCTCGACTTCACGGTGGACGAGAGCTGCGGCAAGTGCGCTCCCTGCCGCATCGGCGGGCGCAAGCTGCTCAACTACCTCAACAAGATCACCGACGGACGCGGCACCGAGGACGACATCGTGCAGATGCAGAACATCTCCGATGCGATGTGCAAGGCCTCGCTCTGCGGTCTCGGGCAGACTGCCTCGAATCCCGTCAAGTCCACGCTCCGCTACTTCATGGACGAGTACATGGAGCACATCAGGGACAAGAAGTGCCGCTCCGGCAAGTGCTCGAAGCTTATCAGCTACACGATCGACCCCGCGAAGTGCAAGGGCTGCACGGCCTGCGCCCGCAAGTGCCCCGCCGGCGCGATCTCCGGCGCCGTAAAGACGCCGCACGTGATCGACCAGTCGAAGTGCATCAAGTGCGGCGCCTGCGAGGCGACGTGCAAGTTTGGCGCGATCAGCCACGGTTGAGAAGGAAAGAAAGGAATCTACAGCGATGGAAACCGAAATGATCACCCTTGAGATCAACGGCAGGACCGTGGAGGTGCCGAAGGGCACTTCGATCCTCAATGCGGCGCGCGTGGCGCACATCAAGATCCCCACGCTCTGCTACCATCCGGACCTCAAGCCCAGCGCGAGCTGCGGCATCTGCGTCGTCCGCCAGCTCGTCCCGAGCCGCACGGAGCCCGGCAAGTTCGTGCCCAGCCCCAAGCTGCTGCGCGCCTGCTGCACCGAGGCCACGCCCGGCATGAAGATCCTCACGCACGATCCCGACATCGTGCAGGTTCGCCGCACGGTGCTCGAGCTCATCCTCGCCAACCACCCGAACGACTGCCTCCAGTGCCCGCGCTCTGGCCGCTGCGAGCTGCAGAACATCGCGGCCGACTTCGGCATCCGCGACAATCCGGTCCCGAAGGAGGTCATCCACCACGAGCCCGACAGGTCCACGCCTTCGATCGTTCTCAACCCCGACAAGTGCATCAAGTGCGGCCGCTGCGCCGAGGTGTGCCAGGAGATGCAGAACGTGTGGGCGCTCGAGTTCATCGGCCGCGGCGAGAAGACCGTGATGCAGCCCGCCGCCGGCGTGCCGCTCATGGAGTCGCCCTGCATCAAGTGCGGCCAGTGCTCCGCGCACTGCCCCGTTGGCGCCATCTACGAGAACGACGAGACCGCGAAGGTCTGGGCCGCGTTGCGCGATCCGGAGAAGACCTGCCTCGTGCAGATCGCCCCGGCCGTGCGTGTCGCCGTTGGCGAGGCGTTCGGCCTGAAGCCGGGCGAGCTCACCACGGGCAAGATCTACGCGGCGCTGCGCATG
>JAFXIL010000037.1 GCA_017563185.1 Kiritimatiellia bacterium | reverse complement strand
GCTTGTTCAACGCCACGAACTGAAAGACCAACTACGTTCGCGACTTGATCTAGCGTGGCACGTGGATTGGTTTTTAGGATGCTAAGCACATGATCACATGTCCAATCCACACTCTTATCCACACTCCAATCCACACTCTTAACCGAACTTTTCGGACGCGGCATGACCATGACAAAGTCATCGTCATCCTCGATTTGCCATTGAGGATCGGGAAGTCCCCATTCGCGGCAGCGGGCAATGATGTCGCCTGTGCCTGTCTTGCGCTCTTGCGCCGGGACTTCCTCGAAAAGAAACACGTCAAAGAATCGCCCGAGTATCGCGTCCTTGCGCACGTACTCGGCGAGCGCCTTGCGTTCCTTCGCGAAACGGCAGTATATCATAATTTGCGCGTCTCGTCACAACATAACGACCGCAAGAAAGCGTTCGATGAGGGAATCCACTTCCTCCCAGGTCTTCACCGCCTTAACCCAGCGTTCGGGTATCGCGTTGAAGCCGTAGTACGCGCCGGCGATCTGGCCATAGACGGCGCCGATGGTGTCGGAGTCGCCGCCAAGGTTGACGGCGGCGACGCGTGCGTCACGTCGCTCACTTCGTGGATGATCTCAGGCCGCCCCAGCGCGCGGGCGATCAGGTAGCTCGGCGCAAAGCGCATGATCGAGCCGTTCCCCTGCGACTCCTCGCTTCCGTTCACGAGCGAACCCGTGCTCGAGAACGCCATCACCGAGTCGTATGTGGCATTGCCCATGTCAAAAGAGCTGCCCTCAATCGAGGAGAGATAACCCTCCTTCAACCACTTAACGAACGTTTCGACAACGTCCTTCAGGTCGTAGCCGCCCTTGCGGACAAACGAATCCATCACGCACATCGCCATGGAACCGTCGTCAGTCCAGTAGCCGACCGGCAGACCGAAGACGGGACATGCCACCATCTCCGTGATCCACGGATGCGAATCACGCCCCGAGAACTGAATGGGGCTTCAACTAGCACATCATATTGCGCATTCGACATCAAGAAGAAATCTAAAAAATCTTCTTTTACGAAACATATCGCTACAGCGACTTGAGGAAGGCCACGAACGCGGCGCGCTCATTCTCGTCCAGTTCGCCTGCAGGCATGTACACGAGCACAGCTCCGATATCCGTGCATTTTCCCGAGAGATAAACGTTTCGCTGCCCTAGGCCTCTGAGCGCGCTCACCTTCCGCCCATCGTGCACCTTGGTGCCGCCAAGGCCTGGACCGTCATGGCACTTCAAGCATCCGCGCCGTCTGAAGAGGTCCATGCCCTCACGCTCTGGCGCCGCAAGCGCGTTCAGATCGCCCCCAAAAGAGCGGTCGAACGGCCGGCCGGCCGAAAGAAGCGTGCGGGAATACTGCGCGATGGCGTCCACAACGCTCGCCGCGCTTGGAGGCGAGGAATATGCCGCTTCGAATCGCGCAGCCAAGGGCTCATCCGCCGCGAGGCGAGCCGCCACGTCGCCCAGCGTACCGCCGCCCGCGAAATTCCCGTCCTCGATCATCAGCGCAACAACATCGGCGATGTTGGTAAGCGAACCGTCGCCAAGGAAGCGCGTTGCGAGCGCCACGTTCACGAATGGACGCGTAAGCCGGCCGGCGTGCATCTTTCCGTCGGCGCCGCCCATGTTCAGCCAGTGGCAAGAGGCGCATGTCCGGCGCGACGCCCTCGCAAGGCGCCTGTCGATGAAGAGGTCCGCCCCGATGCGCGCCGCAGTTGCGTTGTGCGGCAGAATCGCCGGCAATGGCACAAAGTCGCTCGTACCATCGCCTGGCAGCCCAAGCCGCTCAAGCTCGGCGCGTCTTTCAAGCACCTTTGCGCGCCGCGCGTTCCAGTTGTGCACCGCTATCACGCCCCAGACGGCAAGCGCGGCCACAATCGTTGCCAGCGAACATCTAAGAATGCGTCCCTTCATTTCCTCGCCTTTCTCGCCGTCCAGCTGATCGCCCCCTTGCGGCACGCCGAAATGCACTCGAAGCACCGCACGCAGCGCGACTGGTCCACCGCGCCCTTCTCAACGTCAACGCACTGCGCCCTGCACGCGCGTTCGCACATTCCGCACTTCACGCACGCATCGGCGTCTATGCGCACTTGAACGAGCGGACGCACCGCGCACGCGCCAAGGAGCGCGCCCACCGGGCACACAGTGTTGCACACGAGCCTCCCCTTCCACATCGCGCACGCAATCACCGCGATCCCCACCGAAACCGCGAACGCAAAAGCGCACGCACCCCTCAACGCCATCTCCTGGCGAATCATGCACTCATGCCCATTCGCCGCAAGAGCTCCCCCCACAAGATTCGCAAGCCACGCCGCCACAGGCTCCAGCGCGGACGACGCGAACCTTCCGTACGTCGCGTATGGATCAAGAAGCCCCGCAAGCAAAGCGCCGCCTGCAAGGAAAAGGGCAACGCACGCCGCAAGCGAAGCGCCGCGCAGACACCAGCGCGTCGGACGCGCCGCGAACGAAGTCTTCACGAAGCGCCGCCGCACCCAAAGCGCGGCATCCTGCAGCACACCGAGCGGACACACGCACGCGCAGTACAGCCTGCCGAAGAGAGCGGTGGCCACGCCCCACAGCGCAAACACCGCAACATTAAGCGCGATCAGCGCCGGAACCATCTGCACGCGAGCGAGCGCACCCAGGCAGTCGGCAAAGCCGAGGAAGAACAGGTTGAACGCCGTGAACAGCGCGACCGCGCAGACTATGCGAAGCGTCTTCAGCATGGCAGGGGACCCTTTCCGTGAAGGCGGCCGCCGGCGGCAAGATACGCGTCGCGCGTCTTGCCCACGAACGCCGCAAGCTTGGTGAGCTCGTCGGGAATGCGCAGCGTCCACTGCGGACACGCCGCCATGCACTTGCGGCAGCCAATGCAGTTGTGCGCCCGATGTCCTTCGGAGAACTCGTTGAAGTACGAGACGAGCGCATCGCGCCGCTTCCGCTGCGCGTCCGGCGCATCGCCTTCGGGCGGCAGGCCCGTGAGCGCCAGCTTGTTGTACCACGCAAAGAGGTCCGGAATCGGCACCCCGTACGGACACGGCGTGCAGTATCTGCATCCCGTGCATGCGATTGTCGGCACCTCCATGAACGCGGCCACGGCCTTCTCGTACACAGCGGCCTCGGCCTCCGTGAAAGGCCTGAAATCCCTGGTGGAGAGCGTCCTCACGTTCTCGCGCACGTATGCGAAATGTCCCATGCCCGTGAGGATGCTCATCACTCCAGGCTGCGAGGCCGCGTAGCGGTAGCCCCACTTTGCCGGCGTGTCGCCAGAGGCCGCATCCTTCAGCAGCTCTCGCGCGCGGCCGTGCATCGTTGAGAGCCTCCCGCCCGCCAACGGCTCCATCACGACGATGGCGACCTTGCGCTCGCGCAGAATGTCGCGCATCTTGAGATTGTCGGGATTGCGCCGCCCCTCGTAGGCGTTCACGAGCAGGATGCACACCTCGCACTCGGGATATTCGTCGAGGATGCGCGGAAGGTCCTTGGACTGCCCGTGGTAGGACATGCCTAGATGCCTGATGCGGCCGCGCTCCTTCTCCTTGCGCATGTAGTCGAGCGTGCCGAGCTTGAGGTAGGAGTGCTGGAAAGCGCCGTACGAGCCCACGGAGTGGCAGAGGTAGAAGTCGAAGTAGTCCACTGCGCAGCGCTTCAGCTGCTCCGCGAACATCTCCGGCCCGTCGGTCTCCTTCTTGAGACGCCAAGAGCACATCTTGTCGGAGAGGAAGAAGGAATCGCGCGGATATTTCGACAGCGTGGCGCCCCAGAAGCGTTCGCCGTTGCCCTCGTGGTAGTTCCAGCCGGTGTCGAAGTAGTTGAGGCCGTGGCGGTAGGCGAAGTCCACAAGCTTCGCGCCGAGCTCGCGGTCAACGTTGTTCTTGTCGCGTCCGCGAGTGGGCAGGCGCGTGCCGCCATATCCAAGGAGCGATATCTCGCGCGAGGGGGCGAAGGGCACGGGACGACGCACCACCTGCACGGGATCCGTGTCCTCGGCGTCCGCATCAAGCACGCGGATGACGTCTTCGCGGCTCTGGCGCGAACATCCGCCGAGTCCGGCGGCCGTAGCGCCGCCGAGAAGCGCCATCACGTCGCGGCGCGTCATCTTTTCATGGCAGGTCATAGCGTCTCGCTTCTCTTTCCTCTTTTGCCCTTCTGAACGGACAACATTATATCAAAACAGCCGCATCGGCGCAAAACTTCTCCTGGGAAGCTACGAACGACGTGGCCGCTCCGCTTTCCTCAGGCCCTAATCTGGACTAGTCGGACGGATTCAACCGCACGACACGCGACTCCTCGTCGCGGTTGAGCACCTCGACGAAATACGGAGCGTGGCCGCCGCGGCAGAATTCACGGAACGCGTCCGCCAGGCCGTATTCCACGATGGGCAGGTTCTTCCCGTCCAGCCTGTGCGGCCTATGCAGGTAGAACACCGTCAGCGTCCTTATCATGCGCCACCTGTCTTTTGTCTTTATGCCGATGCAAGCGACATTGGCATCCGCCTGCTAGTCATATATCCTGCGACCTTCGCGGATGGCGTCGTAGGCGCGGCGCTCAACGGCGAGTCGGCGCTGGTAGCGCTCCTCGCGCGCGCGGTCCGCCTCGCACGGCACGAAGCCTTCCATGTCGGCGCGCGGGGTCGTCTTGAGCCGCTCCTTGCCGGCCTTGAGTATCGCAAGCGCCTTGTCGTATTCGGGCTTGCCCTTGACGGGAAGGAGTATGCGCGACATCTCGGGGCGGTCGAAGTTCAGCTGCTCGCGCTGACGCGCGCCGTGGCTGTTGGCGATCTTGACTCCCGTCAGCTTCATCAATGCGTTGTGCTCGCCCTGCGTGATCGGCATGCGCCCGCCGAAGTTCTGGCCGAAAGCGCAATCGTAGGTAGGCCAGTACGGCGCGTTGATGTCCATCCACGTGATCACGCGATCGCGCTCCTCCTCCGTGATGCCGCTCCTGCCGTGGCCGTAGAGCTTCTTGGTGAAGCGCGAGGCGTGGGAGCCCCACGAGTAGGCGGGCTGTATCGAGGCCGGGCCACCGCCAATGCCCTTCACGTAGCCGAGCGCCCAGAGGTCCACGTAGCTCGTGCAGAAGTACGCGCCCTTGTCGCCGGAGAGATTTATCTTGTCGCCGGCCTTCTTGCCGTAGTCATGGCACGAGACGCAGCGGCGGTCGAAGACAGGCTGCACCTCCTTCTGGAAGGAGTAGAGATGCGGCGGCGTGCCCCTCTCGAGTCCCTTGAGGTTGTACGAGCCGTCGAGCTTCGACGGGGCGCGCAGCATGGCGAGCGCCTTCTTCTCGGTCTTCGGCACGTCGCCCACGCGGTTCTCGTGGCAGCCCACGCAGCCGTAGAGCTCGCCTGGCTGCAGATACGCGCCGCTGCGCATCGACTGCACCATCCTGCCCTCCGCGTCGAGCGCCTGGAAATAGACGAACGTGTTGCCGGGCACCTCGAAGTACGCGCTGCCGTCCTCCTCGACGGGGACAGTCCCCAATATGCGCTTGTTCTCGAACGAATGCCAGTTCATCGCGGCCGCCTCCTCGCCGTGGCCAAACCATCCGCGCACCGGCAGCCAGCTGCGCTTCTCAGGGCTCTCCACCACGCGCAGCGCCTTGATCGAGCCCTTCTCTACGCCCTGCATGTGCGTGCCGATGTACACGTTCTGCACGTAGAAGCGTCCCGGCGCGTTGGGCGCGATGAAGTTGCGCTGCTCGGCCTGCACCACCGGCTTCTTCGATGGACGCAGCAGCATCGGAGAATGGCATCCCGGCGCATCCTCCGCAACGAGCACCTCGTTGCCGTGCAGGTCGAGGTAGTAGATCGCGGTCTCGTCGCCGCGGCCCGTCTGGCGCACGCAGAGGAAGTGGGCGTCGTCGATCGGATACGGGTCCGCATACTTTCGCGCTATGCCGCGCGTCGAGTCGAAGTCCTCGCGTCCGCCGGCGTGGATTCTCTCTCGATAGTCCGCGGGCCACGTGCGAAGCACTGGCTCCTTGCCGTCAACGCCTAGAGAACGGTCGATGATGCCGAGCGCGCCCCAGGGACGGTCGTGGCAGCTGCTGAGAACGGCGATAACCTGCGATGCGCTGGAGAGCGGGCGCGCGTTCACAACGCCGCCCGGCGAGGTGGTGTTGTTGCCCCAGTAGATGGCGTGGCGCGTGCCGTCTGGATTGCACACCCAGAGTCCCTGCGCGTCGCCGAAGTTGCGGTCAACGTACTCCCAGCGGTCGTAGAGGACGCGTCCGTCGGGCAGCATCGCCGAGTGGCCCTCGAAGAGCGTGGACTTTCCGATCTGGTGGATGTTCGCGCCGTCCGCCTTCATGCGGAATAGGTTGCACATGATGTGGCGGTTGCACATGCAGTACTTCGGCTCGCGCGTCGAGGAGAACACGATGTCGCCGTCGGCAAGCCACATGGGGTCGATGTCGGATACGCCCTTCGCGCGCGTGAGCTGCTTGAGGTCGGAGCCATCGGCATTGACCGTGTAGATGTGGTAGTCGTCGTCCTTGCCGTTGCGCATCGAGAAGATGATCCGCCTTCCGTCCCAGTCCACCTCCGGATCGCGTACAGTGCGGCCGGCAATTTCTGGCACCACGTCGCGGCGCGCGCCGGTGCTCAAGTTCAATGCACGCATCGCGCCCTGCGTGCGGTAGCTGCGCTCGTTGATCTCGCCGCACTGGAAGATGGTGGCGGTGTTGTGGTGGTCGCGCGCCCACATGGCGTGCGTGGTGTAGATCATCTCGCGTCCGGCGAGGAGAGGATTGTCGGTCACGAGGGCCTTGCGCAGAAGCGCCTCCAGCGCCTTCGTCTTGCTACGGCCTCCGGCCTTCACGATCTTCTCCAGTGCGGCGAGGTGCAAGGCGGCGGGATAGGAGGAAGCAATCTTGCCGAGTTCGCGTATGGCCGCCTCGGCGTTCTCCGCGGCGCCGCCGGGAAGGAACGAGCGCTCTTCGAAATCCGAAGCTCCGACGGCGCCGTCAAACGTGACGTCGTCGATCGTCAAGTGGCACCAGCCACTCGTCACGTTGTCCGTTACACGGAAGAAGACGTCCTTGCCCACTGCCTGCGGAACGTTCCACTTGACCGTCCGCATCGGTTCGCCGTTCTCGCCCGCGGCAGAGGCAATCACCTTTCCTGTCATTCGGTCGACGAGCGTGAACGATGCAAATTGGCCGCCGCCGATCTTGAACGTCACCTCCGGACCCGTCAGGCGAACCGTAGGCGATTCGATCACGCCGGTCTGCTTGTCGTCCGGACGGTTGTGCCTGTTCTCGAGGGTTGAAAGGAACCACTTGCCGCCGTTCGTGTACGGCTTGCCCGTGTTGTGCTCCTTTGAGAGGTTGGTGACGGGCCTCTCGAACGCGCCCTCCACCACCTTCCATCCCTGGAGGTCGCCCGTCTCGAAGTCGAACCGCACCTGCGCCGCCGCGCACATTCCATGAACGGCCGCTGCCGCAAGCGCAGCACACGCCAATCTTCTTTTAAAATTCATCACTGACTACTCCTTGCACGGGAAGAGAATCATTCCCGCTTGCCAATATTCTATCAAATCCACCCGCACCGCGCGATATCGAATTTCGTCCGAAAAGAGGCATAGCGGCGGGGCGCATCCGCAGCTTGCCGCCGGGAGGCTAGAACGCGCCGCGTATGAGGAACATGTAGAGCGCGGTGCCGCAGGCGATCGAGAGCAGAGGATTGCCGCGCCAGAGATGCAGCGCCACCGTGAGCGCCGAGGCCGCGAGCTCCGCCCCGCCGTGGAGGGGCGTGTCGAGGCAGCCGTTCTTGAGGTAGCCCGCGAAGCAGTACACCACGAGCATCGCCATCACCGACGGCGCAAGAAGGGAGCCTATGTACCTTACAACGGCTGGCGGACGCCTACCCGAGCCGAACAGCACGAAAGGCAGCGCGCGCAGGAGGTACGACACCACGGCCACCACCACAAGCACAAGAACAAGATAGCGCCCCGTCTCGCTCATGCCGCGCCACCTTTCCTGCATTCGGGATCGAGGCATCCCCTCAGCGCCAGAAACGAGCACACTATCAGCACCATCGTCGGTATCAGCATCCAGCCCTTCGCCGCGGAGAAACCGGCGAACGCCGCAATCGAGCAGAACACGAGGCTCGACACGGCAAGACCTATCACGGCCGGCGCGCGGTTCTCACGGCTCTTCACCTGGTCCACGAGAATCACTATGAAGAGCGCCGTCATCGCGAAGTCGATTCCCCGCGTGCACGCCTCAACGCGCTCGCGCGAGAAGATGCCCTGCGCGCAGATGCCGGCAAGAGCGCCGCTCGTCGCGCCCAGAAGCCAATAGAAATGGTCGAACATGGCGATGAGGAAGCAGTAGCGCGTGGAGGCGCGTCCTGGCGGCCACGGGCACTGCGTCTGCAGCGCGTACGATTCGTCCGTAACCGTGCCGATCAGGTAGAGGCGCGTGAAAAGCGGAGCCGCCTTGAAGCGCTCGATGAGAGAGATTCCGTAGAGCGAATAGCGCACGTTGAGGCAGACGGTCACCACGATCACGTCCATGATCGGCGTCATCTCGCGGAGCCAGTCGAGCAGCAGGAACTGAAGCATCCCCGATATGAACGTGCCGCTCGTCGCAGGCGCCCAGAACACGGACCATGCCGTCGCGTACTGTATCGACAGCAGCAGCCCCGCCGCAAATCCCATCGAGATGTAGCCCGCGAAAACCGGCAGAGTTGCCACAAACGCCCTCGCGGCGATTCCGCGGCTCGGCTTCTTTGATTCGCCTTCCATCAAAGGAACATCCCGCCTATGTACCCGAACAGCACGCCGAAAAGATATGTGGCGGCGAGTATTCCCAGGTTCTGCACGAAATGCCGGTGCGTGCGGAAGAGAACGAGCATTCCCATGCCCGCCCCGGTGAGGGACGCCGCGCACAAGGCGCCAGGCGACATTCCACCTGCCGAGTACAGCTCGGCGCACGCGGCCGAGACTGCGCAGTTCGGCACAAGCCCCATAAGCCCGCCCAGCATCTCTCCGAGGAACGGTTTGTTGAACACCAGCCCCTTCATCGCCTCCTCGCCGCCGCAGTAGTGCATCACAAGCTCTATCACCGCAGAGACAACGAGCAGAAACAGGAAAATCTCGGCCGTGTGGATGAGGGCCGGAACGAGTATCCCGCGATGATTGGAGCAGTGGCACCTGCTGCGCGCGCACAGCTCGTCGACGTGCGGCGACGGCCCCCTCCGCCCGATGCAGTAAAGAAACGCGTTCACCGCAAAGCCGGCGAAGACGGCGAATAGAACCTTGAGCCCGGCGAGCCTGAACACGAATGCGGGCGACACCTGCTTGGAGAGGAGCACGGGTATCAGCTCGTCTGACGTGGAGAGAAACACCGCCACGAGCGTGCCCGCCGTGATCGCGCCGCCCGCATACAGAGAAGCCGCCGCGGCGGAGAAGCCGCACTGCGGCACGACGCCCGCGGCCGCGCCGAAGAACGGTCCCCATTGACTGACACGCCCGAGCTTTCGCTCGAGCGCGTCTCCCGCATGCGCTTCCATCCACTCCAGCACAAGGTAGGCTGGAAAAAGGAATGGAAGCAGCAGCAGGTTGTCTAGGATGAAGTCGATCACGCCGGGGCAATCGCTTCGTTCGGGCAGGTACCGGCGCACGCGCCGCAGTCAACGCACTTGTCGGCGTCGATCACGTACGCGGGCGAGCCTTCGGCAATAGCCTCGGCGGGGCAAGCGTCCTTGCAGCAGCCGCACGCCACGCACTTCTCCTGGTCAATCTTGTGAGCCATTTTCAATTCCTCCTTGTTGTTGAGAGATGTAGTGATTATACCAAACAAACCATCGATTAGACAACGGTAAGTTGCACCTTTCGGCTAGCAGAGCGCCCAGGGCCCGCGCGGCGCGCGGCCGAGCAGGCGCGAGGCCTCGGCGTCGTCCACGATCGTCTCCGTGTCGGGGTTCCACCTGATCTTCCGGCGCGTCTTGAGCGCGATCTGGCAGAGGTGGCCGATGCTGGCGGAGCGATGTGCCACTTCGGCCGGAGTGAGGGTGGTCTTGCGGGACTTCACGCAGTCGATGAACTGGCGCTGGTGGCCAGGGCTCTTGAAGCGGATCTCGCCGGCCTCGATGCGGGCGTTCTTGAGCGCGGGGGTGGAGGCGTCCCACCTGCCGCGGGTCACCCACACCCACTCGCCGTTCTCGCCGTACCAGGTGGCGCCATCGCGCACCTGATGGTTGTCCGCCACGGTCAGCTTCACGCCGTTGGCGTACTCGCATTCGATGCGATAGGACTTGGGCGTGTCGTAGATGCCCTCACGGTCGTAGGGCGCCGTGCCCTCGAAGAGCACGGGACCGGTGCGGTCGGTGCCAAGGCCCCACTGGGCGATGTCGCCGTGGTGGCCGATCCAGTCCATGAGCTGGCCGCCGCCCCAGTCGGAGACCCAGCGCCAGTCCCAGTCATAGACACCCGTGAACTCGCGCCACGGCGCCGGGCCGAGCCAGAAGTTCCAGTCGAGCTCCTTCGGCACGGGCGTGACCTTGAGGCCCTTGTTGCGCCCGCGACCGCCGGAGGGAAGGCCCACCACCACGCGCGCGATCTTGCCGAGGCGCCCGTTGCGCACGAGCTCCACGGCGTGCCGCATCTCGCTCTGCGAGCGCTGCCAGCTGCCCGTCTGTCAGATGCGTCCGTTGCGCTCCACGGCGCGCACGAGGGCGCGTCCCTCGAGCAGGTCGTGCGTGAACGGCTTCTCGCCGTAGATGTCCTTGCCGTGGCTCGCGGCGAACGTGCCCACGTAGGCGTGCCAGTGGTCGGGCGTGGCGATCATCACGGCGTCGACGTCGTCGCGAACGCAGAGCTCGCGGAAGTCGTGGTATTCGCGGCAGTCCTTGTTGCCGTAGCGCTTGTCCACCTTGTTCTTCGCGCTCGCCGTCTTGTTGGAGTTCACGTCGCACACGGCCACCACCTGGACGTCGTTCATTCCAAGGAACGTGCCCATGTTGCCGTTGCCCATTCCGCCCACGCCGATCATGCCCATCACGATGCGGTTGGACGGCGCATTCGCGCCCATCACGCTTCCCGGCACCAGATTGAACGCGCCGAACGCCGCGCCCGCGCCAAGGAATGCGCGCCTTGAGATTCCGTTCTTCATTTTAAGCTCCTTCATCTTACCTGACCCCTTCCTGGCGGTACTGCGCCGCGGTGGCCTTGATCTTCTTCACCTTCGCCTCGTCTACGCCCGCCTTCACCTCGATCTCGTGGATCGACCAGTGCAGGCCCTGACGAGACTCGAGCGCCACGAACTTGAGGTGGCGCGTCGCCTTGCCGATGCGGAACGAGGTGGTCTTCTGCGTGTTCTCGTCGCATGCGGCCACCGGACCCGTCCAGTTGGCGCCGTCGTCGCTCACGAACACTTCGCACCCGCGCGGAGTGTCGCCGGCAGACTTGGTGGTGTCGAGCGTCACTTCGTCAACGAACAGCTTGTCCCCGAAGTCGAGCGCATACCACACTCCCTTTGGATTCATTCCCGACGTCCAGCGCGAGTTGCCGTTGCCGTCGAACGCGTTCTTCACGTTATGCCCGTCGCGCGAGGCGGAAGCCTTCCACTTCGCGCTGTCGGCCTTCTTCGCGCCCTTCTTGATGTCGGCCTCGATTATGGCCGCCGTGGCGACGTACGCCTTCTTCGCGGCTCTCTGCACGGAACTGCTGCCTGCCGCATCAATGTGCTTCTTCCAGAAGTCGAATGCGTCGATGCCGTTTGCGCGGAACACCAGGTCCTCGATGGCCTTGCGTCCATCCGCGCCGGCGGCGCGCCACGCCTTCCACATCTTCTCGTCGCGCTCGGCTGCGGGGAGGCCGCGCAGCGCGTGCCACGCAGCGTTCTTCGCGACGTCCGCTTCTTCGGAGCCCACGGCGCCAAGCCAGGCGAGCGAGGCGGCGAGCGTCTCGGGCGTGCTGATCTTGCCGAACGCGCGCCACGCGGCCTTGCGCGTCTTCGGATCCGCAGCCTTCATGAACTGCTCCCAGCCCGTCAGATTCTTCGTTTCGCCACGCTTGGCGGCCACGGCGAGATATCCGATGTCGCCCTTCGCGAGCTCGAATATCTTGTCGCCGATGCCGCCCATCTCGGCGAGCACCTCGTCGGCCTTGGCGGCCACGGCGCCGCCGCGCGAGCGGGCCGAGAGGATCACCGGAACGTCGGCGGGGCCGCCGATCGCGCCGAGCGCCTCAAGCGCGGCAACGGACACGTTCTCGTCGGCGTCGGCGGCGCACGCCGCAACCGTCTTCACGCTCTCCTTGGCGCGCTTCGCGGCGAGCTTCTTCAGAAGCGCGACCTTTGCGCAAGGGCACTTCGTCTTCCTGAGCTCGGCCTCGAGAGTCGCGTTCGGCACGCAACATGCGGCGGAGAGGGCGGCCTGGCACACGAGCCTGGACTTGTCAGCGAGCGCCGTGGGGAAGAACGACGCGTCGGCCTTCACGAGAACGCGCGTGGCGGCGGCGCGCAGCCATGCCGGCGCCTTGGGGCACTCGTACACGGTCTTGGCGACAGCCGCGGCCTCCTTGGCCTTGCCGCATTCGGCCATGCGGCCGAGAGCGGCGCCGAGCGCCGTGCGGCGGGCGTCCGCCAGCGTGGCGTCGCCGCAGGCCTCCTTCGTCTTCTTCATGAGAAGCTCAAGCGCCTTGGGGCATCCAATGCGGCCGAGTGCGAGGGCGGCGGCCTTGGCGACGTCGGCATTGGCGTCGTCCAGATGGGCGGCCACGGCCTTGGCGTCGCCGCGCATCGCGTAGGCTGAGAGCAGCGAGCAGCGCTCGGCGGAGGTGGCCTTGCTCCACGAGATCTCGCGCGGCGTGTCGGGGGCCTTCAGGTCGCCGAGGCAGTAGGCGAGACCGGCGAAGATGTGCGCGCGGCGAACGGGGTCGCGCCAGGCGCGGCCGTCGTGCGCGAACGAGGTGTAGAACACGCGCCCCTTGCCGAACGCGCGCACCCAGGAAACAGCGTAGTCGCCGTCAGCGCGCTTCTGGCCCTTGCGATCTCTCGTGACGGGATCCGTGAGGTCCATGGAGATGAGCACGCGCAGCTGGGAGCGGTCGTAGAACGGCGAGGAG
Source organism: Kiritimatiellia bacterium (assembly GCA_017563185.1). Taxonomy (GTDB): domain Bacteria; phylum Verrucomicrobiota; class Kiritimatiellia; order RFP12; family UBA1067; genus RUG572. The sequence continues at coordinate 39,964 of JAFXIL010000037.1, read as the reverse complement.
TGCTGGTATATCTCGTCGCTGAGGGCGAAGGAGGGACCGAGCGCCTTGAACGCGGCGTTCACGGGATGTTCCGGCTCTTCGACCTTGAACTTCCACTCGCCGCCGCCCGCGCCCCAGGGGTGGCCGTCGAAGCGGCCGCCGCCCATGATCGAGCACGCAGGCGCGTCGTAGAAGTTGTCGAGAGCGGCATGGATGAGGCAGAGACCGCCGCCGCTACGCACATATTCGATAAGCGAGGGCTCGACGAAAGGATTGTCCTTCGTCTTCAGGTTTGTGGTGTTGTTCAGAAGCAGCGTGTCGTACTTCTTCAGGTTCTCGAGCTTCAGCGCGTCGTACTCGAGCGAGAAGTCGACCGTGTAGCCCATCTTCGCGGCTGCGGCACGGATCGTCTGGTTGCCAACGGCAATCGAATCTCTGTGGTTGAATCCTTCGCACCGGCTGAACACCAGCACTTTCTTCGGCCCGGCGGCAAATGCCGCCGCACACGCCAGCACGCCGAGAGTCGCCCAGCACGCCTTCACGAGGTTGTCAGAATGCACAATTTATTCCTTTCGTTTGTTTTCCCCACGGCACATAGTTTACACCAAACAGGCCGTGGACGCAAGCCGAGAATTGCCTTCTTGTTTTGAGGCAGTTGCAAGACCTGATGTAGCAAGGGCGCCCTCGCCCTTGCATCGCGGAAAAAGTCGTTCGCGTCCGTGGGGACTCTCCCCCTGCCCGTTCTAATGTTACCAATGTGGAAGTGTTGCCATTGCCAAATCCAATTTACAATTAAAGGGCGATTGAACTAGAGGGTAGAATTGGACATTGGCAACATTGGTATTGGCAACATTCTCACATTGGCAACAATAAACACGGCGTTCGGCTGGTCGGCTGACCACCGTACCACCGCACCACCCAACCACCACACCACTAGTGAGACCTGTCCCCTGGCCATTGCGCCTCACCTTCCTACGGCATGGCGGTTCATTCCTCCTCAGTCCTGAAATAGAAAGAACCGCCCTGGGTAATGTCAAAGGCATCCAGAATGGATTTAAAGTCCTTGAAGTTTCTCGGCCAGGCGTTCCACCCAGTAACTTCCCCAACGACATTGCTTCCATCCATAAACTTAAGGTACCAGGAAGTTCCATCTAAAATCACAACATCTCTGGCTGGTTGATAGAACGTTTTCCAGCGCGAAACATCCGCCTGCTCCAGTTGCCGAGCAACCCAACTCCACTCGTCAGACGCGAGAATGCTGTCTTTAACGATCCTCGGACGCTTCATAGCCCAATCATCGTCAAATTTGACGAATTGAACCCTGCGGCCATCCTTGAGAATCCGCAATTCCCAGACGCCCTCCTTGGACAGCACCGGACACTCGCCGTAGCGCAGGGAGGTCCATCTTGTATTCGGTGCAAGCGCATACTTCGATGATTCCTCGACAGGGACCCCGAACGGATCGATGTAGTCCGGCCCATACTTGCACCCGGCAATCGCGGCCACCATCAGGCATCCAATTGAAATCGCCATGCTCTTCTTCATTGTAGTTTTCCTCTGAGCCTTATTCGCTACTTGCTGCGAAATCTTACACGTCTATACGATGCCGCCAACGCCTTCTGTGCGTCCTAGCGTCCGAGATCTTTACCGCGTAGAGTCCTTTTGCAACTTCTCCAAAATCTTGGCAGATCGTTCATGTCCAAGAGAAGCCGCTCGCGTGAACCATTTCGTCGCCTCTTGGATCATCACCATGCGCTCTTCACCTGTCGACTTGATGTTCGGCGACATTGCTAGCTGCCTATACCCGTCAGCGATCTCGCCCATGGCGCCAATGTCGCCCGCTTCCGCACGTGCCACGGTTCCCGTGCTTGATACGACCCACGCGGGCGGTGCGTCCTTTGCATCTGCCCCGCCACTCTTGCCCACGTCAGACGCCCGCATGGCATCTAACGCCGATTTGTCCTTATTCGCGATCGACGCTGGCGCACCTTCCTGCGCCCACGCAAAAGCCGCAGCAAAAGCAGCAACGACAACCAGCACTCCTGAGAAGCATACCTGTTTCATTCTTGTTTTCCTTTCTTCATATTGCTCGTTCTTCAACACGAAATCTTACACGACTATACGACGGACATCATTGAAATCTGACAGGGACGATTGCACCACCATCCTTCACCCTGTGGCCACAGGGGAGCTGCGGTCATCGGGCACCTTCTTTTGAACACACCGTCTTGTCGGTTCCGATGCTAGGAGCGTCGGCGCTCGGGAAACCACCCCAGAGCAGATCTAGGAAATGCCCTTCTCCGCGAGCCGCATCGAATGCCTGCCGCGTGATGTTGCCGCAGCGATAGCCGCCGATCTGCCAGCACCGCCGCTTCACGCGGGGAAAGCTCCTGGAGCGTTGGTTGCAGAACACACGGCACTCTCCAAAAACGTCCGGTCAAGAAGAAACGGGATTATGCCAATGTATGTTATACCGTCCTGTCCTTCAAATGCTGGGGCATTCGCCGCTGTGACAACTATCTTTTTGAAGAAGTCGCCGCTCTTCCTGAGCGAAAGCGTTTCCTGGTCTCGCTTTGCCTGATCCGGAAGAGCGTAGGCAGATTGGATATAGATCTTGTTGAAACCTGTATTAACGACAAAGTCAATCTCAAGCTGTTTTCGCGTTACCTTGCCGTCTTCCTTGACATCGACTTCCACGACGCCAACGTCAACCGCATATCCACGCGCCACAAGTTCGTTGTAGATCACGTTCTCCATCAGATGCGCATCCTCAAACTCGCGAAAATTCAATCGGACATTGCGTAGCCCGATGTCTTCGCTATAAAACTTGGAGGGATAGTTCAGATACCGTTTCCCATGGACATCATATCGGTCAACCTTAGAGAAGAGGTAGGCATCACGGAGATAACCTATTTGACGGGTCACGGTTGGACTGTTGGTCTTAAGCCCCTGCTGAGAATTGAGCTGTTGCGCCAACTTGTTGGCATTTGTCAATGATCCAACAGCCGACGAGAGCATGTCCAAGACACACTCCAGGACGCTTTTGTCCCTGATCTTATTGCGCTCGACAACATCCTTGAGATAGACTTTTTCGAAGAGTGCCTTGAGATATGCCCGCTTGTCTGATTCCGTCCGCTTCAGCACGCAGAGCGGCATGCCGCCGTAAACCAAATATTCCCGAAATGCCGAATACTCGTCCTTTTTGACGACCTGTCTGAACTCGGCAAACGAAAGCGGATGCAGACGTATTTCCTCTCCGCGGTCACGGAAGTTTGTGGCGATGTCGCTGGAGAGCATCTTTGAATTCGAACCCGTTACGTAAATGTCGAGCTTCGGGTACTTGAGAAGGCCGTTCAGCACGTCATAGAAAGTCAGTTTCGTCTCCGCTCCCTCGACATCAATGCGAACCTCCTCGCACATCTGGATCTCGTCGATGAAAAGATAGTAGCGAACCGACTTGGAGCGAATCCTACGTCGTACCCATTCCGACAACCTCCTGGGGTTTCTCAGAAATTCGTTCTTGTCGTCATCGAGATCCAATACGATGATTCGGCTCGATGAAACCCCCGACGCAACAAGATGCCGGCGGAAAAGCTTCGTCAACAGAAAGCTCTTGCCACAGCGACGGATGCCGGTAATGATCTTGACAAAGCCGTCGTGCTTCGCCGAAATCAACTTGTTTAGGTACAAATCTCTTCTTATTGTCATGTGGAAATTATATCACAGTCATACGGCCTCGTCAATATGGCAATGTTAAAGTTAGTCAGATATATGACTTACTTTAATCCTTCCACCAGACATGTCCCCTCTGCCTACCAAGTGCCGTGCTCTCACCCCCCCCTCATTTCGAATACACCGTATTCTCTGTCCCGACGCTCGGCGCATCGGCTACGGGGAAACCGCCCAGGTAGGGACGCGATGCCCGTTCTCCCAGTGGAGTTATCAACAGGCCGGCAACGGGCAAAAAGAAAACGGAAGGGAAAAAGAGAAAATCCCCCTGCACCCCCTAGAGAAAAAGCGAAGGGAAAAGAAAGCCACAGACGGGTTCTCTCAAGGAACCGTCTTTCGCGGGCGCGGGCGCGGGCGCGCGCGACTGCGCGCACGGAGTGCGCGCCCTGCCTGGGGCTGGATCGGCTCGTCACTGCGGCGCTCGACGCCGATCTCGACACGGCGATGAGGGCGTTCAACGGCACAGCGGATGACCGCCGCATCTGGGCGAAGACGCAGACGATGGGCGTGTACGCCCTGGGCATACCGGGCATCGCGATCATCACGCAGTCCTCGCAGAACGAGGACGCCTCAGGCGGCGACACGAACGCGCCGACGCAGACGAATCCCGTTACCACGACTGCAGGGAAGTGAGCGGCTCCCTACACGGAGTGTGCCGCCTCCCTACACGGGGGGAGCGCTCTCCCTACACGGAGGGTTTGACTTCCCTACACGGGAAAACGGGATTTGCGGCGCGCTCGGCGAGCGCGCCCTACCATTTTGGCCGCGAAAGGCGCGGCCATCCAACGACACAAAAGAAAGGAACAACAAAAATGACAGTGAAGTTCATGACGGTGAAGGGACAGGGCAATCTCGCCAACACCCCCTTCTACGTGGGCTTCGTGCAGGTCTGTGGGTCAAGGGCGTGAACTACCTCTCCGTGCAGGCGGTTGAGATGGAGCCGTTCAAGAGCCTTCTTCCCACGGTTTTGGTGATCTATGGCAGAACCACCTCCGCCTTGAAGAACCTGAATTGTGCCTTGTTCTCTTCGGTCACCGGCTGCCAATCGTCGGTACCATCAAGCATCGTCTTGCCTTTCAGTAACAACGTTGCATTTTGCACATTCCACTCTGACTTTGACGGGGAGACTATGACCGAGTCCAGATCCAACGTACCATCCTCCTTCATCGAAAACGATGTGATTCTCAGAACATCATTCCTGTCATTAGGGTTCGCACCTATCATGTAGCTTTCCCACAACTTGTATCCGTTCACGGCAATTCCACCGTCACCTTGAAGAAACGGTGCGTGGGATTCGCGGGATACGTCCAGGCCGAGTCCTTCAAGTCCGCCTTGCCCCACACCCTGTAGACGCGCACCTCGCCGTTGGTGTTGAGATTGGGTGTCCAGGAGATATGGGGGCCGTCGTCCTGCATGGAGATTATTGCGCGGAACAAGTCGTTCGCATCCGTGGGGACGGTTCCCGCAACGTAGTCTTCCCACACGGCGATGGGGCGTCCGTTCGCATCATGCTTGCCGCTTGTCTGCCTTGCCGCCGTCTCGAAATCGGAATCCAATCCCAGGCCCCAGGCCGAAAGCCACGTGTAGGGGACAGGATCGGGAGTGGTCAACGTGTAGCCGCTTCCGTCGGCGGGAACCCACTGCACCTGGTCAAGCCAGATGCAGTCCGGCGAGTAGGATGCCGCGCCGTCCTTGCAGTATTCCCAGCGTAGCACGTGCTTGCCGCCGGTTGGCACGTCCACCTCAATCTTGCGCCAGCCAGTGTCGTTGCCTGCAATTCTTGCCTTCTCCACGCCGTCAACAGCGAAAGAGCCATAGTCGTACCAATATGTCTCGCCCTCCTCATCCTCTGCGTCCTCGCACGCCGCCCGCCACCAGAACGAGATCGTGCCCGCCTTGCGTACGGACGTCTGAAGCCACGTCATGCCGCCATGGCCAACCGTTCCGCTTCGCACGCTTGAGACGCCGTCGCGCGAGACATCAGTCACTATCGTCCATGGACTATCCTCGTCAGTTTCCATCAGATATCCGTAGAGGTTTGCCGCCTCGCTCAGCCCCTCGGTGCGGGTCAAAGTGGCAGACACCTCGTCGGAATAGTGTCCAGCGCCACATGCAACGGCCCTGAGCGTGCATGTTCCGTATATGTATATCGGGTCTTTGTATACGTGTCCAGACGCTCTTGGATCGCCGCCGTCATTCGTGAACAGAATCAGCGCGTCGCCGGTGTCACATGAAAGCGATACGAAGCGCGAGGCGTTCTGGAACTCCGCTCCGCCTTCCAGCGAAATCACGGGTGGCTGCGGTTTCCATACCGCATACAGAACCACACCGTCCATTTTTGCGGATACTTTCGCAAACTCAGCCATGTCCGGATATGCCACCTCGCCTCCCACAGAAAGGCTCCACCCCATGAACGAATATCCGTCACGCGCAAACGCATTGGCGGAAAGCGACAGAGAATCCCCTTCGATCACCGTCTGCGTCGCCATTTCGCCATAACCACCATTTGCATCGTAGCCGACGTTCACTATCTTCCGCCACCATGGAGACACCGTCACTGTATCTGCAGAGTGGAACGGATCGGCAACGACCACGCCAACGGTATTTGTCCAGCCTCCAAAGAAATACCCGTCAACAGGCTCTATGCCAACTGCAGTCGTCGCATCAAAAGCATTTGCACCCACGGTAACCGTCCTGGTTTCTCGCGGCAGCGTTACATTGGCCAGGTTCGTACATCCAGCGAACGCCTTCTCGGGAATCGCAGTCGCAGCGCCTGTCAGTGTGATGGACGCCACTTTGTCGTATGAACCCGGAAACATCGACGACATCCGCGAAACAAGCGGCAACGGCATCGTCACGGAAACTATGTTACTGCATCCTGCGAATATCGTGCGCAAGCCATCGCATCTGAAAAGCGACCCGTCGCCAGGATCAAGAAGGCGCTTCCACCCGCTTTGTACCGTTTCCACACTTCCATCGTCACGATAGCCAATACCAAAATCGGCAGTCCAGAGGTTTCCCCACGCCCCCTTCTGGGCATAGTCATCACTGAAACGAAATTCAATGCCGTACCACCCGGAACGGGAACATTTAAACTTGCCAGTGTGAATTTCTCTGCTAGTAGAATTGTCGGCATTCACTATAGTGGCACCGTCAATCTGCACACACGCATCATTGTCAAAATGCGTACCGAACACATAGGTCTTGTCCGCATCTAGATACATCTGTCCCCGATAGGCGAATGTCGAATTCGTTTCGTTCCATGCAAACACCTTGCCATTCAGAGGATCAGAGAATTCCCACGGACTTTCCGTCACCCTCATGTACGCAGCAATCACACCTGACACATTCGCCACATCGCTTGCATCGTCTAGTGACGTCACATCAAATCGTGTATCGAACTTCGCCTGCATCAATCCAGGCATTATGCAATCAAGCGACTCAGACTCAATGACAACGTTCGTCAGCCCGGTGCAATCCTCAAATGCTCCATAGCCAACACTTGTCACATTGCTTGGAATCGTTATGCTCGTCAATCCTTCACATCCCGCGAATGCATTGCCGCCAATTCCTGTCACTGAGCAACCACAAATTTCTCCAGGAATCGCCAAATCGCCTATCGGCGCAGGGTCAACGGCGACATCGTTGCCATTTCCGATTGTCGCTACTCCCTTGTCTGAAACCACAACTGTCCATGTGCGCCCATCAATCACCGTCGTTTCAGTTCTCTGCCAGACCGGAGACACCGTAACAGCAGATGCAGAATGAAACGGATTGGACACCACGTACCCCACTTCATTCGTCCATCCGGAAAACTCATAGCCCTGCTTATCTCCAATCACCACTTCCGTTACGGCGTCAAAGGCATTGCCGCCAATTGTCAACGTTCCGATGTCGCCAGAAATCGTCACTTGCGAAAGGTTGCTGCATCCGGCAAAGGCGAAATCCCCAATCTCCGCAACAGAGGCGGGAATAACCACCATCTCAATGTCGCCACAGTCAACGAAGGCATAGTGCCCAATTGCCACAAGAGGCTTGTTGTCGATTGCGGACGGGATGTCAAGCGATGAATCAACCGCTCCTATTCCCGTCTGTACAATTCCGACGCCACCATCCACATCATAGCAATATACATGGGTCTTATCGCCAATCGTCACTTCAGTTGGATAGTCTCCACTTGTGGAAATCGACACCTCTGTAACCGCGCTCTTCCCATCACAAAGAACGATGGCGGAGCTCTCGCTATCACTTGGCAAAGTTCTGACAAGGCGAAAGCCCACTGTGTCTTCCTCCACAGACGGCCCGTGTTGGTATCGGGCAGACGAAGTGCTGTTAGCCACCTTGCTGGTCCAGGACCCACCGCGTTTCACCCGAGCCGATCCAGAGGAAGAACCCTTTGGATCCGTCCCCGCAGACAGTTCTCCGAACCAGTCCAAACACAATTCCCACACATTGCCGTGCATATCGAAGAACCCCCACGGATTCGGATTCTTCGTCCCCACATCGTGTGACTGTGAATCGGAATTGAAATAAGCCCACATGTAGTAGTTTCCATCCTCCGAATCGTCAAAACTGTATGTCGTAGTCGTTCCTGCACGACAGGCGTACTCCCATTGTGCTTCCGTGGGCAGGTCGAAATCAAGTCCAGTTCTGGCACGCAACTTTCCCAAGAACGACGACGAGTCCACGGCAGAGGAAGATGGCCAGTTCGCGCCATCTGATGTCCCGCGAATCGTACTATAGCTCACTTGCTCTACCGGCCTCTTGTCGCCGGAGAAGTTAGACGGATTGCCCCCAGTGATGAGAGAATATTGCTTCTGCGTTACTTCAAAGAGTCCACAGAAGAACGGCTTAGTAAGCGTAACACGATGCGATTCATCCGATTGATCGTCACCCATAATGAATGTCCCCGCCTCAATTCGTCGCAATACGAGTTTTGTGGTCTTGTACTCATCCACATTGAAACCTCCACCCGGTGGAGTGGACAAGTATGTAACGGGGTAAGATGTCGCATTCGCACCCATAGAAAGGTCAATCACGCAATAGATCGCGGGAGCCATTACACATGAAACTTCGAATACAACATTTGTGGACTTGAGTGACAATCCCTCCGCATCCATGTCCCAGACGATGGCATGCGTGCCCTCTGCCAAACTCAAGTCTCCCGACAACTGCGTTGCGATATAAGTCATGTTCGCATCCCTGTCCGTCGCTGTCACTTTTAACGAGGCCACCGATGCATTTTGTTGCGCATTTTCCATAAAGTTTCCGAACACGGTATAAGTAATGTCAACCTTCCCGCTCCATGGATACCGTTGGAGTGCTTTTACGTCTGTAGTGTATGGACTAGGAACAAACTCGTCTGAATTGTCGGCAGGACCGTAGAACTCTCCCCAAATGGTGTCATAAAGACCTACAACGGAGTCGGATATACGGCGTGCAGGCACGAGTCGATGTTTAGGCGATTGACTGCCATGAGAATAAAGCTCAAAATAGTACAGCCTATACGTAGCCTTATTGTCAACATCGCCAGGAACGATGTCCATGGAAAGAGCATCGCCCTTCGTGTTGCTTGCGAATAGCATCAATGCGCTGCCTGGCGTATAGTTACCGTCTGCCATAAGGGCATTTTGCTCTACGCCATTGACGGAGAAGCTACGCGTATAGTAGTCTGCTACGAGAGAGGTGTCTTCCATAACACTTGGCACGGTATTCCCCGTGGTAGAAGTATTCGTATTACGATCACACCGCACAACACTATTAATAAGAAACGCCGTAAAAGTGTTAGAAGTCCTCGTTGTCCGCGAACAATAGAGCGCCTGAGTTTTTGAAATTGAGGAGATCCGAACCTTCATCTTAACCATATCAGTGCAGGTTGGTCTGATGTCCGTTACTATCCATTGGTTACCAGTCGCCTCAATATAGTTGAGAGCCTGATACTCTTCGTTGTTCTCGTCCACGTAGTCCGCAATTACATTTGCTCGCGCATCATATCTACTCCTTACTTGTACTTCTATCGTATCCGATTTTGTAATACCGTCAAATGAATAATCGCATGCTATCTTAACCACACGATTTACGTTCGTGCTTGAAATGGAAACAATCCCATCTGTAGACACAGAATCACCAAACTCCGTGGGAATCACTCTCCAACTTGCTACACCGTCTGTTATGGGACCATCATAGACAGAATCAGCTTCCAAAGAAACAGGAATCTGAGTGCCAGGTGTAACACGATATGACGGCGCAATCAATCTAATGCTAGCCAAGGCTATCGGCAATCGCGTGACAGTGATTGTCGCCGTAGCACTCTTAGTGACCCCTCCATACGTATAACTTCCAGTAACGGAAATCTTCCGTGAAATCTGGGCGGCGGCAACGGTTACAACGCCAGAAGAGGAAATGGTGTCGTTCGTGGTACTAGACACTTTCCATGATTTAGTACCACCAGTAATGGAAGCCCCTGTGGTTGAATACGCATTAAGCGAACATGACACCGCATCACCTGGAGCTACAGACGACGAAGAAAGCGATATGCTTACAGATCCTAATGTCGGTTGCTCAGGTTGCGAATCCCCTTGAATCGTCACGACTTTCTTGCTTGTATATCTCTGGGAACCTACATCGTATTGAAAATAGAATGTTACGCTTCCCGCTGTTGCCGCCTTATACTGGTCGGCAGCATCCCATTCCCAAACCGAACCACTGCTTGCAGATGCATCCACCCACACAGACGCCTTGATTGAATTATAATATGCCCTAACATAAAATGTCTGTCCAACTTTAACAGATGATGGGGCATCCCAACGAATATCAGCCGCCATCGCTTCCATTACAGTTATTAAACATAGCGCCAAAGCAACTGTACGTGTGATGATTTTTCTGAGTTTGCAATGTAAGAACCCGCGACGAGGCGTTGCTGCCGATACAATCTCTCCCTCATCAAACCCTACGTGCGGATTCCCCGCATACGACTTTACATCAAGAACTTTTTCAATTGACATGATTTCTTCCTTTCTATCACTCTTCACGTCCACGCCTACACTAATCACGGAATGTATCGGATGCGGCGTTTAGGGTTGCCCTCAAGTGGCCAGAACTCTGGGAGCTCGGTAGAGCCTTTCCCTTTCCATCCCCTAGTGCCTTTCCTGACCTCAACCACGATGCCATTGGGCGAAGCCCAGAACAGGTTCGGCCTTGCTTTAGTGCGACGGACGCCAATGGCAGGGGCGTCACCGTAGAATACAACCTTCTTCATTTCCGGACAGGAATCGAAAACATAGGCCCCTATATAACCTTTGAAGTTCTTGGGAAACTCCACGACCTCCAGATTTGGACACTTTCTAAACGCCCAGAAATTAATGCCCTCAACAGAATCAGGAATTTTTACCGTCTTGAACATGCAGCTGTTGAACGCATTCGCCCCTACGCCCGTAGTTTCCCGCGCCAGAGTTATTTCACTGCGGTTTTTCGGATATGCGCCCAACCATTTCTTGTCCTTAGTGTAAAGTGCTCCATTCTCCGATGTGAATCTCGGATTGGTTTTTGCAATATCTATGGATGCAAGCGCAAAGCAGTGCTCAAATATGGCACCGGAACAGCGCCTCCCAAACCATGTTGTAATGATTTCCTCTAGGTGCGGAGGGAGTATAATGCTCGTCATCTTATCGCAACCGATGAAAGCCATATCGTCAATCTTTGTGACTGTGTGGCCGTCAATCTTATCCGGCACAACAAGTTCACCCTCCGGTTTCGGACTGACGCAAGGATTACCGCACAGAATGGCATTGCCATTGGTGTCAAGCCTGTAGTTGAACTTGTATTTGACATCTGACGTGTTGTTCTGCGCGACAATGACCAGCTTGGAACTCGTTCTCTCAGTGGCCGCAACGGGACGCGCCGCTCCCGATGTGACTCCAGCGGCAGATCCAGCAGACAAGTCGTCCGCCTTCTCAAACTCGGCGATCCGGTTCTCGGCGAGGGTCTTGTTAAGTCCCACGAGGAGGTCTGCCTCAAGCGCCTTGCGGTATAGTTCGACGGAGTGCCGACGGTACGCGTTCTTCACGTAATCGCTCTCCGTTGCCGCAGACGCCTTCCACCAGGCGTTGGCGAGCTTGTCCGCAGTCACGGTGCTGTTGATCTCATGGTCCGCGACGGACGCTATCTTGCCCTGTGCGCCGCACAGATGCTCAAGAGCCTTCGGCCAGTCGCCCAGCACGGCGAGCGCGTTGCCTGCGCGCAGATTGGCGGCGGGATCGTCCTTCTTCGATCCCGTCAGCTCCATGCGCGCCGCCGCAAGCTCCTTCTCGGCCCAAACGAGCGCACGAACGCCCTTGAAGAGCGCCTCGGTCCTCAGCGGACGAACCCTCTTCGCGAGCGTGCGCCCCGCATCGAGCAGAATGCGCTCCTGAACGGCGGGCGGCACGTCCTTCACGTCCTTGACCAGCTTCTGGAAGGCGTCAGCCGTCCTCCCGTCGTCGCCCGCCTTCGCGTACAGTTCCACCGCCCTGCGCAGAAGCAGGTACTTCGCGGCCTCGCCATTCGCCTCCTCCGCAAACGCGCTCGCCGCCTCGGCCTTGTCTGCAGGCGCGAGCGCGCCCTTCGCGGACATCAGTTCGTCCACGATCGGCTTCGTCTTCGCCACCTCGTCGGGCGGCGGCCACGCAGACGCCGTCGCCACTATGGCGACAAGCCCTGCCAGCACTATCTTGGCACACGTCATCGTAAATCTTTCCTTTCCTCGGCGGGAATCCTACCTATAAAAAAGAATCGCATTGTGGACTGACTTTTGACACAAGAAATTCAAAATATTATAGCGCTGCCGCACGCTATTGAGGTAGTTGCAAAACCCGATGTAACAAGGGCGCCCTCGCCCTTGCAGCAAGGCCGAGGCGGCCTTGCCACATCATGCACACGTGATTTTGTGTTCTTGCTCGTCTGTCCGTCCAGGTCGCGTCATTTGTCGCGGTCGCGCCAGCCTCGCTGTTCACACCGCAACCCACCATTACAATCGCGGAGGCCTTGCGTCCGTCACTTCAGGCGCAGATTCTCGCTTCTGTCGGCAGAAATCAGGTTACGCTTCATCACACGGGCCGTGGATTCGCGCATATCCTTCGCATCGACAATCACCATGACATACCACTCGTCTCCACGGTCAAGGCCAAAGCAGACGAAGCCATCCTTGCAAGCATCGACAATCTCCACCAGATGGCGAAGATTGCGCACCTTTACGCCGTCGACAAGGGTGGACGATAATCCTGCCCTTGTACGGCAAGACACTACTCTGAAAGGGCAGAAAACGGCACGGCGTAGAAACCATCGCCGAAGGGGAGAACGTCCTTTCCCGAATGGATGACGATACCAGTAAATTGCTTCTCGGCAAGATTGGCAGCAAACCACTTCAGGTGGGTGAAGTCGCTTGAGGAAACAGAACCAGATTTCACTTCAATGCCAAGAAGCGCACCGTCCTCGCGTTTGACCATGAAATCGATCTCCCGCTTCTTCCCGTCCCTGTAATGGGAAATCTCGCAGTCGCCGTCGGCTTCCGCAATCGCGGCGAGTTGTTGATAGACCCATGTTTCGATCAGTTTCCCGCTGCGGTTCTGGTCGAGATACACGTCATCCTCGTTCCAGTCAAGTATGTTGGCCATGAGAGCGGCATCAGTCACAATCCATTTTGGGCGCTTGCCCACAAGCCCGTAGTCCGTTGCCGCATACGCAGGGACGCAGTCAAACAGGTAAAGGGCCTTCAATGCCTCAAGATAGGAGTTCGCCGTCTCCTTCGCCAGCGCCGTCTTGGTGGCCAGCTCGTCAAGCGCGAAAAACTGCGAGGAATGTGAAAGAAGCCATGTGGCCGCAGTCTTGAGAACGGAAAGCTTCCTCACTTCGGTGACATCGTGGATGTCCTTTGTCAGTAGGTCGTTCAAATAGGTCTTGAACCAATCGCGCCTGTCTTTCGTCGAGTAATCCAGCGGTTCGGGATAACCGCCGCGGAAGGCGAGTCCTATGGCCTGCCTTTTGTCGATTTCAGGGTATTCGCTCTTGAAGCCCCTGCTGAACGCCGAGGCAAGAAAGCTATGTCCGTTTCCGCACATTTCGCCCAAGGACAAGGTGCGAAGCCGCAACCAGCCCAGACGTCCGGCAAGGGAGTCCCTCACGGCCTTGATAAAACGCAGATTGGAACTCCCGGTCAGCAGATACTGGCCATGATCATTGTTGCCGTCGAGTACGATTTTGATGGCATCCAGCAAATCGGGAACCTTCTGCACCTCGTCAATGACGAGCGTTTCTCCTTTGGAATGTTTGACGAATCCCTTGGGATCATCTGCGGCAGACCGCCGGATCTCCTTGTCGTCCATTGTGTAGTGGCGGACTTTCGGCAATTTGACCATCCCCGCCAATGTTGTCTTACCCGATTGACGAACGCCCGTGAGGTTGACGCCTCTTCGCACGTTCATCATGTCAACTAATTGATTTTCAAGCCATCGTCTTGTCATTGAGCCTTATTCTCCTTGCGGCGCAGTATATCATAAGCGGATAAGAAAGGCAAGTACGTAGGGATAAAAAAGACGAGTAGCGCTTGATGAAAACACAGAGTAGGACTAGTTAAAAATGAGGAGTAGCCCGCCGTCTTTCCTCTCGTACATTTCATTTTTCTATCGGCCGGCGCACTATTGGCCAGACAGGGGCAGGGCAAGGCGGAAACCACCGTTGTCGCCCCTGTAAGACGGGATGTTGCGGCCCCTGAAGAACGAAGTGCAAAATGACGCCATGACATTGCTCCACCCGCCACCACGAAAAACCCGATCAGTCCCAGAGGAGGCCCCCTTGGGATCCATCCCGAATGTCAACGCACCATTCCAGTCAAGACACCATTCCCACATATTGCCATGCATGTCATATAGTCCCCATGCATTCGGCAAATATGAACCAACAACCGCCGGATGCTTCGACCTTTTTACACATCGACCAACCTTCTTCAAATCATCCTCTGTCTCGCCGCCGTTGTTGTACTTGCTCTTCGTGCCAGCACGGCAGGCAAACTCCCATTGCGCTTCTGTAGGAAGATCAAAATCCAATCCCGTGCAAGCACGAAGCCTGCCCATGAACGAATACGAATCAACAGCAGACGACAACGGCCACTGCGCCCCATCCGATGAACCGCGTATCATATTGTACGAAACTCTCTCCACAGGGCGCATGCCACCCTTGAATCTTGACGGATTATTGCCCGTCACAAGGGCGTACTGCGATTGCGTTACCTCGAAGACGCCGATGTAGAATGGCTTCGATATCTTGACGCGGTGGGTCTCGTCTTTCTGGTCTCCGCCCATGATGAACTCGCCCGGCTCGATGCGGCGCAGCACGAGCTTCGTGGTCTTGTATTCGTCGGTGTTGAACGTGCCTCCTGGAGCTGTCGAGACATACGAGACCGGATATGATGTTGCCGAGGGACCTCCTGAGAGGTCGATGATGCAGTAGGTCCTACCGCCGGCATCCAGAATCTGAGCTAGCCGCCCGAATTCCCCGCTCGGAACACCGCGAAGCGAGGCCTTGACTATGTTGGCCATGTTGTCCGGAGGAATGTCGGGTATCGCCGCCTGGAGACGCTTGAGCGCATCAACGGCCTTGTTGAACTCGCCCGCACGCACGTAGAGGTTGTACGCGCCTTTCATCAACAGGAGCTTGGCAGCCTCGGATTCCGCCTTTTCAGCGAGAGCCATTGCCGATTCTGCCACCTCCGTGCGCGTCTTCGCACCGCTCTTGAGCGCGGCCTGGCATTCGCCCATCAGCTTCAAAACCAACGGCTCCGCCTTCTTGGCCTGCTCCGGCGTTGGCATCGCGTTCGCAATCGACGCAAATGCCGCCAGCAATACAAGCACTATTCTCGCACACTTCATCTCGTTCTTTTCGTGTGTGTTCTAGTCTTCAAACTCTTCCTCAACGATCGCGGCCATCTGCTCAACGCGCGACTTGATCTTGTATATTGCCGCCTTGGTGACGCCGAATCGCGCGGACACTTCCTCCAGCGGCATTTCGTCTTCAACGTATGCGCGGTAGATAGCGCGCGACTGCGCCGAAATCGCCGTCTTCGTGAGCACATGTTCAATCGCGCTCTGATGCCGGGCCATCCGCCATTTGGCGTCTATCTGCTCCGCAATGTCCGGCGGCACGGTCAGCTCCACTTCGTCAATGTCCACAAACATCCCCGCCCCGCGTGCCTGGTCCTTTCTGTAGAGCGAAACGAGATGCCGCCTGATCATCGTGGCGAGAAACGCCCTGAATCTTCCCTTCGTCGGACTATATCCGCCTGACTTCACGACGTTTACGAGCTTCAGGAAGATTTCCTGCGCCACGTCTTCAGGGTCGTGGTCGCTGTCATGGTATGTCACAAACCGCTTGATCGCCGGCTCGTACAGACCGAAAAACCGCACCCATGCCGACTCACGTTCGCCGGTAATCTGGGCGGCGAGCTTCTGAAGGAGCGTCTGCGAGGTAACAGGAAACACGTTCATCTGAGAGGATTCGCTCATCGTGCGACCTCCTTGGGACTAAACACGTCATCTGCTGAAAACAACTCGCGAAAATCATCCTGCTCCGGCGGAATCGGCCACTTGGCCACCTGCTCCCCATGCGGCTGCTCTTCAGCCTGCGGACGAAGCGCCACCGCCACAAACACGGCGACCGCAACGCACAGAACGGCAACAGCCGCAGCAATGTACTTTGGCCTGAACATGCCAAATCGAGCGGGGGGCGTTTCCTCCTTCGCCACAGTGGTGGCTTCAGAGGCTCTGGACTCCCGCAGCTTGCGCGGCAGATCTGAAAGCGGCACAGGACGTTCCTGCGGATTTGCGGAGAGCATTCGCGGCAGAACATCGCCCCAACGGTATTTGAAATTGTCGAGCAGAGCAAGCGCCCTTGTACCTGGCTCATACCAGAGTCCCGTGAGCAGATGGAAGAACATGACGCCAAGGGAATAGACGTCGGCTTCGGGCGTGGCATCTTCGCCGCGCCGCACTTCGGGCGCGATGTAGCCTCCGGTGCCCATGACGAGCCGAGCTTCAGACCCCGCCTCCGAAACGGCTGTCCGCACCACGCTGACACCCTTTGAAAGACCCTCGTCGAAGATGCGCAAGACACCGAAGTCGGACAGCATCACGTGCCTATCCTCCCGCAGAAGGACGTTGCCGAGCTTGATGTCGCGGTGCACTATGCCCTGTTCGTGGATATAGTCGAGCGCCTTGCAGAGATCCTCGAACCAGCCGAGGATGTAGTCCTCTTCAAGATCGCCCAGCTCCAGATCATCGAGGGTGTGCTGCGTGCCGTCCTTGTACGTCACGATGTCCATCACGAAGTACGGCACTCCTGTCGGCTCGTCTATCGCGAGATCGAAGACGCGTATGAGATGAGGGTGGCGCAGCCTCGCGAGCACCCTTCCTTCCGCGAGGAACTTCTTCTTGAGCATGTCGGCGTATTTGCTGTGCGTCGCGAACGCCTTGAGAGCGTAGCGAACGCCGAGCTGCTCATGCTCCACTTCATAGACGGCGCCCATTCCGCCCTGACCGAGAAGACGCACTATACGATACGCGCCGATCTTCTGCCCTGGAGTAAAAATTCGAATTGACTGTGTTGATATATCTGACATGTCAACCTCCTTTCCTACCCGAATACGACGGCGCGGGCCTTGAGGGAAAGCATGCCGTCGGTGAGCGTGACGACGTGGGCGCAGCAGTTGGGCTGAGTGCCCTTCCAGAAGTCGGCGAGGGGACGGTTCATGGCAAACCCCAGCACTGTGCGCAGAATGCCGCCATGCGCCACGGCGAGCACGCGCGAGCATGTGGCGGAGAGAGGGGCGAGCTCGCGGTCAATGAAATCGCGCACGCGCGCCGCGACTGACTCGAACGACTCCGCGCCGTCACGGGGCACGTAGCGGGGCGGATCCTGGAAGCAGGCGCGGATGTTGTCGTCCACAAAAAGCCCCTCGCCGTAGCGCGTTCCCTCGTAGGGCCCGAACGAAATCTCGCACAGCCTTTCGTCCGCCACCGGCTCCACGCCGAATCCCGCGCCGATTATCTGCGCCGTGTGCATGGCGCGTCGGTAGGGACTGGAGAAAATGCGGTCAAAGGCCAGCCCCCGCGCGAGCATGCCGCCCAGCGCCGCCTCGGCGAGGCGCACGCCCTCATCCGTGAGGTCGGTCCACGCCGTTGAGCCCTGAATGCGCCGCTCGCGGTTCCACTCGGTCTCGCCATGTCTAAGGAAATAAATCTCCATTTCGCCTTTTTCTCTTCTTTCGCAAGTCTGCAGCCGCAGACGTCATAGCATACCATATCATGACATTTTCTTCAAGCCAACAACTGAGGCTTGATTTCTGCGCCGGTTTATGGTTTACTTTTCCCCTGCCATGGATACGCCCTGCAAACCAGGAACATTCGAAATTCTTTCAACGGACGCGCGCTCACGCGCGCGCAGGGGCGTATTGCACACAGCGCACGGTCCCGTCGAGACGCCTGTCTTCATGCCCGTGGGCACGCAGGCCACCGTGAAGGCCCTTGAACCGCGCGACCTCGTCGAGAACGGCGCCAGCATCATCCTCGCCAACACGTACCATCTGAACCTGCGCCCGGGCATGGACGTGATATCGAACGCCGGCGGACTCCACTCGTTCATGAACTGGAGCGGACCCATCCTCACCGACTCAGGCGGCTTCCAGGTATTCTCCCTCGCGAAGATGCGCAAGCTCACGCCGGACGGGTGCTGGTTCAACTCACATATCGACGGCCGGCGCATATTCCTCGGTCCGCACGAGTCCATGGAGATTCAGCGCATCCTAGCAAGCGACATCGCGATGGTGTTCGACGAATGCCTTCCCTGGCCATGCGAGCGGGTGCGCGCCGAGAAGAGCGTGGCAATCACCGTAAATTGGGCCAAGATGTCGCTTGAGGCCCCGCACGCGCCAGGACAGCTCGTGTTCGGCATCGTGCAGGGTGGAGTGTACGACGACCTCCGCCGGCGCTGCGCCGAGGCGCTGGTGGCGATGGACTTTCCCGGATACGCAATCGGCGGCGTCTCGGTGGGCGAGCCCGAGAAGGCCATGTACCAGGCCGTGGAGGCATCGGTGCCGTTCCTTCCCGAGGACAAGCCCCGCTACGTAATGGGTCTCGGCGTGATGACGCAGATGGCCGAATGCGTGGCGCGTGGCGTGGACATGTTCGACTGCGTGATCCCCACGCGCGTCGCCCGCCACGGCACCGCCCTCACCCGCCGCGGCAACGTTGCCATCAAGGCCGCCAAGTGGGAGAAGGACCTCTCCCCCGTCGAGGAGGGATGTTCCTGCTACTGCTGCCGCAATTTCACCCGCAGCTACGTGCGCCACCTTCTCCATGCTGGCGAAATCCTCGGCGTGCGCCTGCTCACTATCCACAACGTGCACCGGCTCTGCGAATTCATGCGAGAGATGCGCGATGCCATCTCCAGCGGCGACTTCGACGCATGGCGCCGCCAGCTGCACGAAGACCAAGCACCTCAGCCCATTTAAATCAAACGCCATTCAACCATAAACCAGAAACCAGAAACAAAGGAACCTACAATGAACGTTCTCTTCGCACAGGCCGCACAGCCGGCCACAACGGCACCTGCAGCAGCTCCCGCAACGGCAATCTCCGCCGCACCCGCAGCGGCGCCTGCGGCAGCGCCAGCAGGCACAGAAGCCGCAGCCGCCGCGCCGGCCGCCGCCGAAGTGCAGCCTGCCAACGCGCCGGCCAAGCCCGCCCCGCAGGGCGGCGGCTTCGGCATGATGATGCCCATGCTGATCCTCTTCGCGCTCTTCTACTTCATGATGATCAAGCCCCAGCAGCGCAAGGAGAAGGAGCGCCGCAAGATGATCGAAGAACTCCGCGCCGGCGCCAAGGTCTCTTTCGCGGGCGGGCTCATCGGCACCATCGTCGAGGCGAAGGAGAACACGTTCAACATCGAGATCGCCCGCGACGTTGTGGTGGAAGTTGCCAGATCCTCCGTGATCGGCGTAGTCGCTGAAGCGCCTGCGGCAAAGTAAGCAGTTCGTCGACATGGGCTACGCACGTGGAAAATTCGGGGTGGAGTATCACCCCGCAGAGACGGAGACGCACCGCCTTCGCGGTCTCGTCTTCGTCGTCCTCGTGCTCGTGGCCGTGGCATTCGTCTGGTACAAGATTTCATCGCGGCGCGATGTGCCAGTGGCGAAGGATGTAGACCCGCCTTCGATTCCGCAGATTATAACATCTTCGAATCCGACCATTGCGAATTCCAATCTAGGCAAGCCGGACCTCCCCCGCCCGCAGCCAACCCCAACCGTCGCACCGGAAGTGCGGCCGCTGGTAAGGCAGCTTCTTGAAACCGAATCCCTGCGCCCCCAGCGGGACCAGGTGCTCATCCGCCGCTACGCAGAGGCCGAACGCCAGGGGAACCTGCGCAACAGCATTGATGCCATCAAGAAGCTGTATAACCGCCCCTCGATGGCCGACCTCCGCGATCCCCTAATGCGCCGCCTTGGCGACCTGAACCGACAGATGCTCTTCTCAGGAAGCCTCACTCCCTGGACGCAGCGCATCACCGTCCGCCGCGGCGACAGCCGCAACCGCATCGCCCACGAGTACCGCACCACCCCCGCAGCGGTGGCAAAGCTCAACCCGCTCGTCAAATGGGAGAAGCTGCATCCCGGCGACAACGTGATCGTGTTCAAGTTCCTCAACGCCATCCTAGTTGTGCACAAGCAGCTGGGATACGCCGACCTTACGTACAACGGCGACTTCTTCTGCCGCTACTACCTCACCGCCGCAAAGTCCGCCAAATGCGAAGTGTACCCGATCTCGTCCGAGGCGGGCCAGACCGTTGGCGCCCGCTTCCGCGAACTTGGCCTCAGTCTATTCCCGGCAGACCACGCCGAACTGGAGATGTTCCTTCCTCCGGGCTCGCGCATCACCGTCACCGAACAGTGACGCGCGGCGCGCCCCTGAACCGGAGGCGCGCGAACACGTCCTCGCAGATGTGGTCGCGCACGCGCATGGCCCACGCTGCGGTGGACACGCCCTTCGGACGAAACGCGGCGTGCCATACGGGATCGGCCAGCGCGTACACGCTCACCTGCGCCCATATTGTCGACACCCACAGGGAAATCTCCTCTGCGTCGTCCACCGCCATCGCCACGAGCCGCTCAAGCGCATGGGCCACGGGATCGCCGAAATCGCGCTTGAACTCGCTGTGGAACTTCGTAGGATGCGTCACCTCGTGACGGAACAGAGCCGCGCATCGACGCTGCGGCGTGGCGCGCGGCAAGGTCATGAACAGCATGTCGTCCACCCACTCCCTCATCGCCGCACGCCAAGTCTCCTCCGTGTCCACCCCGGAGTCCAGCTTCGCAAGAGGCGCGCCGAGGTCGCCGAAGAGACGCTTCGCCACTATGCGGTACAGATTCTCCTTTGTGCCATAGTAGCGGTTCACCAGCGCGTTGTTCGCGCCGGCTCGCGCGCAGATGGCGCGCGTGGAGGCGGCCGCGAAGCCATGCTCCGCGAACTCCTCCTCCGCTGCCACGAGAATCGCCTCGCGCGTGCGCACTCCGTCGCATCTCTCTTTCCTCTTGCCATTCATTTCCGCATCTCCTCTGCCGCAACGGCAATGCTCGTAAACACGAGATTATCTTATCACAATTCCCGCCGCTGCGTCAAGGAAATGACGCCGCGCGGATCAGAACGGATTGCCTGCGGCGGCGCGCATCTCTGGCGGCGGAGCAAAGGCATTCTGGCGCGGCGCTGCCGGCGCGCGGCGTATCACCTCGGGGATGCCGAAGCACACGTACAGCATCGCCCGCTCGAGCGCCATCATGAGCGCAAAGGCCTCGTCCATGTTGAACACGTAGAACATGTTCACGGCCTCTCCCGTGGCGGGCTTGCGCCACACGGAGAGCTGATAGCCGGGCCGAGGCTCGATCTGGTGCGAGAACTTGATGACGGTGTTGCCCGCCGAAGAACGATGGAAAAGGCCCTTCCCGTCCATCACGCTCTCCTACATTCCGCGCAGTACCTGCAGTATCTGCGAAAGGTCGGAGCGGTCAAGCTTCATCACAATGCTGTTCTTCCAGTCGAACGTTGGAAACATCTGCACGCCTCCCTGCTGCGAGGCGACTGTGCGCTGCATGGCAATCCTCACGAACACGCTTCCCGGCGTGTCGTCGTGCGCCGGATGAAGCTCAAGCTTCAGCGCGCTGCCGGTTCCCTTGGCGTTGGCATGGTAGTAGCAGTCGCTCGCGCGGAAATGCGGCGCGGCCGCCGGAATTGCCTGTGTTATGCCGATCTCTTCATTCATCTCTTCGTCCTTTCGGTTTAAGGGCGAAGCCAATTCTCCGCCCACGCGTGGGAGTAGGCGGAGAAGCCGCGGCAGATGTCAAGAGAATGTCAAGAGGTCGCAAAAGAAATGCAAAGACGCTACTGGTCTTCAGTGACGCGCATGATCTCCTTCACGGACGTCACGCCGGCGAACACCTTCGCCCAGCCGTCCTCGCGCAGCGTCTTCATGCCCTTGGAGAGCGAGATGTCGCGTATCTCCGTGGCGTTCGCGCGCCTAACGATGGCGCCTTCTATTTCCTCGTCGACCTCGAGCACCTCGAAGAGCGCGCGGCGGCCCTTGTAGCCGGTCTTCGCGCAGTCCTCGCAGCCGGCCGGCTCGAACACCGTCTCCCTCTCCGGCGGGTATGAAAGGTCGTAGAACTTCCTGTCGAGCGGCACCTCGCGGCGGCACTTCGGGCAGAGGCGGCGGCAGAGACGCTGGCCCATCACTCCCGCCACGGCGGACGCGATGAGGAACGGCTCAACGCCCATGTCGATCATTCGAGGGAATGCGCCTGCGGCGTCGTTTGTGTGCAGGGTGGAGAACACCATGTGGCCGGTCAGCGAGGCGTTGATGGCGATTTCCGCCGTCTCGCGGTCGCGGATTTCGCCCACCATGATCTTGTCGGGGTCCTGACGCAGGAAGGCGCGCAGCGTGCGGGCGAAGTCGAGGCCGATGTCCTTGTTCATCTGCACCTGGATGATGCCATCCATCTGGTATTCGATAGGGTCCTCGGCCGTGAGGATGCGCACGTCCATCGTGTTCACCTCGTGCAGGAACGAGTAGAGCGACGTGGACTTTCCGGATCCGGTAGGACCGGTGACGAGGAAGATGCCGTTCGGGCGGCGGATGATCTTGTCCACCACCTTGAAGTCGCGCGCATTGAAGCCAAGGTCCACCATCTTCACGAAGTTGCCGCTTTTCGCCAGGAGTCGCAGCGAGATGGACTCGCCCCACGCGCCCGGCATTGTGGACACGCGGATGTCGATGTCTTCGCCGCCCAGGCGGATGCCGATGCGGCCGTCCATCGGCAGACGCTTCTCGGCGATGTCGAGGTTCGCCATGACCTTGATGCGGCTGATGATGGCGCTCTTCAGGCGGTTCAGCTGCGGCGGCACGTCCACCTTGTGCAGCATGCCGTCGATGCGGTAGCGGATGCGCAGCTCGGTCTCCTGCGGCTCGATGTGGATGTCGGTTGCGCCCTGGCGGTCGGCTTCGGCGATGATCCTGTTCACGAACTTGACGATGGACGCCTCCTCGCCCTCCGCGCCGACGTCGATCTTGGACATCGACCCGTCGTCCTCGTCCACCGCGTAGCGACCGTCCTCGATCATCTTCTCGATCGCGTCCGCGCCCACGCCGTAGAACTTCTTCACGGCCTTGTCGATCTCCTCGCGCGGAGCGAGGGCGATCTTCACCGAGCATCCCGCCGCCAGGCGCAGGCCGTCAGCCGCCATCGTCGAGAACGGGTCGCTCGAGACTACCGTGAGCACGCCGTCCGCGAACTTGAGCGGAAGCACGTTGTACTGGTACACCGCGCTCGCGGGGAGCTTCTGCAGCACGTCGGGACGCGGCTGCGCCTTCTCCAGCTCCACGTAGTCGAAGCCGAGGAACTCACCCGTCTTGCGCAGGAAGTCGGCCTCCTTCGCGCCGCCGAACTTCAGCACGGCCTCCACGAGGCCCATCTCGGGATTGCGCACGCGGCCCTCAGCGATCTTCGCGAGCGCATCGTCGGTGTAGAGGCCTGTGGCCTTCAGCACATTGAGTGCAAGTTTTGATGTCTCTGCCATTGCGCCCAAAAGTATATCATATTCTCCACCGGTCCGCCACTGGGACGAAACAGCTTTTGCGCCCGGCGGCCGCTCGACGGCGCCCGGACATAACGATGCACCTGCCGAACGACGCTCCTATCGCAGGATGAAAATGAAGCCGCCGGGATGCGGATTTACGAGAGACAGGCGCCCACTCGCCACGGTGGCGCTCCAGTCGTCGGCCGTCTCGCCGCCAGGCAGCGTCACCACCACCTCTATGGCCTTCGCCTCTTCTGCTGTGAGAGCCCCCGCCGCACACACGTCGTAGCGCGCGGCAAGCGGCTTTCCGTCAGTGAAGTCCGCCTCCACCTTCGCCAGCCCCGCCAGGCAGTCGCCGTTCACCACGTCGTCCAGGCTGGGCTTGGCCGTGAGCCGCCCGCCCGCGCCCGTCACGCGGATCGCGCTATTCTCCCCAACGAAGCGGAAGAAGCCGTCAAGCGCGCCAGAGCCCGCGAGCGCGCCGTAGATCGGGCAGCCGCCGTTCAGGCTCACGCCGTCGCGGTTGACGAGCGTGGAGCCCTCGCCGAGAGTCGTCACGCCGCCGAGACCGGCGCGGCACCACTTCTGCGCGTCCTGCGAACTGTAGGCGATGCGGAAGTTCGCCTCGTCGAAGGCGAGCGTCCTGTCGCTGTTGGGACGCTTCACCCTGATCGCGCCCCTTCTGCCTTCGTCGTCGGAGGAATACGCGCCCCAGCCGCCGGAGCCGTCGGCCGCGGAAATGCGGAACGAGTGCCAGCCCTCCGTCAGCTGCCTGACGCCGGTGGCGATCGTGGCCGTGCCCCACGACGTGGTCGCCAGCACGCGACTGCCGTCCACGTCGAGCGCGATGCGGTCGTCGTAGTGGCCGTAGAACGTCCACTCGCCCTCTTCCCCGGCTGCGACGTAGAACGAGCCGTCGAAGCGCACGGAAGTGCCGCTCTGCAGCTCGTTGGCGTTGTCGGAGCCGCCGTACCCGTTGAGGCCGGCGAGGGTGTTGGTGACGCAGTCGAGGCGCGTGTACACTAGACCGTCGTCCGCAAACGTGTTGACGTTGCCAGTGCCCTTCGCGCCGGACACGCGCATGCGCACTCCCGTGCGGGATGCGGCGGACTGCGGCAGGCGCATCTTTAGCGTCGACGTGTCGAACTTCACGTACTTCGCCGGGTCTGTCGAGCCAGCGGCGGAGGCGTCGCGCGACCAGCCGATGCCGAAGCCCGCAGCCTTCCACTCCTCAAGCCACGGCCCCTGGTCTCCGGTCCCGTCGCGGCAGATCACGCGGAAGTCATGCCAGCCCTCCTCGAGGTCGATAGACCCGGCGCCCGGCACGTTGTGCGCCGTGCCCGTGAACACGCCCTGCCCATCGATTTCCAGGTAGATGTTGTCGTCGTAGTCCCCTGCGAAGTGCCACGTGCCAGCCTTGCCCTCCTCCACGAGGAACTGGCCGCGGTAGATGAAGGCGCTGTTGCTGCCCGTCGGGGAGACGTTGTTGCCGTACGAGAGGTGCACGTGCGCGAGCGTGGCGGAGACGTACGGGCAGATTCCGGCGAAGCCCTTGAGCGCGTCGAGGCCGTTGTATTCGTCGGAGTTGAACATCATCCACTCTACAAGCCCCTCGCCCTCGATGGAGAGCTTCGCGCTGGCGCCCGGCGCGAGCGTGAGGCCGCCCGCGAAGCCCGCCGCGCCGGAGAGGTCCGTCTGCTGCGCCGTGGCGGCCACGGTCCAGCGCCCCAGCGGGATCGACTGCAGCGCCGCCGAGCTCGTGAAGGCGCCGTCGCCCTGGATCGTCACGTCGCTCGCGCCGAGAAGAGGCGCGTTCCACGCCACAGTGTTGCCGTTCAGGTCGATCGCGTACTCTCCAGGATCGGCAGGCGACGCGCCGAACTGGAGGTTCATGTAGCCGTACTTGTTCGAGAAGCTCTCACGCGCGCGCAGTACGCCGCCCTGGAGGTTCGCGTGCGGCTTCTCCCAGTTCGGCCACGACGAGCGCATGCCGCCAGAGCCGAGGGCGAACACGCCGCCCTTCTGCGTGAAGAGCTCCTCGTGCGCCTTGGCCCACTTCGCCCTCGAGTTGTTGATGTGGCGTATCTCGAACTGCTTCGGCGAGAAGGAGCCGTCGATGAGGTCGAAGTAGGCGTATGCGGAGAAGACGCCGAGCAGGACGGTTCCTTCGTAGGCGTTGAGGTCGCCGCCGGTCACGGCCACTCGCTGCGGCTTGCAGGTGGTGTCGTCCGAGTCTTTGCCGCGCCCTATCTGGAATCCGTTGTTCGCCGAAGGCGTCCAGTTGAGAACGCCGCCGCGGGCCACTTCGATGCACGTCTCCATCGGAGCCGTGTTGTCGTGGCTCGTGTAGATCAGGCTGGGCGCGTTCACGGTGGCGCCTTCGCCGATAACGAGGCGGCCGGAGCGGTTGTACATTCCGAGGAAGAAGTTTCGCTTGATGTTCCATGTGGAGTTCTTCAGCGTCACTACGGTGGCCGGATCCATGCTGTCCACGTACAAGTCGGTCGCGGCGGCGACGGGCTCGTCGAACACTCCGCCGTCTATCGTGCTGTCGGCGCGCGGCATGAAGCGCGTCTCGCGTATCGTCGAGGTGGCGCGCACCTTTCTGAACTTCGGAAGCCCCGCGTTCGCAAGGCCGTCTTCCGAGCCGAATATCACCACTCCAGCGCTCTCGCCGATGGTGATCTCGCTCTCGGGCGAGTCGATCGAGCCGCCAAACCATACGTGGTTCGCGCTGGCCGCGTAGGTGCCGCCCACAAGCGACGGACCGTAGAAGTACACGTTGCCGTTTGACGCCTGAACGAAGGTGCCGTCGTTCGTGACCGCGCCGTTGAACGTGATCGGCGAGGAGGTCGTCGGCATTGCGTTCAGAGTCGCGCCCGCGCCGATCTTCAGCGGACCGTTCACCGTGCTTGCGGCATATTCGCCCGTTAGCGTCACCGTCGCGTCTGGGGCAACTGCGAAAGGAATCGTCTCGGGAACCGTCGCCGCGTAGAGGCTCACGCGCGCGCCGTCCGTCGCCGCGACGCCGTTTGTGACGGCGCCCGTGACGCTTCCCTCGAACTGGAGGTTTCCGGAGACGTTCAGCCCCGCGAGATCGACGTTCGCGTTCACGAGCGTGAAGGCGCCGCCAGTGCCGCCCCTGCCCGTATCGACCGTCAGGGAGTACGGGCCGGCGAGCGAAGCATCCGGGAACGCCGACTCGTCGAGACGGCGCACGCCCACATGGCTGCCGCCGACCTTCGCGTCGCCCGTCAGCACGACCCGGCTCAGGGCCGCGCTGCCGTTCGGCGCCGGGTCGGAGTTGTAGAGCGCGCCGGCGCCGTCCGGCCCTTCGCCCTCCACATAGACCGTCTTGCTGCGGGAAGGCTCGTTCTTCACCAGGTCGAGGCCCGCCACGCCGAGATTCACGTCGAGGCGCGCGCCGTCCTTCACCACTATCGCGCCGTCCTTCGGCGCATCGACTGTGGCGGCGCGCTCGTCGATGCGCAGCGTTCCCTCCTCCACCTCGATGCGCGCGGCCGTGAGAGCGGTCGGCCCCGGCACCGCCAGTGTGCCCGCGCCCGTCTTCACCAGCGTCGCCGAGGCGATCGTGGTCGCGCCGGTGAGCACGAGGTCGCCTGCCGTGTACACTTCGACGCCCTTCCCCGCCACGCCCAGCGTCACCGGATTGCGGAACGTCTGCGCCCGCGCGGACTCGTTGGTCACCGTTCCGGTTACGCGCAGCGTGTCGACGCCCGAATGCGTGAACTCGCCCGCTCCAGC
This sequence comes from Kiritimatiellia bacterium, assembly GCA_017563185.1. Lineage (GTDB taxonomy): Bacteria > Verrucomicrobiota > Kiritimatiellia > RFP12 > UBA1067 > RUG572. The sequence goes on along the minus strand of JAFXIL010000037.1, from coordinate 12,344 downwards.
AGCCACGAGCAGGCCGCTCAGCGAGAGCCCCGCATAGTCGAAAGTCGTCTCTCCGCCGGAGGCGAGGCCGAACACGGCGACGTCGCCGTTCTGCGGCGTCGCGCCGCCCGTCCAGTTGCCGCCCGTCGTCCACTTTCCGCCGTCCGCCGCCGCGCCGCTCCACGCGACGTTCGCCTTCTCGCGGTTGGAGCTCGTCATCACGAGCGCGCCGTTCTTGACGGCGAGAACCGCATCCACGCCGTTCACCGTGAACTTGGCGTCGTCCCCCGGCGCAAGGCCGGATGCGATCACCACGTACTCCCTGTCGGCCGGCAGCTCCGCGATGCCCACTGGGTTCGCGACTATCACGGCCGGGTTGACGGCGGTCACGGCCGCGAGGTCGATGGCGCCGCCGGCGAAGCTGTCGCATGCGGAGTCAGAGACGTCTATCGCAAGGCGCGCGCCGGGGGCGAGCGCCATGCTGGACGGCGTGGCCGTGTGGCCGGGAGTGCCGTCGGCGAGCGAGAACGTGGCGTCTGCGGACACCGCGAGAGAGCCGGTGGCGAGCGCCACTGTGGAGAGCAGCGTTCCGCCCTCCACCGCGAGAGGCCCCGAGAACGTCTGCGCCGCGCCAAACGTTAGCGTTCCTTCGCCGCGCTTCGCGAAGCCGAAGTCGCTCCCCCCGGCGTCGTCGGCGAGCGTGGCCGCCCACACCGCGTCCTTGCCCTCGGTGTCGACTACGGCGCTCTTGCCGGCGGCGACCGTGAGCGTGGCGCCGTTCAGCCACTCCTGCGAGGTCGCCGTTGGCGCAAGCGCGCCGCCGTCGAAGATGAACGTGCCGTAGCCTGCGGGCGCGGATATCGCGTTCGCCCTCACGAGGCCGCCGGAGACGCGCAGCGTGCCGCGCGAGTTGGCCGCCGTGTAGGCGACGTTCAGCGTGCCGGCCACCTCGAGCTCGCCGCCCTGCACCTCCGCGTCGAACAAGCTGCTCAGGCCGCTGCACGCCTGGAAGTTGCGCCCCACTCTGAACTTGCCGCCCGTCACGCGCAGCCGGTGCGTCGTGCGGGCGCAGATGTTGGGATTGTAGTCGGAGCCTACGTCGAGAAGGCCGGCGGAGACGTTCAGCGCGCTCAGCGCATCGACGGAGTATCCGCACTGCAGCGATCCGCCGGGGAGAAGAGTGAGGCTGGCGCCGGAGACGTCCAGGCGGAACACCGATTCGTAGCCGGAGTTGCCCGTTCCGTTCATGAAGAGCGACCGGAACGTGTAGGCTCCGCGCCGGAAATCGACCCATCCGGCGCACCCGCTGCCGTGCGCGCCGCGGAAATAGTCGTTGTTCGTGCCGAAGTTGTAGCCGTATTCGTCGCTTGTCGCATCGAACACGAGCGGCTGCTGGGTGCCGTTTCGCAAGTAGAAGTAGAGATTGGCTGAATTGGAGTACGCGCCGCTGAACGTCACCTTGCCGGGGTGGTTGAAGAGAACGTTCGCGTCGCCGCTCTGCGGGGTGTGGCCGCGCAGCCAGTTGGCGGCGTTGCTCCATGAGTCGTCCGTGCGCTCGTCGGCCTTTCTCCAGTAGTTGTTGCCGGAGGGCTGCTCGTTGTAGAGGTGCAAGACCACCCCCTTGTCCGTGACAATGAGCTCGGGAGTGTAGTTGTAGGTCGCGTCGGCTTCGCTGTCCTTGAACCTGCATGACGGGTCGATCGAGAACGAGGCGCCATCCTCCAGCGTCATCGCCTTCGCCTCTATGAGCTTGTACGTGCCCTCATCCGTTGTATATGATTCGGGCAGAGTGATGACGACAGGGCCCTTCACGACGAGATCGCCGTCCACGCGCAGGGACGGAAGGAATCTGTCGGCGTACGTCGAGATAGTGGCGCCGGACGCAATCTGCGCGTCGCCGTCCACAAAGCTCTGCGCCGGCACCTCGGCCGTGCCGGCCAGGCACACGACGCCGTCGAGAACGCTCCATCCCGGCACGCTGGAGAGCGTGAAGTGCACGTCATCCAGCAATGACGAGCGGTCGTCGCCGTTCGGCGAAAGGTGCGCGAACGCGACGCCGTAGCTGCCGGCCGCGCCCAGCGCCACCACCACGGACTTGTTCAGGAACGCGGTGTTGCCAATCTCGCCCATCTTCATCGAGTGGACCGCCGCTCCGTCCTTGAGCACCTTGGCGTTCCAGATGCATGCGTTTTGATTGTTCCCGGGACGCCTCGCGTAGTTGAACGAGAAGCGGTAGATCCCTGCTGGCGTCGTGCCGAAGTTCTGGCGGAGGATGGCATCGACGCCGTCCACCTCGCGCTGGCCGTAGAACGAATACGTGCCGCCGTTCGTCTGGCCGGCGGCAAGCCACACTCCGTTCGCCTCGGAGATGCCGCAGCCGTTTCCGCTCCCGACGGTCTCGGTGCTGTAGTAGTCCCAATATGGAATCGCAAAACCACCGGTCGGGTAGGCGTAGCTCCACGTGGTGCGCCCGTTCACGCCGTGGGTGGTGCCGGGAAGGTCGAAGTCGCCGTTGACGACCATCTCCTCCGGGGCTGTATCGCCCGAGACGGTGACCGTGACCGCAGTGTCGCCGACCGAGAGCGTGCGCACGCAGCCATCAACGTATCCGTCGTAGAGCGCAACGGAGGCGCCTTCGGCGAGAGCGATGCTCTGCGCGGAAAACAGGGTATAGGTGCCGGGCCTGCGCGGGAACGCCGCAAGGGTCACGTCGCCCTTGAACGTGAGAACGCCGGCCACCTGCACTGGATTCGTCCAAGTGCGGCCGCCCCATGTGACGGTCCAGCCGTCGATCGTGGCGTTGCCCTGCGCATCGGTGTCCAGCACCACCGTGTCCCCTTCCGCAGCCCTTTCCAGCGCCTCGTGGAAGGTGTAGAGCGTGTCGCCTATGCGCGCGTCGAGCTGCTCCACTACCACGTCCTCGAATATGTTTGCCCTGTCTGTACCGGTCTGCGGCTGGCGGAAGCGGAAGGTGTACGTGCCGACCGGTATCGTCACCTCTGCGAGAAAGAGAATCTCGCCCGTCTCTGCGGTCTGCGCCACGCCCACCTCGGTGACCGCGCCGCCGGCCTCGACGAGCTCGATGTACGTCGTAACATTGCCGTTTTTAACGGACCGGGTGGAAAAGGTGAAGGACACGCGGTACGTGCCTGCCGCAAGCGCGCCGAGCGACTGCTGCACCACGCACTCGCCGTCGTTGTGCGTCTGGATGAAGAGCGCGAACGGACCAATCGCGGCCGCGTTCATCTTGGTCCAGGTGCTTGACGGCTTGCACAGTCCTGCGCGGCCTGGCTTCAGGAACTCCCATGCGTCGCACTGGAAGGTGGCATGGTTGGCGTACGCGCCCCATGATGCATCCTGGCTGCCCGCTCCTTCGAAGCGTCCGTTCCTTATCAGGTTCACGCCGGCAAACGCATCCAGCGCCGCCGCGATCACGGCCGCGAACAAACACACACCTGCTCTTGTCTTCATGCCAACCGCTCCTTGCTTGCAAACTGACTTCATGGCAAAACTGCTGCCATGTTCACAGTACAAGCATATCAAATCACCGGCGGCATGTCAATATCAGGCCGGCCGAAACCGAAACGGGAATTTGGACGAATCAGCGCCGCGACACTTCCACCTCGTAGTGGAAATCGCGCTTCTCGCCCCTGGCCATCTTCATCGTGGTGTTGAACATCTCGGGAAACGCCACGAAGTGGAACCCGTCGGGGGCGTTCTTCTCCGGCCAATGCAGCGTGTAGTTCGTGGTGGGCCTGTCGGCGATGAACGAGATGCGCGTCGTCTCGCCGGTGCGCTTCGACCTGGCGTATACGTCGATGCGCTCCGCCTTGTCGCCGTAGCAGCGGGCGTTCACCGAGCCGACCGAGTTCGTGTAGGCGAAGTCGAAGGCCGAGTTCCGCGCAAGGCGCATCGAAAGCCCGGCGTAGCCGTTTCCGTTGCAGGTGCCCTTCTCCTTGTCCCACTGCGGCGCGCTCGCGGTGAAGGCAAGGTCGTCAAGGGCCTCGAAGCGCCCGGTCCAGTCGAACGAATAGTCTCCGTTCGGCTTCACGGTCGCCTTCACCGTGCGCCTCTCGCGGAGGATGGCGCGGCCGTCAAGCTCGTACGAGATCTCGCTCTCGAAAAGCGCGCCGTCCGCCGTCGCGGTCTCGCCGTGCGACACGACGCGGTTCTTCGTGCGCCTGTCGTGCGGCTCCCAGAAGTTGCGCCCGTTGATGAACTTCCACGAGAAGAAGAAGCCGAGATGCCAGATGTGGTCCCTCGGGCGCGCCTCGGTGAGATATTCGTCGCACGTGCCGGGCACGCGCAGCTCGAAGTACGGCTTCCCCTCCGGCGGGGCCGGATGATACACGAACGGCATCTTCAGCGCCTTCGGCGCGGGCGGCATGAGCTCGATCAGGTTGAGGAGCAGGCGCCTGCACACGGGCGCGTTCGGCGTCTCGTAGAGGCGCGGGCCGAAAAGCGTCACCGCGCCGCGGCCAACAGGATACTGCGCCACCGCCGTCGCGATGCGCCCCTGCCCGGCGTCCGCCGCGCACATGAGGCACCTGTCGCCGGTGAGGTACATTCCATGCAGCCACTTGCCGATCGCTCCAAGCTCGGCGTCGAGCCTGGGCTTCGCGGGAAATCCCTCAAACAGCTTGGGACAGCACGGAATGATCGCGCCGCCGTCGGATGGCGAGCCGATCGTGAGCACGCCGTCATACGAGAAGCCAAGGCGCTTCGCGATCTCGCGGCTCCACTGGTCCGTCGAGTTGAGCGTTACCACGTGCACGCCTTCTGCCGCCGTGCGGAAAATCATATCGACGTCGCCCTGCGAGTATCCGGGCCCCTGCGTCACGAACAGCACGTCCGGCAGGTCGCCGCGCGCCGCGGCATCGGGGTCGAACTCCTCCGCCGCGATGCCCCACGACCTGAAGGCGGAGAGCATCATCGGCCCCCAGCATCTCACCTTTCTCGCCTTGTGGCGCGGCTGCACCGCAGCGTCCACGGCTACGGCCTCCCCGCACGGTTCGCCGATCAGCCTGAGCAGACTCTGGAACGAATCAACGCCTGTCACCTCATGCGCGGCGAGATAGCCTTTTGCCTCCGCCGCGAAATTGGCCGGCGTGGCGGCGAACGCGGCGCCGGCGGCGAACAGCGCCGCGAGCATTGCAGTCTTCTTCATCCTCTTCGGTCTCCTTTTGTTGCTTGCCGTGGATTGTCGCGGGGCGATGCCTCCGGCGCGGGACGGAACTACCTCTGCGCGGCGTCCGCCTGCCATATCACGTCGCGGAAGTCCACGTCGTTGCGTAGGTCGAGCATCGGCCTCGCCTTCTCGATTTCCGCGAGGAGCATCTTGTAGTCGGGATCGTCCCTGCCCTTGAAGATTCCCTTCGCAAGCCCCTCCTTCAGCCAGGGGTTGCGCTCGGGGCGGTCGTAGCGCACATAGAACTGGTACGGCAGCTTCACGCCCTTGCGCTTCTCGATGTCGGCCTTCAAGTCAAGAAGCGACTTCGGAAGCACGCGGCGGCAGCCGCGCAGGTCGTTCTGACGGCTCTGCGACGTGCCGTAGTAGGGAACGTCGAGGTCGATCCACATGTGGATGCGCAGCCGCTCGTCGTCCGTAAGGCGCACGCGCGGCTTCCCGTTCTTGCCGGGATGGCCCGAGGCGACGATCTGCGAGAGCTTGCTCACCGGGCTGCCCCACGTCTTCGGCGTGATCCAGAGAATGTTCTCCTCGAGGCCGTTGAAGGTGGGGATCCAGCTGGTGTAGGGGTTCCTGCCGAAGTTCTTCATGTACGCCCTCACGTCGCCGCCGCTCTCCGCGCCCGTTCCCCTGCGCGCGAGGTTCTCGTAGGCGACGTTGAAGTAGTCGGTGCGGTCGCCGGTGAGCTCCGGCTCTGGCGCGCCGTCGTCGCCGCTGTGGCACTTGACGCAGTGGCGGTTGAGGACGGGCTGGACGGTGCGCGCGAAGCTGAAGCCGTCGTCTCTGCCCCACGGCGGCGGCACCAGCGGCTCGGGCGCGCGCTGCGCGGCGATCGACTTGCCGATCTGCGCCGGAGAGACCGACACGTAGTTGCGGTCCGCATGGCAGCCGATGCAGCTCTGCCTCTCGCCGGGCATGAAGTGCGTGAAGGTGCGCATTCTCTGGAGGGCGCGCCCCTCCGCGTCGAGCGGAAGGAAGTAGATGGGCACGTTCGCGGGCGCCAGGAAGTGGGCGCTGCCGTCGGCCTCCACCTTCGCGAATCCCCACACGCGCTTGGGGGCGTACGTTGCGCCGCAGCTCACCACGGGGAACTGGAAGCCGAACTGCCTGAGATGCGTCTCGGCCCGGATGTCCTTCTCCATCTCCTGGACTACGGCGATGCGCTTGATCTCGCCGGGCTTCACATGCCCTTCAAGGCCGATCGCCACGTCCTGCACCACGACCTCGGCGAACGGCCCCAGCTCCGCATTGCGCACGTTCGCGCGCTGCGCGGCCAGCCTCGCGCGCGGCGCGAGCGGCTGCGGCGAATACCACCCTAGCCCGTCGCCAGGCGCGTGGAGAAGAGTGCGCGCGCCCGCGGAGTCGTAGCGGCGCAGCTGCACGTTGCCGGCGCAGGACACCAGATAGCGCTCGCCGTCAACAGGGAACGGCGTGGTGTAGGGCCCGCGAACGCCGTTGCCGCGTATGCCGTCCTCCACGGGCGGCACGTGCACTTCGGACGTGAGGTTGCGTATCGCCTTCTGCGCGTTTCCGCCGAGCGACACGTCTATGAGCCCCACCGCGCCGCTGCACGGGCCGTTGTGCGACGTCATTATGCAGAGGTAAACGCCGGCGCGGCCGGGGACGTCGTGGGCGAACATGAAGGTGGCGGGGGAGAGGACGCGGTTTCCGAATACGCCCGAGAGCCCGGTGCCGTCCGGCTGGATCGCCCATAGGCTCTGGATCGGGATCGCGGGGCGGTCCACATACTCCCAGCGGCTGAAGAGGATCCGCCCGTCGCGCATCACGGACGGCGTGAAGTCCGTGAGATAGTTCGCCGAGAGGCGCGTCACGTTCTTCCCGTCGCCGTCCGCGCGGTACAGGACCGGCGAAGTGGAAGTCCAGCAATACGCGAAGGCGGGCTTGCGGTCCGAAGTGAACGCGATTCCGCCGTCCGGCAGCCAGCAGGCGTTCTGGTTGTTGCACGGGCCGGAGATCACCTTCGCGAGCCCCGTGCCGTCGGCGTTGATCCTCCAGACGGCGAACGGCTCGTTCATGGTCCTCTTCCAGCTGAAGAGAATCTGCCTGCCGTCGTACGAGACCTGCGCGTCGAGGACGATGCCCTCCGCGGAGTCCACAAGCCTCCGCACCTCTCCCTTCGCGAAGTCGGCCACGTACAGCCCGCCGCCCTTCGAGAGGCCCTCGACGTGGTAGGTATAGACGTGCGACGGACGCAGGTCGCGGCGCATCACGAGCGCCACCGCGCCGCCCGGCACAACGTCCGGCGGCGGAATGCTGTCACGCCGGACGCCTGCCGCCGGCGGCCGGTCCCCCCTCTTCGCATGGCGGAAGCGGACTTTGAGATTCTTCACCGCCGCCGCCGAATCCGGAAGCGTGAACTTCACCGTCACGTACTTCTTCCAGTCGCCGGTGTACGGGGAGAAAACCGTCCCCAGCAGCTTCCCGCCGTCCGCGTCGTAGAGCTCCATGCACGAATCCTGCATTCCCGACGACACGTGGAACTCGAGCGCGCGCGCCTCGGGCGTGGAGAAGTCGAAGCCGCGATACACGCAGTTCGCACCTTCGCGCAGATGGCCGATCTCGAGCCCCCACTTCGTCTCGTAGCCGTTGCCTAGACCATGGCGGTCCACCGCCGCGGCACCCGGCACGGTGCGTCCGCCCGAGGTGATGCCCGCGAGGTTCATCAGGCACTGGCTCGCGCGCGTGCGCACTCCCTCGTCGAGGAAATCCGCATGCGGACGCGTCTCCACCGCGCCGGCCGTCAGTGCGCAGAACGCCGCCGCGACAGGCAGGAATCTGAAACTCCGTTTCATCCGAGCCTTCTCCTTTTAAATTTTTGTGCGCCGATATTATACTCCAACTCCGCCCGGCCGGTCAAATGCGGATTTGCAGAAAAGGACGGCCCGCCGGGCCGTCCCTCCGCTTCCGCCGCAGGACTCTGGCGGACTGCGTCACTCGACGAATACTATGAACCCGGCTCCCGGCGCGTAGGTGATCACGGCCGTCATCGTCTTGCCGCCCGCGGTCATCGTCACCGTGTACTCGCCCCTCTTCGTGGCCACGAACGGAGTGGCGTCCGTTCCCGTGAAGCTCTGCGACGTCTCTACGCCGGTCGGCGTCTTCACCGTGACCGTGGATTCCGCCGACGCATCGCGGGCCCAGTCGTCGCCCGAATAGGCTATCGAGTAGCCGCGGCGCACGTTTACCGTGCGGTCCGGCCCGCCCTGCCTCGTGTCGAGCAGATAGACGCGGCTTCCGGAAACGACTACATCCGGATCGGCGACCAGCTTCCACAACCCGTCGCCCGCCGCTTCGGCAATTAAGCCGATGGGCGGAAGCGGCGACGCGCCAGGCACGCCGACGAAGGTATAGACGTACCCGTCGCCGACAGTCCCCGCGGTCGCCATCTCGAAGAGCTCCATGACGTCCACTATCTTCGCCGGCGAGGCGACTGTGCCGTCGCCGAGGGTGCCGTACGCCGAGTGGCGCACGGCAAACGTCGCTTCGCCCTCAGCCGAGTTCGTGAACGTCCAGAGACCGCCGGCATTGACGCCGAGCGCCACGGAACCGCCCGTGGCGGCGTTTCCGACAAGCGTGGAAGACGTGCCGTCCGGCGCGGTGCGCGTGACGGTCTCGCCGGCTTTGTACGTCGCCTCCCAGAGCATCGCCACTTCGGCCTGCGTCCGCAGCACGCGGGGCTGGGAGCAGGTGTCGAGACTGTACTTGATCGGGTTGGACGTCGCGTCCGGCGCGTCGTCCGCAAACACCGCGAACGCCGCCGCGGCAAATGCAAGCGCAAGTTGCAGTTTCATGTGCGCACCTCCTTACTGCGCCGGATAGTACGCGAGGCGGAAAACGTACTGTGCCCTGCCGGGGTTGGCGGACGAGAATCTGGCCGAATTCATGTCTGCGGCTTTGCCATAGCAGTCGTTGCCATGAACCACGCGGTTGCCGTCGCTGCCGAGAAGCGGCGCGAACGGATCGTTCTCGTGCCCTTCCGCACGGCTTCCCCCATTGACGTCAAGGCAGAATTCCCAGTCGAGCCCCACCATGTCGTATATGCCCCAGTTGTTGGGCAGCTTAGTGCCGACGTCGGTGTAGCCGCTGCCGAAGGATGCGTACTTGTATGCGTCGCCGGCGTTGTTGCTGGGCCAGAAATAAGTCGTGGATGTGCCGGCGCGGCACGCGATTTCGCGCATCACCATCGTAGGAAGATCGAATCTGCCCGGCAACGTGCCCGCCACTCTGCCGTTCAGCCACCTCACCACGTTCTTCGGGTCGGATGTCGCGGGGGCGGAAGGCGACAGCGGATCGACCGATCCACGTATGTCATTCCAAGTCAATGATCTGGCCTTGTCATCCTGCTGGGATGAAACCCTATCACTGCTTATCAGGTCAAAAACATCCCAGTACTGGTAGTTGGTGTAGGGGAAGAGCTGCATGTAGAACGCCTTGTCAACCGTCCACTCCGTTGCGTTGTTGTCGCCCGTGTAGTAGGTACCGGCCGGAATCTTGCGCAGCACCATGTGCGACGTCTTGTACTTGAACCGGAATTGATTCAGCTTGCCGTCGTAGTGCCTGGTGGTGCTGTATCTGGCGTTGGAGATTTCCTGCCCGGTGAGCGAGCCGAACTTGCCGCTCGCCTGGCAGACGCCCTCGTACTTGACTACGCCGGTGGAGAGCTCGACGATCATGTAGTCGTCTCCCTCCGGGACGGCATCGGAGTAGTAGGCGGCCGTCATCGTGCAGTTTTCCGCCCTGACGCCGGTGGGGGGATTCTCCCACGTGACCGTGTATGTTCCGCTCGCGGCGTTCTCGTTAATGTCGCCTTCGTAGGCAACGTACAGAGTGCCGTTCACGACGGTCGTAAGAACGACCTTGGCATTGTGCGTGTCGAGGTTGTCGTCCGCGACGGTGTACGTGATGTCGACCTTGTTGTTCCACGGCCAGCGCTGCTGCACCTTGTCAACGGTGATCGTCACGGCCTGCGCCGCGAATGCCGCAAACGCGCAGCCCGCAGCGACGATGCCCATGCGGGCGGTTCTGATGCCTCTCATTGTTCCTCCTATTGCCTTTACTGTACGGATTCGCCAGGCGCACCGCGCCGAACGAGACCCCCACTTGACCAAGGCAAGTATAACACCCCTCCCCCTGTTAGTCAAGGCTAATTATATGCAAACGCAAATTTCTCTCTCGGGCCGCATTTCACCATGCAGCCCGCCGGCGCATCACGCGCGAAAAAGCATTTGCCTAGAGTTCGTGCGCAAGCACGAGGAACGCGGAGGCGGTCCACGTGTAGGCGGGGTCGCGGCGCGCCTCGCCCGTCTTCGCGTCGAAGTTCTCCGAAAAGCCGGACTTCATTATCAGCTTGCAGAACTTTAGCGATATCTCGTCCGCAAGCGCGTCCTCGCCGCATGCGCGCAGCCCCTCCACCGCGATGAGGGTGGAAGGCCCCCAGATCGGGCCTTTCCAGTACCCGTCGGGATGGTAGTGGCGGCTGTTCACCGACTCCGATGCGAGGCCCCATTCGGTGATGAAGCCCTTCTCCCGTATGTCGGCGATCATCCTCGCGCGGCACTTCTCCGGGAGGCGCTTCCCGAGGATGAGAGGCAGGCGCGTGACGAGCGAAAGGGAGTCGCGGTCGAAGCCGCCGTCGCGCAGGCGCCGCACACGCGGCGCGCCGTCCTCGTCGAAGAGAATCCTCACCGTCGCATCGAGCATCTTCTTCGCGCGTGCGGTCCACCACGCGGAGTCGTCGTCTCTTCCGAGAGTCTTCGCGATGTCGGCGAGGCATTCCATCTGGAGGACGAGGAACGCCTGGAGGTCTGGCGTCTCGAGCGGCGGGCGGTTCATGCAGATGGCGGTGGAGTTGTCCCAGCCCGAGTCGCAGCCGTCGAGATACTCGGCGAGGCCGTTGTGGTCGAAGTCGCGTCGCGTGAGCCACCAGTTCGTCCACTTCTCGATGAGGGCGTAGGGGATCTCCAGCTTGTCCCTCGGGAACTCCTTCATCGCGCGCAGCTTCGAGAACACCCAGCCATGCACGGGCGGCTTTACGGCGAGCCAGAATATCTGCTCGTCGGACACCATGTCGGGCATCATGCCCTCGGGGGTCATGAAGTCGAACATGCAGCGGAACTGCTCCCATGCGGCGTCCTGGTCGCGGTAGCCCAGGCTGAGCGAGTTGATCGCGTGGTCCCAGCTCCAGGTCTTGTTCATCCAGTTGTTGCTCATCAGCATCATCGGCCGCCTGAACATCCCGCGCGGCCCCGCTATGGTCGTCCAGAACAGGATCGCCGCCTCGTGCCGCGCCCATTCGAACTCCTTCGGCACGGAGGGAAGCGAGGCGTACATCCGCTCGAAGCTCGCCTTCTGCCTGGCGACGGCCTCCTCGAACGAGCCCTTCACCTCGTCTCCGTCCCAGTCGCCCGTGTGGATGTCGAGGATGGCCACTTCGATGCCGTCCTTGGATGGATGGACTCGCACGGTGTTGCCACAGTCGGGGTCGCGCACTCCCGTGCGCGTGTCCATCAGGATGCGGTCTGCATTGAAGTGGAGGTAGTCGATGGTGCGCCCGAACGTCGCGGGGAAGTCGTACTTCTGGCGAGGATGCTGGAACTCGAAGCGGATGTGCATTTCTGGCGACTTCGAGCGCACGAGCACTACGTCGGGGCTCAGGTAGGCGAATTCAATCGCGCCCTTATCCGTCGCCGCCTCAAGCCAGCCGTCGCGCATCACGCACTCGCGCACGGCCACGTCCTTGCCGTCCACCGACGGCACGAGGCGGCAGAAGTTCTCCCGCCAGCATGTGCTTGCGTTGCGCAGCCAGAGGCCGGAGTAGGTGTTGAACATGTACTTCCCCTTCTCGCACCTGCCAACCGTCAGGAACGAACCGGGAACGCTGTACATGAAGCCCGGATTGCCCACCTTCACCGGCGTAGCCACGGCCACTGCCGCTGCAACAACCGCCGCCACGAAGGCGAACCCACGAAAAGAAAATACTTCGCTATGTTTTTTCATCTTGAACCCTTGTGCTCCGAACTTTGAACTATGGATTTTGAACTTCTGGTTTCAAACTAAAAAAAAGGAGCCGGCGGCGTCCTACTCTCGCGCGGGCGGGTCCCGCACTACCCTCGGCGATGAGGCGCTTGACTTCCGTGTTCGGAATGGGAACGGGTAT
>JAFXIL010000036.1 GCA_017563185.1 Kiritimatiellia bacterium | reverse complement strand
GCGAAAAGATTGGAAACAGCCAGGACGAGTCGTATTTGCCGTCCACGCTTGAATGCCCGCCAAGGCCGGCCATGAAGTAAGATGTAACCGCTTTGGATCCCTTATCCACGCGCGAGTAGGGCAGCGAATAGAAGTCGTCGCGGTCGGAGATGTATAGAGGAAGCAGCCAATGATGCTTGAACCCCTTCTCTGTACGACGATAGCCGCCCAGCCCGGCGCACGCCCACAGCGTTTCCTCTTCGGAGTCAGCATCAACATCAGAATGGTGCCAGAAAAGCGGCAGCAGCCACTGCTTGCGGTCCGTATGGGCTTTGTATTTGCTCGACTTGGCCCCGGCTAGACCGGCAGCGGCCCAAAATTTGTAGCCGTTATCCGAACCATCGTACCACCAAAGTGGGAATAGCGTGTTGAAGTCGTCCCTCCAGTCCCAGAAGAATAGCGGCAGCACGGCCATGCCGTCTCCGTCCTTGTCAACGATAACCGGCGGCACGGCCACGATGTCATCCGTGTTCCAGAAGACGGGAAACACGGTGAAGTAGTCGTCGCCCCAGAAAACCGGGAAGATGCGGCTGTCGTTGTCGTAAGTGTCGAACTGCGCGATTGGCCACAGCACGTTGTACTCGTTGTATTCGCTCTTGCCGTGCTTCATGTACTGGGAGTAGAGCGGACGGATCGCCACATGATCGTCGGCGCTCGAGAAGAGCGGCCACAGGACGGACGTCACGGGCGCGCGGTGGTAGAAGAGCGGCCAGAGGCTCACGCGGTCTTCCACTTTGTCCGTGTACTTCACATCGTTTCCGGTGTAGAACGGAGTGGAGGACATTTCCTGCGTTGCGCATCCGGCAAGAAGCGCGGCAGCGGCAAACGCCATGCAGATAGGATGTATCGATTTCATTTCAAGTCTCCTTCTTTTCGTAAGCACGCGCATATTTTAGCAAATCGCTTTTTGCGTGTCAACGGGGTTGCGAAATAATTTCAGATTCTTTTTCAGAACTACAGCTGGCATGGGCGACAGACCGTCCGCCCTGCACCTACTTCGAAAGCTTCAACCACACGCGCAGAATTTCGCTCGCGCTCCACGCCTGCGCGCGGCAGCCCTTCTGCGAATGCGGAGCATCACCGTCCGCAATCTCCGAGACATGGCACACGCACCCGGCATTGATGTTCTCCACGCACGAGGCGAGCAGCGAAAGAGACGTCTCCCTAGAGGCGAGCCCCGTCTTCGCAAGGGCCTCCACGTAGAACGGGAACGGCCACGCCCACGCGGTGCCGTTGTGGTATGCGGGCTTGCGGCTGGAATCTTCGTCGCCCGTGTAGATGCCGCGATACCGGGAATCGTCCGCCGCGAGAGACCTCACGCCGCCGGGCACCACGAGGCGCGAGCAGGCGCGCACGACGGAGCGGGCGAGTTCAGCGCGCGGCAACACGTCGAGCGTCACGGCAAGCAGCTGGTTGGGGCGCACGCCCCAGTCGGGCGCGGCCTTGGCCGCAGGCTCGCCGTTCGGCGCGTCGAGACAGTCCGCCAGGCCGTCGCGCCCCTCGCGCGAGAAGTACTTAGCAAGCGATGCGGAGGCCTTGTCGGCAAGAGCGCTCCACCTATCGCCGCCGAGGTAGCGCAGCGCGGCTATCCAGAGAGCCTGGATCTCGATCGGATAACCCATGCGCGGAGTGCACGCCGGATAGTTGGTGTCCATCCAGGTGAAGTGCGCGGGGCTCCACACGAGGCCGCTTTCCCCGTCCATCCGGATGCCGTTCGGCGTGCCCTTCACGTAGCTCTCCACGATCGACTCGGCCACGGGACGGAACTTCGCCGCCTGCCTTCCGAGCACGGCGAGCGTGCGTATGAACCAGAGCGGGGCATCCACCGTGTCGCGGTTGCCGGCCGTCTCGCCGTAGATGATGTTGGGCAGGGTGCCGTGCTCCTCGAAGCGGGCGAACGCCTCGACGATCTGCAGCGCCTCCTTGCGGAATCCGGCGGGAATTGCGCCCTGGAGAAAGATGAAGGTGTCGCGCCCCCAGTCGAGAAACCACGGATAGCCGGCGATGACGGTCTTCACGTCGTCGCGGCGCACGATGAAGAGCTTCAGCGCCTCGCGCAGCGCGTCCGGAACGCTCATTGATGGCATAGCGTCCCGTTGGGTGTCGGGACCTGACTTAGCCGCTGAGACGAGCGGAAGGAGTCCAGACGCGTCGGCAGGCACGTATTCCGCCGTCAGCGTGGCCTCGTCACCGACGGCGAAGTCGCACGCGATCCATCCCGGCGAGAACAGATCGCCGCAGCCCTCCTGGCCGCGCTCCGCCTCCTCCGCGTGCGACACGCAGTACGTCCACTGCTCGTCGTGGTGGAACACGCCGCCCCTCACGCCGAACGACATGCGCCCGCCGTCGTACGGCGCGAAGTCGAATCCCGATCCGCCGCTCCACTCGTGCACCGCATGCGCGAAGGCGCCCTCCACCGCGCCCTGCGCCTTGGTGGCGGCGTGGAAGCTGCGCCATTCGACGTCGGGACGGAACACCAGGCGCACGGCCGCGTCGAGATCCGCGCCGCCCGACGAAAGGCGGCGCGCGAGAAGCCTCGCCCCGCCGCGCTCGCCGTGGCCTAGCGACAGGTCGAACTCGAACCTCGTCAGGCGCCCCATGCCGCAAGGCACCGCGAAAATCCACTTCGCCGAACGTCCGGCCGGATCTGCGCGGAACAACTCTATGCAGTCGCAGTTCACCTCGCGCGAATAGCCTTCATGCTGCAGCCACGCGCGGCATCGCGTCCAGAGCGCGATGCGGTCGGCCGGAACGCACGCGTTCGGATTCGCGGCGAAGAGCGCGTCGTACTGCGAGCGCACCTCGCCCCACGCGAGCTTCACGCGGCTTGCCGCGCCCGCGCCGTCGGAAAGCACCGTCTCCAGAAGCCCTCCAGCGCCGGGGCATGCAAGATTGCGGCGTATCTCGGAGCCGGCGTACTCCACCTTCACGCGGGCCGCTTCGCCCGTTGGCAGCAGCAGAACGCGCGACGACGCGCGCTCTACGCCGCCAGGAGCGTACACCACCACGTCAAGGTCGCGCGCATCCGCCCGCGTTCCGTCGCCAGAGTAGGGCGGCATTGCGAGAACTGCGGCGTTCCCAGAGCTGCGCGCCACGGCGACGGTGCGCTCGCCGTCTCTCACTCTTGCGCGGAACGGATGGGGCGCCGTGACGCGAAGAGAGCAGCCAGCAGGCACGCACACCTCGCGGCGGACGTCCTCGGGGTAGGAGAAGTCCACGGCCGGCATTTCCATGGCGCTAGACGAAACCGGCGCCTGGGGGGCTGCCCCCGCCGCGGCATCTTCGCCGCGCATGGAGAGCACGCGCACTTCGCCAGGGGCGAGCCAGAGGCCGTCCTGCACATGCACGCGGCGCGACAGCAGAAGGTCCAGGGCGTCGCACTCGCGCGGGAACGCGGCGTCGTCCCAGTGCGCCGAGACGCCGCGCGAGCAGTCGAGGTTGGCGAGTATGAGCGTTGCGCCGCGCAGGACGGCGAGGAAGTTCCCGTCGCCGCGCTCCACCAGCGAAACGGGGCCGTTGCCGGCGAAGTCGGGGTGGCGCGAGACGAGCGCATTGAGCCGGGCGATGAAATCGACCATGTTTCTCTGTGCGCCCCAGTTGAGGTCGTTCTTGCCGTGCACGTCTATCTTCTCCGTGGCGAACCACTCCACGCCGTTGGCGATGCCCCATGCGCCCTGGTGGCTCAGCAGCGCGGCGAGGGCCACGCGGAGGCGGGCCCACGCCTCGCCTCCCCTAGCAAGGCGGTCGTTGTCGTGCGTTTCGGCGAAGTGGACGAGAGTGCCGCCGCAGCGGGAGCGGGCGACGGCGCCGGGGAGGTACCATTCGAAGGCGGCGCGGTCGTACGTCTGGAATATCTCGGAGTACGCCCAGTCGAGGCCTGACTCGCGAAGCAGGCGGTCGGTCGTCTCGATCTTGCCGCCGAGACCTTCGAGCATGAATACGGTGTTGGGGTACTCTTCGCGCACGCGGGCGACGATGTAGGTCCACGTCTCGGCGGGAATCATGTATCCGGCGTCGCAGCGGAAGCCGTCCACGCCGTTGCGCGCCCAGAAGAGGAACACGTCGGCCATGTAGGAGCGCAGCTCGTGGTGGGAGTAGTCGAGCTCCACGAGGTCGGCCCAGGTGACGCCCCATGCGCCGGGCGAGACGAATGTGCCGTCAGGAGCGCGGCGAAACCAGTCGGGGTGATGCGTCTGGAGGGCGGACGCCCAGCCGGTGTGGTTGGCGGGAAGATCTACGAAGAGTCGTCCGCCCCTGGCGTGGACGGCGTCCACCAGCTCGCGGAACTGGTCGAGAGGCGTGGTGCGCGTGTCGAACTCGGCCATCGCCGGATCTACGCTGAAGAAGTCGGTGGCGGCGAACGGGCAGCCGTACTCGCCCATCACGGCGTACGTGACTGGCACGGGGAAAGGCGGCAGCGTCTGTATTATCCTGAAGCCCATGCGGTCCATGATCAGGTCGAGCCTGCGCGCGACCTCGCGGAACGATCCGAACTGGCGCGGAAACACCGTGTAGATCGAGTTTCCGCCGCGCGTCTCGGCAGGTTCCACCTTCACGTGGAAGTTCGCGCCTTCCGGCCATTCGCCGGGCGCGCCCTTCGCGGACGGGAAGAAACAGCATTTGCCGGAGAACACGCCCACCTCGGCAAGGGGCACTGTGCATTTGAATACGCCTGGCTCGGTCTCGTCCATCGGACGGTCGTTCCAGGCACGCGCGAGGGGCGTCTCGCCGAAGTCGTTTGCGGCGATGATCTCGCGGCGGCGCACAGAGGCCGCGCCGAAGTTGCTGCGCAGCACGGCGCGTCCGCGGCGCGGGGCGTCCAGCTCCAGCGTCACCTCCAGCTCATCGCCCTGCCACCGAAGCATGTAGGATTCAGTTGATGGTGTCTGTTTCATTGTTTCACCGAGTAGATTATGCCGCAATTGGTCCGCCTAGGTAGTCCAGCCGCTTTCGCGCGGACATGCTGCGCAGAGCCTCCGCCCGCCACCATGTTTTCATCCCCCGCATGCCACGTCTTGGCATGACGAAGCTGCCGCCCACTATGCGCGGGACTTGTTGCGGGCGGCGAGCTCGGCGCGGTAGGCTGCGAGATCGACGTCGAGGCGGGCCACGCCGCTCTTCACAGCGGCCTCGGCCACCGCATAGCTCACCACCTCGAAAAGACGCCTGTCGAAGGGCTTGGGGATGATGTAGCCGGTGCCGAACTCCAGCTTCTCGTTCGGATAGAGGGCCGCCACCTCCGGCGTTACCGGCTCGCGCGCGAGCGCGGCGAGGGCGTTGGCGGCCGCAACCTTCATCTCCTTGTTTATCGTCGTGGCGCGAACGTCGAGGGCGCCGCGGAAGAGATATGGGAAGCCAAGCACGTTGTTTATCTGGTTCGGGTAGTCGCTGCGGCCCGTAACCATCACATACGGACGCGACCCCATCGCCGCCGCGACCTCCTCGGGACGTATCTCCGGGTCTGGATTGGCCATTGCGAAGATCGCCGGAAACTCGGCCATGGCCTTGATGTCCTCGCCGGAGAGCACGTTCGCCGCCGAGACGCCTATGAACACGTCCGCGCCGACGAGAGCCTCCCTGAGCGTCTTTGCGGACGTTGCGACGGCGTGACGGGCCTTGTAGGGATTGAGGTCGGTGCGGTCTGCGCTGATGACTCCCTTCGAGTCGCACATCGTGACGTTCTCCACGCCCGCGGCCTTGCACATCTCGCAGATGCGGATTCCGGCGGCGCCGGCGCCGTTCATCACGATCTTGAGGTCCTTCATCTCCTTGCCGGCGAGGCGCGCGAAGTTCATCACGCCCGAAAGCGAGATCACGGCGGTGCCCCACTGGTCGTCGTGGAACACGGGGATGTCGAGCGCGGCGTCGAGGCGGTCCTCGATCTCGAAACAAGCGGGCGCGGCGATGTCCTCGAGGTTGATGCCGCCGTACATGGGGGCTATGGCCATGCATGCGTCTATGACGCGCTGCGGATCCGTGCGGCCACTGTCGGCGCCGCCCGCGCGGCAGTTTGCCAGGGGCACCGGCCAGCCGTCCACGTCGCCGAACGCCTTGAAGAGGACGGCCTTGCCCTCCATCACTGGTATCGAGGCGCGGGCGCCGAGGTCGCCCAGTCCCAAAATCGCGGTGCCGTCGGTCACAACCGCGACGAGGTTTGGCTTCGCGGTGCATTCGTATATGCTTTCGGGGCGCGCGGCTATCTCCTTCACGGCGTGGGCAACGCCGGGAGTGTAGGCGAGGCACAGGTCGGCCGCGGTCTTTAGCGGGCGCGGCAGGCGCAGGCCCACCTTGCCGCCCTTGTGGAATTCAAGCACTTCTTCTTTCGTCAGCATTTAATCTGGTCCTTTCGTATCTCAAGCTTTCCATCGCGCAAACTCACAGATTGCGCTCCTCGCAGCTCCAGAGCGACACCTTCGTACCTGCTCCGGCGAAGACGCGCCGCGCCTGCTCAAGTTTATCAGGCGGCATCACGCACGCAATCACAACTGCATCGGCCCGAAGCCTGCGGATCACGGCGGGCGCCTCCTCAAGGCCGCCGTGCACGCGCATGCCGCCCACGTAGAGCCCGTGCAGAGCCACGTCATCGTCCAAAAGGCCCACGATCACGCGGCTGTTCCTCGATGTGGCCCTCACAAGCTCGCGGCGGAACATGCCGTACCTTAACCCTGCGCCGTACACCACAACGCGGCTCGTGCCGGCATTGTCGACGAGGCGACTGTGGTCAAGATGGTAGAAGAGGTCCCGCATCACGGGGCGTACAAGGCGCAGCCCAACGAGCGCAAACGTTGAGAGCGCGAAAAACAGCACCGTGGTCATTATCAAGTGGCTGTGTGGGTAGTGCAGGAGGATGATGGCCGCGCTGCCGCCAACCGAACCCATGAAGCAAGCCGCCACCAGGCGCAGATGGTTGGAGATGAGGGCGCGTCCCCAGAGGGTGGAATACGCCCGCAAAGCGACGAGGCAGAAGAACACCGGCACCACGCGGAGGGGGAGGGCCGTGTGAAGCGCGTAGGAGTTGATGCGGATTCCGCATGCAAGGTGCACGAATATGAAAGTGAAGACAAGAAGCAAGATGTCCATCGTGACATAGAACGGCACCGCGACGAGGCGTCGACGGCCGCTTGTGGTGGAACGGTCGTGTGCGGCGGCGTTCAGGAGGCGCCCTGCATCCCACAGCTCAACTCGCCGCATGTCATGCACGGCCACCACAACCGCCACAACGAAAGCAAGCACGAAAAGACCTGCGGCGCGGTCGCGCAGGGCGAGCCCGCCCAGGGCCACCACCACGAGGAAGCCGGCCAGGGCGTAGAGCGCTCCGGCGGCCTTCTTCTGCGAGACGTAGCGAAGCAGAAGTCTGTGGTGGAGATGATCGGTGTCGGCATGCATGACATGCGAGTTACCCTCGTCCGCGCCGCCCTTCTCGCGCCGCAGAAGCGCGCGTATGGTGCGGCGCATGATGGCGAGCGCAGTGTCGAAGATCGGCACGCCCATCGCCAGCACCGGCACGCCGACGCTCACGAAGAGCGAATCCACCGACTTCATCATCATCGGCAATGAGGCCAGCGTGAAGCCGAGGAACATCGATCCGGTGTCGCCAAGGAACACGCTCGCAGGGTTGAAGTTGTAGCGCAGAAACCCGAGGCACGCGCCAACGAAGGCCATGTACACGAGAGTTGCC
This sequence comes from Kiritimatiellia bacterium, assembly GCA_017563185.1. GTDB lineage: Bacteria > Verrucomicrobiota > Kiritimatiellia > RFP12 > UBA1067 > RUG572. The sequence goes on along the minus strand of JAFXIL010000036.1, from coordinate 9,405 downwards.
TGCGGGTAGCCGATGAAGAAGAGCGCGCCTCCCATGCCCACGGCCGCGATCACCGCGAGCCCCGTCGCTAGCCCGTCGAGGCCGTCTATCAAATTGAAGGCGTTGATCGCGCCCACGATCCAGAACACGGTGATGATGCCGTCCGCCCACACTGGCAGCCAGTCGAACTTCAGCACGACGCCAAGGCTCACGTCGCACCAGACGAAGGCCCCGAACGCCACAAGCACCTGGCCTAGCAGCTTCACAACGGGCGGCAGGCCGAACTTGTCGTCCAGAAGCCCCACCACCACCAGCGCGAGCGCGAGAATGCCCATGTGCAGTACCGTCTCGTTGGAAAAAAGCGGCGACAACCGCGCGCCTGTGGCAAGCACGTATCCCAGTACGGCCAGGTGGAACGAGATGAATATCGCAAGACCGCCGCTGCGCGGAACGGGCATCTTGTTTATGCGGCGCGCGGACGGCATGTCCACCATTCCCAGACGCCGCGCAAGTTCCCTCACGAGGGGCGTGAGAACCAGGCACAGCAGGAAGGACACCAGGAAGAGCCCCCACCACGGCGCGGTGAGCATCAGGAACCGGCCGGCGGCCTTGAAGAACGTGATCATGGCATGCCCTCCGTTAGGGCGGCGAGAAAGCGCCCAAGCGCGATGCGGTCCGCAGGGAAGTCAAGAGAGAAGCCATGGGAACTCTGCGGGTTGGAGGCAAGCACCGTCACCATCACCCAGCGGTCTATCCGATTGAGCACGGAGCGGCTCCAGGTGTCCGCAATGATCCGCCTGGCATGCGAGGAGGTGCGCAGTCCCCTCTGGTTGAAGAAGGTGTACGAGAGCGTGACAGGCAACATGCCGGGACGCTCCAGGCGGATCGCGCGGAACGGACGCTTCGCCTCGCCGGCCGTTATGTCGCGCGGCGAGCGCATGAGGAATCCCTGCGCGGGCATGCACAGCTCTGGACGGTGTATCGAACTCTTCGACTGCCCGCCTATCACGGCTGAAACCAGGAATTCAGGCCCAAGCGACGATCGGTAGATGCGCTTCACGAGAACTGTATCGGCCGGCAGTACGGTGCGTTCTCCAAGCGAGCACCCCGCCGTCTCGCTGCCGCACTTCGGACATTTCGCCACACCGGGCGCACCACCCAGAACGGCGCGGGGGAACATCGCCGAGCACTGCTCGTTCTGGCAGAACGCCACTTCGTCCACCTCGTATCCGGGAAGCGACATCGGCAGTTCTACCCTGGGCGGCTCTGCGAGGTGCGGCGTGGGCGTTGCGGCCTGATACGCGAAAATCGGGCATAGAATGAGTGCCGCGATCCAAGGCACAGCACGGCGGAAGAAGGCAGGATCGTCCACATGCTCCGCAGCAGACACGGCGGCTTCCTCCCCTTCCACGGCGGCAGGCGTCTCATCCCCGCCCTCTTTCTTCGCGCGCAGCGCGCCCATCTTCTCCGCGACATGAGCCACCAGCTCTCCACACGCCACCATCAGGGATATCGCCACCACGAACACGACGTACCCCGAATAGTCGTGGTAGAATCCCAGCGCGAACTTCGGATTCGTCCACGCCGCCACCAGGCAGATGGACATCACCCTCACCACGTTGCCAAGCACCGCCAGCGGCACCGAGCACGCGAACAGCGCCGCGCGCCGCAGCCACGTGGGCTGGCTGAACCAGGCGTACGCGGCAGTGAGCGTCATCAGCGCGAATATCGAGCGCAGCCCGGAGCACGGCGCGGCCACGTCGATCGAGAACGGATGCGCCCCAGTTGAATAGATCGCCGTGCCGCGCTGCGCCACGTCGAAGCCGAAACCCTGAAGCACCGTGATGGCAGTGCTGCTCGCAAGAAGACGCAGATGCACGGTGACGATGTCAAGATACGACGACATCGGAATCGTGAACACGAGGAAGAGCGCTGGAAAGAGGAAACACTTCGCCGTCTTTCGCCCGAAGAACGCCCACGGCACCGCAATGCAAAGGCCGATGAAGCCAAGCTGCTCAAATCGTATTTGCAAACCGCGGGCGCCGAGAAAAGCAAGCGCGGCGCATGGCAGACAGGCGAGAAGCCCGGCAAAAGAAGGCGCACCGAGGCTGGCGCGAAGCTCCTTTCGCTCGGTCCACAGCACATAAAGCGAGAACACGGGCACAATCCATCCAAACGACATGTCCTCAAGATCGTCCCGGAACACGTCCGCCACACGCACGAACATCGTGGCAAACCCCCACACTGCGCATCCGACCACAGCCAGAAGCGCCACGATTCGGCTATACTGCATTTTTTCTCTCATGAAACGGCGCGTATTATACCAAAAATCAGCTCACTTGCCAATGCAGAAGCGGCTGAACAAGGCATCGAGAAGGTCGTCCGAATACACCTTGCCGAGAAGACGGCCGAGAGCCTCTGCGACCGAACGCAGCTCGTTTGCGGCAATCGTCCATTCATTGACGTCAAGAGCGTCTGCTGCGGACGCCAACGCCGCATGAGCGGCAAGAAGCGCCTCCTTCTGGCGAGTCGTCACGTCGGCTCCAGTCTCCTCCGCGCTCTTTGCGGCAATCTGTCCAAGCCGCGCGGCTATGGCCGCCTTCAGGGCGTCAATCCCCTCGCCGGTATGCGCCGAAGTGAGTATGAATGGTCTCGCATCTTGGCAGTTTGGTGATTGGGTGAACGCATTGAAGAGATCGCACTTGGAGAGAACGCGGATCGCGTCATGAGGGATGTCCAGCGGAGGTGGCGCATCGTCGCCAGGCTCCACCACGTGGAGTACAACGTCTGCGCAGGCGGCCAGCGCCTCGGCACGCCTTACGCCCTCCCTCTCCACTTCGCCTGACGCCATGCGTAATCCTGCAGTATCCACAAGTCTCACCGGCCAGCCGTCGATCTCCAGGCCTTCTTCTATCGTGTCGCGCGTTGTACCCGCCTCGTCCGAGACGATCGCGCGCCCCTCGCCGAGAAGCGCATTCATGAGCGAGCTCTTGCCGGCGTTCGGCCGCCCGCAGAGGACCACTAGCGCACCTTCGCGCAGGATGCGCCCTTCGCGAGCGGTTGAGAGCTTGCGCTCCACAAGCGATGCGAGACGCGAGACGTCGCGCGAGACGGATTCGGAGAAGCCTTCGGGCAGTTCCTCCTCGCTGAAGTCAAGCGCATGCTCCACACGGCTTGAAAGGTCAATGGCGGCAACGTACATTTCCTCGAGCGGACGCGATGCCGCACCCATCAAACGCGCCGCCGCGTCGTCCGCCCCTCTTTCCGTGCGCGCGTCAACGAGATCCATCACCGCCTCGGCCATTCCAAGATCGAGGCGTCCGTTGAGAAAGGCCCTCTGCGTGAACTCTCCTCGCCGCGCAAGGCGCGCACCCGCCGCCAGACACGCCTCGAGCACACGACGCGGGGCGATTGAACCGCCATGGCCCTGAAGCTCCACCACGTCCTCGCCAGTGTAGCTGCGCGGCGAGGCGAAGACGAGAACGAGTCCGTCGTCGACGGGCTGCGGCCGCTCAGGCACGCGCGGCACCACAGGATGGAAAGCGGAATGGAAGAAGCGGCCGGCCATGGACGCATCCACTTTGCGGCCGGTCACTTCGGAGGCAATGCGGAACGCGGCGGGGCCGCTTACGCGCACCACCGCCACGCCGCCACGGCCAGGGGCCGTAGCCACTGCCGCGATTGTGTCGATCTCTTCCAGCTTACTTCTCGATGGGGGTTAGCACCATGTTGCGGAAGTCGGCGTCGGAATGGTCGCCCTGCAGATAGATCGGCCCCTTCACGAACTCGTCGCTCGTGATGGCGCCGCCGGTGCAGCCGAGAACGAGGGCGTTGTCGATGATGTTGACGCCGTTGAGGACGACGGTGAGGTGGCGCTTGTAAAGCGTCACGTCAACGTGCTGCCACTCGTTGGCGGGCTTCTCGGCGGCGACGCGCGGGGTGATGCGCCCGTAGAGGGCGGCCATGTTGTGGCAGTCCACGCGCCTGCCATAGCTGTCGAGCACCTGGATCTCGTAGATGCCGCGCAGATACACGCCGGAGTTGCAGCCGGGCAGCACGCGCACGTCGTAGGAGAACTTGAAGTCGAAGAAGTCGCGCCTCTTCGTGACGAGGTTGGCGCTGCTGCCGTCGGGCTTGCCGTTGGGCTTGCGCTTAATGCGGTTGGAGAGCACGCCATCCTTCACGGACCAGCCGAAGTATTTGCCCTTGTTCAGCGACTCCCAACCGTCGATGCCGTCGGCAAGAAGGTTGATCGGCTTGCCGAGGACTGCCTTTGACACGTCGGGGGCAGGCGGAACTGCGGGAATGCGCTTGGCCTTAACAACCTCGGGGTTGCCCTGAGGCTCGCCCTTGTTGTTGTAGGTCTGGAACGTGATGTCGGCCTCCTTGCCAGTCGCCTTGACCGTGGTTAGGCGGTAGCGGTCTTTGCCGACGCGCTGCTTCATGGTGGCGTTTGCGCCGTCGATCTTGATGTCGTACTGGCCCACGGGCGAACCGCCGCCCCAGAGGAGCGAAGCGGAGGGCTTATCACCCTTGTCACAGATGCCGAGCCAGAAGGCGCCGGGCTTCTGTATGGCCCAGCGTCCGACGGCGCCGGTGGGTTCAGCCTTGCAGGAGGTGCAGGTTTCGCCGAATGCGATTGCGGCAACCGTCGCCGCAAGAATCGAGAGAGTCAATTTCATTTTCTGTCCTTTCGTAAATTTGAGGAACTGAAAGTTCGAAGACAACTCTCAAACTCTCAATCCCTCGACCTTTCAAATCTTTCACAGCTTGCAGAGCTGTGCAATGGCGTCGAGTTCGGCCTCGGTGTCGTTGGCGCCCTTCTTGGCGGGCTTGAGGCGGGAAGCGAGCGTCACGCAGATGTCGACGGCCTTCGAGCAGCTCTGGATGAAGCGCCACTGGGCGTCGGCGGCGTCCTCGGGAGAGCCTTCGGAGCGCAGCATGTGGCAGTCGAACTCCACAACGCCCTTCCAGCCGCAGTCGGAGAGCGCCTTGAACATCCACACCGTCTCCTTAAGACCCTCTGGGCCGACGAGCGGCGGGAAGTCGTTGTCGAACTGTCCCTTGATCTGCGAGCCGAAGTGGAGGAACTTCATCTTCTTGCATGCACAGAGATACGACACGGTGAGAACGGAATTGATGAGGCACATTCCCTCGTGCTGGAGCAGCTCGGGATTGACGCCCCAGAATTCGGGCTTCTTCAGGCGCGTCATGATGAAGCCCACTGCGTGGCCGGAGGTGGGCAGGAACATCGCGCCGCGCGGCTCGTTCGGCTTGGGCTCTACGGTGGCGCCCTTGTAGTTGGTGAACTTCATCTTCTCGATGTAGTCCGTCACATGGTTGAGTCCGGCGGCAAGCCAGTCGTAGAGGTGGGCGAAGTCGGTCTTCGCGTACACTTCGAATCCGTCGCGCGCCACCCAGTAGGTGTAGTGCTTCGCGCCGAGGAGGTTGCCGATGCGCAGCGTGCGCTCCACCTTCTTGGCGGCGAGGGCGCGCAGCTTGGGATCTGGATTGGTGAGGCCGCCCGCGCGGAAGATGGGGTTGCCGTGAAGAGAGCAGGTGACCATGTTCACCTTGAGGCCGCCATCGCGCAGGACCTTCTTGATGGCGCGCAGCTTCTTGTACACTTCGCTCTTGGGGTCGAGGTCGTCTTCGGGATGCTCGGGATCCCACGGCACGAGGTCGTCGTCGTGCGTGGATGTCATCTCGATGAGACCCGCCTTGCAGGCCTTGGCGAGCATCTTGGCGACGTCGAGCGAGTCCGGCTTGGTCTGCACGTTGCCGCCGAACGGATCGGCAAGCGGATTGGCCACGCACCAGAACGGCATCGAGCGCGCCGCGACGCAAAGTTTGTCGTACATGATCTGTCTCCTTTTTGCTTCATTCTGCACAATCGAGAAACGGGGAATAATATCCCCGAGCGATGTGAATGAGATTTTATCATGGAATCCGCGCCCATGTCAAGTTGGCGCCGAGCGAAACTTGGCGCGCGCCATTGACAGCGGACGCGGCGAAATAGTAGAATATCCGCCCATTGTGACTACGCCATCATATCCGCCCGAACTTCCAGTGAGCGCCCACCGCGACGAGATACTCGCCGCGCTTGAGCGCAGTTCCGTCGTCGTCGTCTGCGGCGACACCGGCTCGGGCAAGACCACTCAGCTCCCGAAGATGGCCCTGGAGCACTGCCTTGCGCGCGGACTGAAGCGCTGCCGTGTCGCCTGCACGCAGCCACGCCGCCTCGCCGCCGTCACAATGGCCGAACGCGTCGCCGCCGAGATGAAGTGCGAAGTGGGCTCGCTCGTGGGCTACCAGCACCGCTTCGACCGCCGCGTGTCGCGCGACACGTGCATCAAGTTCATGACGGACGGCGTGCTCCTGGCGGAGACGCGCAACGACCCGCTCCTGCGCGCATACGACGTGATAATCGTGGACGAAGCCCACGAGCGCTCGCTCAACGTCGACTTCCTTCTCGGCATCCTCACGCGCATTCTGCGCCGCAGACGCGGCCTCAGGATGATCGTCTCCTCCGCCACGCTCGACGTGGCGCGCTTCTCGGACTTCTTCGGCGGCGCCCCCGTCATATCCGTTCCAGGCAGGCTCTTCCCCATCGAAGTCGTATACCGCCCTCCTCGCGAAGACGACGAGCTCGACCTTCCTCGCGACGTCGCCTCCGCCATCGCCGAACTGCCCGAGAAGGACGACGTGCTCGTGTTCCTCCCCGGCGAACGCGACATCCGCGAGACTGCCGCGGCCCTCGAGCATTCACGCCCCAACGACGACATCATCCCCCTTCTCGCATCCCTTCCCGCCGCCGAACAGCGCCGCGCCTTCCACACATCCCCGCGCCGCCGCATCATCCTCGCCACGAACGTCGCCGAGACCTCCGTGACGATTCCCGGCATAAGATGCGTGGTCGATTCCGGCCTCGCGCGCATCTCGCGATACGTACACCGCACGCAGGTGCAGCGCCTTCAGATCGAACCCGTATCGCAGGCATCAGCACGCCAGCGCGCAGGACGCTGCGGACGCGTTGGCCCGGGAACGTGCGTGCGCCTCTACTCGGAGGAGGACTTCAACTCGCGCGACGAATACACTCCCCCTGAAGTGCTGCGCTCGTCGCTCGCCGGCGTGATACTCACGATGCTCGACCTCAAGCTCGGCGACGTGGAGCGCTTCCCGTTCCTCGACCCTCCGCGCCCCGCAATGATCCACGAGGGCCTGCGCGAGCTGCTCGAGCTTGGCGCGATCGCCCACGCCCCCGCGCCCCGCGCCGCCGACGGCCTTGGCGACGACGAAACGCGCATAGTGCTCACGGACGTCGGCCGCAAGCTCGCGAAGATCCCCGTGGAGCCACGCCTCGCGCGCATGCTGCTCGCCGCATCGGAGAACGCCACCCTCCAGAAGGCAATTCCCCTCGTGGCCGCAATGGCCTGCGACGATCCGCGGCGGCGTCCGGTGGACGAACGCGAAAAGGCCACGCAGGCCCACGCGCCCTTCCGCGTGCCAGGCTCGGACTTTCTCGGCACGCTCAAGCTCTGGGACTGGTGGGAAGAGCAGTGCGCCTCGCTCTCGCAGTCCAAGCTCCGCGCCCTCGCGAAGAAGACATACCTCTCCTACCCCAAGATGCGCGAGTGGCGCGACCTCGCGCGCCAGCTCACCGACCTCTCGAAGCGCCTCGGCCTTTCGTTCGCAGAGGCCCGCACCCGCAAACCCGAAGAAGCCTCGGCCCTTCTCCACCGCGCTCTCCTCCCCGGCCTTCTCGGGCGCATCGGAAAATACGACGAGGAAGCCCGCGAATACCGCGGCGCGCACGGCCTTCGCTTCGCGATCCATCCGTCGTCCACGCTCAAGAAGGCAACGCCTCCCTGGCTGATGGCGGGCGAGCTCGTGGACACCGCGCGCCTCTTCGCGCGCAACGCGGCGGCCATAGACCCTGAATGGATCGAGCCGGCGGCAGGCGCGCTCTGCCGCCACAGCTACCACTCGCCGGAATGGGAGGCCCAGAGCGGCTTTGTGCGCGCGACTGAGCAGGTTGTGCTGTACGGCCTCGTGATCGTGCCGTCGCGCCGCTGCGACTTCAGCCGCGTCAATCTGCCCCTCGCCCGCGAGATATTCATCCTGCACGCACTAGTGAACGGCGAATTCACCAATCCTCCTCCGGAAGTGCGAAAGAACAACGCGCTTCTCGACGCCATCCGCCGCCGGGCAGAAAAGGCGCGCCGTCCCGAACTGTTCAACTCGGAGGGCCTCGCCGCCCACTTCGCCGCCATCATCCCGCCTCACGTCGCATCGGCGCACGCACTGCGCAAATGGCTCGCCGCGCCCAACGACCCTTCGTTCCCAAAGGCGCGGTTCATCCTGAGAAAGTGCGACTGGTGGCCTGCGGACGATGTTCAGGCCACGGACTTTCCAGACTCCATCACGATCGGCGGCGTGAAGATGGCGCTCACCTACCGCAACACGCCGGACGACGAATCGCAGGACGGCATCACCTGCACCGTGCGCAAGTCCTCAGCCGCCGCCCTGCGCCTTTGGCGTGCCGACTGGCTCGTCCCGGGCGCCCTCCCCGAGAAGCTCACGTATCTCATCTCGTCGTTGCCCTCCGCCCAGCGGCGCGTGCTCACCCCGATCGACGACACCGTGAGCGGCCTTCTTGTCCACCTGAAACCCGGCTCCGAGCCGCTTCTCGACGCCGTTCGGCACACCATCTACAGCGAATGGGGCTTCCGCATTCCGCCGGACGCCTGGGCGAATCTCAAGCTGCCGCCCCACTTGCAAGTGCGCTTCCGCATCCGCGACGACGCAACGGGACGCGTCCTCGCCTGCTCGCGCAATCTAGAGGAGGCATTCGCACAGGCCGGCGTCAAGACGGCACCCTCCTCCACGCTTGCGGCGACGCCGAACAACGCCGCCACCACGCCGAGCACCACATGGACGTTCGGCACGATACCGGAGAAGACCACCGACGCGAAGGCGGGCTGGACGCTAGAGCACTTCCCCGCGCTGCACGACGACGGCACCGGCGCCTCGCTGCGCCTCTACGCGAGCGCCGCCGAAGCTGCGGCCGCCCACTCGGCGGGCGTCGCCCGCCTCTTCCTGCTGGCCCTGGGCGAAAGGGTACGCGTCCCGTTCCGACGAAAGTCGCTTCCTCTCGGCGCGCAGCTGTATCTTAAGTCGATCAACTACGAAGACGAACGCGTGGCGCAGGACATCCTCTCAGGCTCCGTCTTCGAGGCGTTCGTGCGCGGCCGCCCAAGCGTGCGCGACGCAGCGACTTTCGAGCGCCGCCTGCGCGAATGCCGCAGCGCATTCAACGAAGTACAAGCCGAGATCGCGCGCATATTCACGGACTCCTACACTTCGGCGGCGAAGATCGAGGACCGCATCGAAGAGGCTGGAATCAACGAGGAAACGGCGGACTCG
>JAFXIL010000035.1 GCA_017563185.1 Kiritimatiellia bacterium | reverse complement strand
TAGTCGTCGAGCGTGGCGAGGCTCCTCTCCGGGTCGGCGGGGATCTCGAGCGAGACGTCGTCGATTATCGAGCTGCGGTCGCCGGCGCCGGTGGGGTCGTTGCGGAATTCGAGTTCGTGCGGCCCCGCCTCGAGCCAGACGTCGAACGCGGCGTGCTCCAGTATCGTCGACCAGCATGTGACGTAGCCTATGCCCAGCGCCTTACCGTCGATCATCGGTACGATGCGCGAGCCAAGATAGCTGATGTTGGTGTTTCGCGCAGCATGGCGGAACGAGAGGCGGTACTTGCCCGAGACCGGCGCGTTCACCGTCTGGCGGATGCTCGAATCCATCTGCAGAAAGGCGGCGTATGTGCCGCCCACAGTGCCGTTGTACCAGGGGGCGTCGCTCTTGGTGAGGCCCTGGCTGCCGACCGACTCCCAGGCGCCGACGTCCACGCTCGGCACGTAGCCCCATGCGCCGTCATTCACGCTCGAAGAGATGGAACCGGCCTCGAAATCGCCGTTGCGCACGATGTTCTGCCCGCCGAACGTGCCGGGAGCGATCGTGACACCCTCGTCCTCGTCTTCGAACACTGCCTCAAGCTGCCCCGAGACGTCGCTCGCCACAATGGCCTCCAGACCTTCTCTGGACTTGATCAGTCTCGTGTCGCCATTCCATTTCACGAACCTGCGCCCCGCCTCCGGAACGGCCTTTATGCGCAGAGTGCCGCCGCGCGCGAGCCATGCGGAGCCGTCTGCCGCCGGCTCGCCGCCGTCGATGGATACCTTGCCCTTCGCCGGGTCGTCGGCGCTGGCGTAGAACTTGCAGGAGAGCTTTCCAGCCTCGTACTTGTAGTCGTCCGCCCTGCCGATGCCGTCGCCGTACAGAAGCGGCTTGTCGGTGGCGATGAAGTCGCCGTGCAGCTGCCCCGTCACGACGTCCTTCATGCACGCCGCGCCCGTCTCGGGATCGGTGAAAGGCGCGAAGAAGTGCACCGTCATGCCGTTCTCGCAGATTTCGAAGGAGTACGCCTTCGCATGGGCGAAGCTGCTTCTCGGAGTCTCCTCTTCGGGGTGATGCTCGAACGCAAGGGGATCCATGGATATCACGTCCGCGAAGAGGAACGTGGGCACGCTCGATCTGGCGGAGCGCGCCGTGGACACCGCGGCTTCGTAGCTCCGCATTCCGCGGCCGTCGGGGGCGACGTCGTTTCGGCCATGACCGTAAAGCGTGGCTTTTGCGCCGAAGGAGTCCAGCACGAATGCGCGGCGCGAGTTGGCCCCTACTCCTAATCCCGTGTCGGTCCAGTTGCCCTTGCCGTCCTGGAACGCCCATGCGTACTTCTTGCCTCCGTTTATGTAGAGCGACACGCAGAGGTCGGTGTTGTTCCATCCGCCGGTGCCGAACAGGCGCTGCTGCACCGGCTCCACTTTCGTGAACTCGAAGTCGGCCACATACTTTGTGGCAGACCCCGGATGGTACAGCGTGTTCACCGCGTTGGTGCCGCGCGCCTCGACATAGGCGTATGGCAGCAGACCGGCAAATCCCGTACTTGCCGCGCCAGCGCACATGGCCATGAAAACAACACTAGACCAGTTCTTTTTCATGTTCCTCCTACCGAGGCAGTCGAAGCCGCCTCCTTCACGCCATTCACGAGCCAAGCCACCCGGCCCGGCGAAACTCGCAAAAAGCAAAGACCCACACACTTTTATGACTATACCAAATCTCCGCCCTTTGCACAAGAGGAAATGCTTTGCGCCAGCGGTTCAGCGGCTTGAATGTCTATTGACTGATGTGCCGTTTTATGAGACAATTACATGCGTTGGAAAACAGTTAGAAAGGAGTAGACGATGGATGTTTCAAGACGTCAGTTCATGGCCGCGGCGGGAGCGCTCGCTGCGGCGCCGGCCGTGCTGGGCGACGCGCAGAAGGTGTTCAAGGTGGGGCTTGTTGGCTGCGGAGGACGCGGCACGGGCGCGATACAGAACATCATGGACGCCGCGGCGCGCCTTGGATGCAAGGTGCAGCTCACGGCGGCGGCGGATTTCTTCGTTGACAAGGCCAAGGCCATCTGCAGCAAGTATGGCGTGGACGAGAAGATGGCGTTCGGCGGAGCGAACGGATACAAGAACGTGATCGGCTCGGGGTGCGACATCGTGCTTCTGTGCACGCCGCCGGTTTTCCGTCCCCGCCAGATGGCCGCGTGCGTCGCCGCCGGCAAGCACATCTTCGCAGAGAAGCCAATCGCCACCGATCCGCGCGGACTGCGCGCGTTCCTCAAGTCAGTCGCCGAGGCGAAGGCAAAGAACCTCTCCATTCTCTCCGGCACGCTCCACCGCCACTCGAACCGTTTCCTCAAGCAGATCGGTCCGATGCGCGCAGGGTGCATAGGCAGGATACTCGCCGGGCGCGTGTACCGCTGCCACGGGGGAATGTGGGTGCGTCCGCGCCGCCCCACCGACACGAACGCCGCCTACCTCTGCAACAATTGGTACCACTTCTGGGAGATGAGCGGCGACCAGGTGACGGAGCAGGCCATACACGAGGTGGACCTCGCGAACTGGTTCATCGGCCGCTTCCCCGTTAGCGCCTTCGGCATGGGCGCGCGCTGGCGTCGTCCCGCAGGCATCGGCGACATCTACGACGAGATCGCCATCGACTTCGACTACGGCGAGGGGTTGCACACCACCACGTTCGGCCGCCATATGAACGGCTGCGCGAATCCGTTTGGCACGCGTCTCGTCGGCACGGAGGGCGAAGTCTCCGTGGGAAACACGTTCAAGCGCTGGGACGGCAAGCCGGTGGCGGAGGACCTCGCCGCCATCAAGGGACGCCCCGACAGCGGCCTCGTGGCGGAGCACGTTGATTTCCTTTCCGGCCTCCTGAGCGGCAACTACCTCAACGAGGGCGAGCAGGTGGCGATGTCCACCGCCACCTGCATCATCGGTACCCTCGCGGCCTATTCGGGACGCACGGTGCGCATGAAGGACGTGCTGGAGAACACGCGCAGTGAGTTCTACGACGGATGGAACGCCGCGTTCACGCCCGAGCAGTTCGAGGAGACCGAAGACATTCCGCTTCCGCGGGAAGGCGTGGGGATTGTGCCGGGCAAGGCGTGAGCGAGAGAAGTTTTCGGAGTTTCTGGGCTTGAAAGTGTGAGATTCCAAGTCAGAAGTCAGAGGTTTGAAGTCCTATTGGAAAGTCGGAAAGGCTAGAAGTTTAATGATGACAAACAGACGTGGTTTTCTCATAGGCACTGCGGCTCTTGCGACGGCAGGGACGCCGCGTTTCACGCGCGGCGAAGAAGCTGGCGCGGAGAAGTTCAAGACCGTGCTTAAGAAGGCGCTGATACGCAAGCGCCTCACGCAGGACGTGGTGAAGACGCTGAAGGAGAACGGCTACCCCGGCGTAGAGCTGATGGACAAGACGGTGAGCGAAGCCGAGGCGCGTGCGGCACGGCGAATGGCCGAAGACGAAGGCCTGCAGATTCACTCGTTCTTGGGAGGATGGTTCGAGTTCAACTCCAAGGACCCCGCGAAGCGCATGGCGTCCATTGAAGAAGGAAAGAAGAACCTTCGCCTCGCCAAGGCGTACGGCGCGAGCGTGATGCTTGTGGTGGCGGGGCGCATTGGCGGAATGCCCATGCCGAAGCCGCACGAGTTCAAGCCGGAATTCGATTCGAATTCGCTCATGCTCTCGCGCGCGGCAGACGGCGACTATCCCGAGTACGTGCGCGCGCAGAACGACGCGACGAAGTATGCGCAGGACGCCGTGGCGGAACTCGCTCCCGTCGCCGCCGAGCTGGGCGTCACGATCGGACTCGAGAACGTGTGGAACAACCTCTGGGTCACGCCGGACTTCGCCGCCGCCTTCATCCGCTCCTTCAGAAACCCCTGGGTGAAGTCGTACCTCGACCTTGGCAACCACGTGCGCTACGCTCCGGCGGAGAAGTGGGTGGAGGCCCTTTCCGACCAGATCGTGAAGATGCACATCAAGGACTTCAAGGTCGACCGCGCCGCGAAGAACGGCGGCGCGTTCGTGCGCATAGGCGACGGTTCGATCGACTGGCGGCGCGTGCGGCGCGCGATCGACGCAGTTGGCTACAACGGCTGGGTTTCGATCGAGAGCTCCGGCTGGACCGATGCCGAGCATTCGGCGATCATGGACAAGTTCTTCAACGGAACGCTGTAGCCCGGGCTGACAGGGCAAGGAGAAAAAGAAATGGCCAAGAAAGTAATGCTCATCGGCGCCGGCGGAGTCGCCGGCGTGGCGGCCGCCAAGATGGCCCAGAATCCAGACGTCTTCGGCGAACTGCTGATTGCGTCCCGCACTGAAGCGCGCTGCAAGGCGATCAAGGCGGACATCGAGAAGCGCGGCTTCGGCAAAGACGGCAGGAAGACCGTCATCACCACTGCGCAGATCGACGCGATGGACGTGGCCGCCACCACGGCGCTCATCAAGGAGTTCAAACCCGACCTCGTGATGAACATCGCCCTTCCATACCAGGACCTCGCGATCATGGACGCCTGTCTCGCGGCCGGCGTATCGTATCTCGACACCGCCAACTACGAGCCGCCAGAAGAGGCGCACTTCGAGTACTCCTGGCAGTGGGCCTACCGCGAGAAGTTCGAAAAGGCCGGCCTCACCGCCATCCTCGGCTGCGGATTCGACCCCGGCGTGACGCAGGTCTTCTCCGCCTACGCCCAGAAGCACTACTTCGACACCATCGAGACGCTCGACATTCTCGATTGCAACGGCGGCGACCACGGCTATCCATTCGCCACGAACTTCAACCCCGAGATCAACATCCGCGAAGTCGCCGCCAAGGGCAGCTACTGGGTGGCCGATCCCAAGGACGACAAGCCGGAAGTCGCCGTCGAGAACAAGAAGGCGTTCGACAAGGGATGGTGGGTGGAGACCGCCCCCATGGCGATCAAGCGCGTGTACAACTTCGACCAGGTGGGCGAGAAGGACATGTACCTGCTCCACCACGAGGAGCTTGAGTCGCTCGGCTGCAACCTCAAGGGCATCAAGCGCATCCGATTCTTCATGACGTTCGGGCAGAGCTACCTCACGCACCTCAAGTGCCTCGAGAACGTGGGCATGACGCGCATCGATCCAATCGACTTCAAGGGGCAGAAGATCGTCCCCATCGAGTTCCTAAAGGCGCTCCTGCCCGATCCCGCAACGTTAGGTCCGCGCACCAAGGGCAAGACGAACATCGGCTGCATCTTCCACGGCCTCAAGGACGGCAAGCCAGTGGACTACTACGTGTACAACGTGTGCGATCACCAGGAGTGCTACGCAGAAGTCGGCTCGCAGGCCATCAGCTATACGACGGGCGTGCCGGCGATGATCGGCGCCAAGATGTTCCTCGAAGGCAAGTGGACGACCAAGGGCGTGCACACGTGCGAGGAGTTCGATCCCGATCCGTTCATGGCCGAGCTCAACAAGCAGGGCCTCCCCTGGAAGGAGAACTTCAACCCCGTGAAGGTGGATTGATGCCACGATACATCATCGACGAAGCGGCGCTGAGGCGCAACCTTGAGATCCTTAAGAGCGTGTCCAACAGAGCAGGCGTGAAGATTCTTCTCGCGCAGAAGGCTTTTTCATGCGCGGCCGCCTACCCGCTCTGCGCGCAATACCTCGCTGGCACGACGGCGAGCTCGCTCTTCGAGGCACGCCATGGCCACGACAACTTTGGCGGCGAGACGCATGTGTTCGCGCCTGCGTTCGCGCCGGAGGAGATAGACGAATTGCTGGGCCTTGTGGATCACGTCGTCTTCAACTCGCCTCGTCAGGTCGAGAAGTTCGGCGCCATGGCGCGCGCGCGCGGCGTCTCCGCGGGCCTTCGCGTGAATCCCGAAGTCTCCGTGGCCACCACCCTCGCCTACGACCCATGCCGCCCGGGTTCGCGCCTGGGGACGACGCGGGCGGCGTGGGATGCTGCGGCCGGGGACTGCC
The DNA here is from genome assembly GCA_017563185.1 of Kiritimatiellia bacterium. GTDB lineage: Bacteria > Verrucomicrobiota > Kiritimatiellia > RFP12 > UBA1067 > RUG572. Next base: position 26,845 of record JAFXIL010000035.1, on the reverse strand, counting down.
ACCATCTCATCGACGGCCTTCACTTCCACTGCCTGTGTGAGCAGGGACTCGACGAGCTTAAGAAAGTGCTCGCCGGGTTCGATGCGAAGTTCGGCAATCTTCTTTCCGCTGTGAAGTGGGTGAACTTCGGCGGCGGTCACCACATCACGCGCGCCGACTATGACGTGGACGGCCTTGTAAAACTCCTGAATGATTTCCACGCGCGCCATCCGCATCTCGAAGTCTATCTCGAGCCTGGCGAAGCCGTGGCGCTCAACGCCGGAACGCTAGAGTCGCGAGTGCTTGAAATTCAGCCCGCCGGCCCGGACGGCATATCAAACGCGATTCTCGACGCGAGCGCCGCCTGCCACATGCCCGACGTTCTGGAGATGCCCTACACCCCGCGCATCGCCGGCGCCGCCATCTGCCGCAAGCCGCGAACCGCGCCCGGCGAACCACAGGCGGCTTTCATCTACCGCTTCGGCGGCCCCACCTGCCTTGCCGGCGACGAAATCGGCACGTACCGTTTCGACCATCCTCTGCATGAAGGCGACATCGTAGCGTTCGAGGACATGGCCATCTACTCGATGGTGAAGAACAACACCTTCAACGGTGTGAACCTTCCCGACATCGCCATCCGCCACGAAGACGGCCGCATTGAGACACTGCGTACATTCGACTACGAGGATTTCGCCTCACGCCTCGGGTGATCCAGGCGGCCGTGCGGAATATAGACGATCAACGGCCTGTTGGTCGAGATCGTGAACTCCGCGCCAATGGTTCGGTTGAGAGTGCCGCGCCATAGAGCGTCGAGTGCTACGCCGTCGAGCGGCCATTCCAAACCAATTGAAGTCGCCTGCGTTCCGTGCGAGGGCGCTAACACCGAGACAGCATCCCCGGGCGTACTCTCGTAGGTACGCGTGTTGGTTGCAACGGTGAACACGCCTGCGTTTGTCACGAGCATGATGTCCGGTGCCTCGCGTGCGAAGTCGATCAAGCGAAAAACGTTGCCGATAAAATGGTCGTCGCGCAGGCCGTCCGCCCCGAGTATCACGATCCCCTTCGGGCCGAAGCGCGCCACCGCCACGCGGAACGCCTTCGCAAGGTCGTTCGTATCCTGCTCGGCGACGAGCACGAACCTCTCGCCGAGAGCGGTCTTCTGCGCGTCGTCGAGCGAATCGCCGTCGCCCACCACTAGGTCTGGTTCGCGTCCAAGCGCAAGCGCCTTTGCATACGCGCCATCGCAGCACACCACGCGTGCCGCCGCTGCGAAGATGGCAAGCGGCACTGGGTGCGACGGCATCGCGCCATTAGCGAGAATGACTGTTTGGGGATTAGTGCTTGTGCTCATGGGTTGAGAGGAGGGTTTGAAAGTTTGAAAGTTTGAGAGTTTGAAAGTTTAAAGGAATGAAGAAGTGAAAGTTTCGTGGTTTCGGAACTTGCTGTGGACTGTTTCCATGATTCAATACATCTCTTAGAAACTGCTGTAGACATTGCATATCACAATATGAATTTCGTGCGGCGTCAGTTATCCGGCCTCCCGCTTCCTCTCACGCCGTCCACCACCTCCAGCCACACGGCCCTCGCCCGCACCACCGCAAGCTCCGGCACCGTCTCCGTTTCCTTCGCTCCTCCCTCACCCTGCGGGGGCTCGGCCAGCACTGCGGCGGCGGGCACGGGATCTGCGAGGCCCGTCACCTGCCGCAGCTTCTTCGCCATCGCCTTGTAGCGCATCACGGTTGTGTAGCGCACGTAGAGGGCGGGGATGTTCTCCTGCAGCCACGCCTACGCAAAAGAAGACAAGCAATGTTGTTGCAACCGTCTCTATCTTACCTCTAATGCAAATACCTACCCCTGCTTGTTTCCGTGCTAGACATTGGTGGCGGTCTAATCGCCAAGGAGCGCGGCGATTTCGCGGAGGGTGCGGTGGAAGTTTTCTTCGGTGCGCGGAAGTGTTGGTGCGAGAGATGCGAGAGGCTTCGCCTTGAGAGCGAGGCGCTCCTTCTCCGCATTGACCTTTACGGCAGCTTTGCGGTTGCCTGCGGAAACGGCCTTAGCGAGATTTTCCGCCACAGCCTTCACGTGCGGTGCGTACCAGTGGCGCGCAAGTTCGTACTGGTGGCTACGGCAGTAGCCGCAAGACGAGTTCTCGAAGAGCGTCTTCTCGAATAGCGGATTGCGGATCTTCTCAACGGCGTCGAGGCGCCGGTACGACTCCCACAGCGAATAGTCCGTGTGAAGCGCAAGGATGTCCGCCATCCTGTCGCAGAGCGCGCCGATACGATTCGCGCTGGCAACAAGGTCAGCGGGAGAGTTGTTTCCGTTCCCGGCGGACTTTCTCCATTTGGCGAGGTCGCAGCCGAACTACCACACGTGCAGGGCGATTGCACGGTCGAGGACCATGCGCGCGATGTCGATGGCGTCGCGCTGCACGAGTGGATCGTTCCACGGAACGCGCTGCAGAATCTCAAACGCAACCTTCGCCGCGGAGACGGGCTTCTCCCATTTCCCGATCAGCCCTCCAAGAACGTCGGTGTTGACCTCGCCGCCTATGCCTAGCACGGCCGTTGAGTAGTTGTTCCCCCAGTCGCGCAGCCACGACGCCGGAAGCACGGCCTTCCACGCGGCCTTCATCGCCTCTGCGTTCGCACCGTAGCGGCTCGCGCAGAACTCGTCCAGCACTTCGCCGTGCGGAATCGGCTTGGAGGACCATGCGTTCGCCGTGAAGAAGCGGAGCAAGAGCGTGTCGGTGTGGCTCGACTCCGGCCAGAATATGTAGCCCTTGCAGAAGGGATCGTTCTGGACGAGCTTCTGCCGCTTTTCGATGAGAGGATAGTTCGCGCGCGCGTCGAGCGCCTTTTCGTAGGCGAGGAAGATCGAATAGGTGTACGGGAACTTGCCTATTACATCCCAATTGGTAAAGATGCGGTCAGTGCGCGGAGACTGGTAGTCGGCCTCGTAGTCCCAGAGGATCACGCGGTCCTTGTCGAGCGTCTTGAGGTATTCACGCACTTCCTCCGCTTTCCAGGTGTGGTAGAAGTCCCAGCCGGCGATCAGCAGCTTCGCGTCGGGATAGTCGCGCTTCGCCATGCCGAGAAACTGGTTCAGCGTCTTCACCTTGAGGTCGAAGTTGGCCTTGCGGTCCTTGTAGCAGCGGCGTTCGCCGAGGCCGATGGTGTGGAGGAGGCGCGGTTCGGGCGCGCCTTGGTCGTAGGCGTCGATGGCGGTCTTCGTCAGTTTCCAGTACTCCTCGGCCCAATTCCCCTCGCGAATGTCCCACACGCGCAGATGCGGCTCCGCGTGCGTGGAGTTGGACTGCGGGAGGAACGGCGGCTTCTTGGCCGCGAGGTAGGAATCCGGCGTGGGCGAGTACCAGTGGGACATCGTGCCGAAGTCCTCCGGCGCCATGAGCCCCCTCTCGAACGCGTACCGGTGCAGGTCTTGCCGCAGCTTGCCCCTGAACTCCAGGCTCCAGAAGAGCGTGCGGTCGTTGTAGCCACTGTACATTCCCGGCTGCGGCTTCGACGCGTCAGGGTATGGACACGTCTCCGGAAACGCGCGCTGGAACACATCGTCCTGCCCGATGCGCAGCATGAACGTGTTGAGGCGTCGCTTTAGGAGCCAGTCGATCTCCCTCTTCCAGTCGTCGAGCCCCCATTGTTCCGCCTGAAAGCGCGTGAGGCCGCGGTGCGCGAAATAGCGGATGGCGCGGTACTCGTAGTGAGCCTCCTCGTGGACGTCGAGGTTCGAGAGGTCGATCGAGTCGCGTTTCGGCACCACGTCGCCGTCCCAGAACCAGTGGCACCCGCCGCGACGTTCGAGGAGGTCGTAGAGGCCATACCATACGCTGCGCATGTTCGAGCCTGTGATGGCGGCGCCCTTCCCCGCCGAAACGATGCTGTATGCGTCCCTGCCGCTCTTGGACACCTTCGGGTCTATTGCGAACGCGATCGCGCCCTTCGGCGCGTCGCGGCCGGTGATCGCCTTGTGGTACCTGGCGAACTCCGCGTTCTGCAAATCGAATTCGACGGCAACCGCTGCGAGAGCGGTGCCGGCGAACACTGCACATAACAGTTTATTCATGTTCATTTGGCTTGGCTGGCTTGTTGTGCGCTTTGAACGGCGGCGGCCTTCGGGGCCGCGTCGTGGTTCGCCGGCTTGGGCATCGGCATGACGAGCAGCATCACCCAGGCTACGACTCCGCTGACCACCCCCACCAGCGTGCCGATCTTGATCCAGTCGCCGAACTTTATGGGGTGCTGGCCGTGCTTCTCGAGAAGGCCCGATGCGACGATGTTGGCGGTGGAGCCCACCACGGTGATGTTGCCGCCGTAGCAGGCGCCGAAGAGGAGCGCCCACCAGAGCACGGAGTACTCCGACGACATCTTCATCAGCTCCTGCACGACCGGGGTGAAGGACGCCACGAACACGATGTTGTCCACGAACGCAGAGCCCAGCGAGGAGATCAGCACCACGAGCGGGATCATTCCCGTGGGACCGCCCTTCGCGTGCTGCGTGAGCGTTGTGGCGAGGTTGGCCGTGATGCCGTTCGTGCTGAGCGAGGCCGAGATGGAGAAGAGCAGCATGAAGAAGAGCAGAGTCCACCATTCCACGTCCTGCTCCACGTAGTGGCGCGCGCGCGACGGGCGCAGAATCATCAGAAGGCCCGCCATCACGAGCGGCGTCATGATGAGGAACGCGTTGTGGTTCTCGGCGCCCGTGAGCCCGAGCAGCCCCTCGATCTGGTGGTGGAAGGCGATCACCACCACGGTGGTGAGCAGCACGGCGAGACCGGCCTTGTAGGGTATCTTCGCGGTCGGTCCGAGGCCCGTCTTGCGGTGGGCCTCCATCGCCTGCGACATCTCGTGGATCGCCTTGCGGAACCAGAAGAGCGTGATCAGGAACGTGCACACGAGCGCCGCGAACGCCACGGGGGTTGCGCCAATGAGGAACTGCGAGAACGTGAAGCCGGCCTTGTTGCCGATGAAGATTCCCACGGGATTGCCTAGCATCGTGGCGGACGAGCCTATGTTGGTGGCCATCACGGCTATGAGCACGAACGGGTGCGGCCTGAGCTTCAGCGTCTCGCACACCTGGAAGACGAGGGCAAGCACCACGACGATGGACGACACTTCGTCCACGACCGAAGCCATCACCGCCGAAAGCAGGCAGAGTATCGCTGTGAAGGATACGCCCGTCATCTTCTTCCTGCTGATGATGAGCTGGATCACCCATGTGAGGAAGCCGAGGTCTTTCAGCACGCCCACGATGATCATCATGCCGACAAGGAAGAGGATGATGTCCAGCTCCGTGCCTACAAGCATCTGCCGCAGCGACATCGCCTTGCAGCCCACGAGCAGCGCCACGCCTATGAACGCCACGCCCACGCGGCGCTCCCAGAATAGGAGCGTGGTGGAGATGACGGCCGAGAACACGGCGAGCGTGAGCGCCTGCGTGGCGTTCGTGGCGAGCCCCGCCTCGAGCCCGCCGAACGTCACGCCGCAGACGATGAGAAGTTGAAGGATGAACTTAGGGTTGAAGAACTTTTTCATGACGCCAGATCACTCTCTGAATATCTTGTTGAGGAATTCCGTCAGCTTCACAATGCCCACGAGGCGGCCTTCGTCGCGCACGTAGCACTTGGAGCTCTTGTGCTTCATCATCTCGCAGGAGACCTGCACGGCGGGGCTGCCTGGGGAGACGACGGGATATCTTTCGTCCATTATCGTGGTGAGCGGAGTGTTGTGCTCGTTGTCGAGAACCTGCGCGAACGGCTCGAAGTCGAGGATGGAGGAATAGTCGTCCATCCAGAGGAAATGCTCCGGGATGCAGGCGCGGAGCAGCTTGTCGGCGCGCACCACGCCCTTGAGGTTTCCTGCGGCGTTGGTCACGGGCAGTTCCGAGACATGCTCGGATATGAGGGCGTTTATGCACGTCTGGAGAGTGCCGTCGTCGGGCAGCGCCCTGAAGTCGTTCGTCATTATGTCCGCCGCCGTGAGGAACCTGGGCAGGTACGCCTTGCCGCTCTCGAGGAAGCGGTACACCTCGCCGGCGCTCGTCATCCGGGCGAGCAGTCTGAGGTTCGCCTGGTCGTCGAGCATCGTTCCCAGGGCCCGCAGCACCTTCAGGTACAGCGCCGGGTCGTCGCGCGGGATGAGCATGAGGAACACTACATGCACCCTGCCTTCGCCTTCGCCGGACCATTCGACGCCGCGCTCGCTGGTGGCTACCGCGGCATACGGCCGCTTCAGCCCGTCTATGCGCGCGTGCGGCACGGCAAGGCCGTCTATGATGACGGTCGAGCCACACGCCTCGCGATCAAGAACGCTCCTCACCAGCTCGTCGGCGTCTGGAATCCCATTTCGCCCGGCAAGCCCGGTCACAAGCGTCCGTACAATGTCGTCACGCGACATTTTGCCGCACTGCGGCAACACGTCCTCCAAACCGAAGAACGCAGTAAGTTTTAATTCTTCTTGTTTCACAGAGGAATAGTATATCGCTTTTGAATTTTATGTGCAAGGGAAAAAAAAGTTTTACTTTAGCGCACTTTCTGCTGCGCGGCCAGTTTCACATGCGTTCTGCGGCGTTAGCGGGGCGGATGCGCTTCATCGCAGCAGGGGTGACGGTCGTGCAGCAATTCTGCATGGTCTGCCGTCAATCATTCTATGGCGCATAACTACGGTCTATTGACATGTCCGCGCTTTATGATGATTGCAAGTACGGCGATGTCTGCCGGATTGACGCCGGGGATGCGAGAAGCCTGCGCAAGCGTCTCGGGTTTGTAGCGCTTCAACTTCTCCCGGGTCTCATAGCGCACGGCAGTGCATTTGTCGAGATCAAGCCATGCGGGGAAGGCAATCGACTCGTCGCGCTTCGCCCGCTCTGCGGCGGCCTCCTCGCGCGCTATGTAGCCCGCATACCGAGCGCGTATGGACAACTGCTCAAGGACTTCATGGGGAATATGGCGCCCCGCCGAAACGTTGCCGCCCTTCTCGCGCGCATTCTCATTAGACGGGTCGACCGTCGTCTGGTCTGCACCAAGTGCGCAAGGGCGTCGTTGTCCATTGTCAGGCACAGCTGCGGCGGCATCGTCTGCACCTTCATGCTTTGAAGGCTGCGTTGCGGTCAACTGCTTGAGAAGCTTTGGCTCAGCCTCGATTTCATCGATCATCTGCATAAAGCGGCGCGTTTGGGCGCGGATGGATGTAGGAAGCACGCCCACGCGGTCGGCGGCGTCGGCAAGGCGATAGCGCGCATTGTCCTGGCGCAGTATAAGGCGCCGTTCCGCACGGCTCGTGAACATGCGGTACGGCTCGTCCGTGCCCTTGGTGACAAGATCGTCTATCAAGACGCCGATATAGGCGTCCTGCCGGCTGAGGACAAGCGGCGCTTCGCCCTTCACGGCAAATGCGGCGTTGATTCCCGCCATGATGCCCTGGGCGGCAGCCTCTTCATAGCCTGTGGTGCCGTTTACCTGTCCGGCGAAGTAGAGCCCGCCAATCCGCTTCGACTCTAGCGTATGCTTCAATTCGCGGGCATCTATGCCGTCGTACTCGATCGCATAGGCATAGGCAAGGAATTCGGCATGTTCAAGGCCGGGAACGGAATGGACAAGGCGCTCCTGGACATCTCGTGGCAGGCTGTTCGAGAGGCCGTTCGGATATATGATCGTTCCGGCCCTGTCTTCTGGCTCCAGCATTACATGGTGGCCAGCGGCGTCTGGGAAGCGAACAATCTTGTCCTCAATCGACGGACAGTATCTCACGCCCGTCCCGCTTATCGCCCCTCCGTATAGCGCGCTTCGGTTAAGGTTTGAACGTATTATCTCGTGCGTCTCCGCCGTTGTGTGCGTCGCCCAACAGGACATCTTCGGCTCGTTCAATGGCCATGGCGCCCTTTCTTGTGCCCATACATCATCGTCCGAAGAATGTTCATTAGTCTGTTTCCACGTGGAAACACTGTTCTTCAAGGCGGCATTTTGAACGTCCGTGATGCCGTGTACTACGGCTGTAGTCGCGTCGTCGTTCTTGGTCGGCTGCTCATCATTACAATCGCCACACGCACCACGCTGGCCCCAAAAATCCGTTCTGCCGCCCGTCCGCATATTCACGGGACAACCACACCCGACAGCTACGCCCTTACCTTCATCCTGTTTCCACGTGGAAACAGCCCCGCCCGTAGTCCTACCCGCGCCACAGACATCACAACAATCTTCGCAACCCTCTGGCCGGGGCACATTCTGGGCGTGCAATCCGTCCGCACGTTTCCACGTGGAAACGTCGGCCACAGGAGCAGCTGAAGAATCTGGCAATGGGTAATCGTGCGTTATGCTTTCGTTATGCGCCATGATTTCCGCGTTCAGACGATCTTGTTTCCACGTGGAAACGCACTTTTCGGGTTGTTCGACGCCGCGGTCGGTCTGTTTCCACGTGGAAACGCCGCCCTCATCGTGTCCGATTCGCCCTGGAGTGACCGCCGCGCACAATGCGGCGGCATCATGGTATGGGAATCTTAGGCCTTCTACATGGGCATCATCTTCGCGTTTCCACGTGGAAACAGACTTGAGCAGCGCCCGTGTGCGTAGCGAAAAGTAGGGAGGATGGGCTTCAGCTGGGTGTTCGACAGTCTTGGAGAAGTCGATGGATGACGCTTTGAGGCGCGGGGGTGTTCCTGTCTTGAGCCGGATCAGCGCGAATCCAAGGCGTTCAAGCGATGCGCTTAGCAAGTCAACGGCGGGGCGTCCATCGCCGCCGGAAGGCTTCGCTTCACGTCCGATGAAGATGCGTCCGCGAAGGGAGGTGCCAGTCGTGAGAATGACGGCGCGAGCGGGGATGAAGCCGTGTGCAGATGTTGTCACGCCAGTTGCCCGGGCATGCTTCCCGACGTCAAGAGGAGTCGTCTGAATCTCTACAACAGCATCTTCAAGCACCTCGAGATTGGCCTGCGAGGCAATCACGCGCTGCATTCTGAGGGTGTATTCTGCCTTGTCGCATTGAGCGCGTGTGGCCTGCACAGCGGGTCCGCGGCTAGTGTTGAGCGTCTTTTCCTGAAGGGCGGTGAGGTCGGCGTTGAAGCCCATCTCGCCGCCAAGAGAATCCAGCTCGAACACTAGATGGCTTTTGGCGAGGCCGCCGATCGAGGGATTGCAAGGCATACGAGCGATTGCCGACTTCAGGCTAGTGACGAGAAGGGTGGGCACGCCCATGCGCGCGGCTATGAGAGCAGCCTCCGCACCGGCATGTCCACCTCCGACTACTATTATCTCTGGCTTAAGGTTCATGTCCACCATAGTATATCACAACGAATGCAGTTGGGGAAGGGAGAGAGAGGTGGGAGGTTTGAAAGTTTGAGAGTTTCGATGTTTAGAGGGTTTAGGGTTTAGGGAGTGGTGGAGCTGATTGCAAAATGCTCTGCCATTGACACATGTTCATTGCTTTCGCTGGTTGGATTTCGGAGTCTTGGAGGCATTAGACTTTTGAAGAGTATTCTAAATCTCCCAAACTCCTAAACCTAAAAAACAGTTGAGATTGTATTGTCCGCATAATAGCTCACACAGAGGCACAGAGACACAGAGAATTATGCAGATATAATCAACTGAGAATGAATCTTAGATTCACCCAAAGTGGTGAAAACTCCTTTGAAGTTTAAAGTATTGATAACTCTAAGAATTGCAGTGACAATTCTGGATTTCTCAGTTCTCTGTGTCTCTGTGCCTCTGTGTGAGACTTCAACTGCGACGTTTAGGCTAAACTCCCAATAGCGGAAGCAAAAGAAGTTTCGGAGTTTCGACGTTTGGAAGTTTGGAAGTTTCTAGGTTCTTGTAAGGTTTCGGAATGGAGTGGGATGGTCTCACGCAGAGGACCGCAGAGAGCGGAGAGATTAGAAGGTAAGGGGTGAATGGGGATGGGAACAGGAAGTGCATCGCAAATATCGAGTGCAAACATCATGGGCAAAGAGAAATTCGGGTAATTCCTTCAGGGGTACCTCGAGATGTGGCAAAGCCGAGGTGGCCTTGTTACATCATCGTGTTCGCGTGATAGAGGGTATGTGGCAAGCGAGGCGGCCGTGAAGGGGGCCGCCCCACAACACAACAACTTATCGGGAGGATTTATCAACAACAACTATAGAGTTAATAACATATACGTTATGCGTCACGGAAATTGAAGCGAAAGTGCGTTATCCCCTTTATTTACAGGGGATTGCAAAACATGGGGTCAAAATCAAGCCAAAAATATTGGATTTTTATTAAAAGTTGTCAACGGGTTATCAACAGATGTGAAACATTAAAATCTAGCCTAGTATATCAAAGTTTTCATGATGTTTTCATCATCTGCAAATGATTTCCGGGCAAGTTATGATAAGATGGAAATATCTTCAAGGATTTCTGTAGATTCCCTGGCGGCATTGCCTACTTACCAGTGGACAAAGCCAACCAACTGTCCGTTACCGCTCTAGGTCCTCCCCATACCCTGGAGCGGGTTTTTTATTGTCACAGATAACAATTCGGAAAATCACGGACTTAGAGAATGTTGCCAATGTGGAAATGTTGCCAGTCCCAATGTTGCCAATTTCCAATGTTGCTATCTGCAACATTTGCCCCTGTTGCAGCCGAAAGCCTCTGCCTCTCTGCGACTCTGCGTTAAAATCCAAACGAGGAGTTTAGGGTAAACGTTATTATTTCTACGCACTAGACACTATACATTATATTCTCTAATCCCCGAGCCAGTCTCTTCCGTGAAGAACTTCTTCATGACGGGCGGGAGGATGTTGGCGGCGTCGAGGTCGTCGATGGGGCGCCATTCGAAGTCAATCCAGTCCTCAGCCGCCTGGGCGGTGGTATCGGGCGGAACCTCCATGCGATACACGAGGTTGATTTCGGCGTGGGGTTTCCCGTGCTGGATGAAGGAGTTCTCCACGACGCCGAGAAGGGGACCCACCGTGGCAGCAACGTTCATCTCTTCCTTCATCTCGCGCGCGAGGGCCTGGCGGCCCGTCTCGCCGAACTCGATGTGTCCGCCGGGAAGGTAGGTTGTGGCGCCGCCCTTAGCACGGCAGAGAAGCGCTCTGCCGTTCTGCACGCACACGCCTCGGGCGATCGTCTCGATGCCCGCCAGTTCGTATTCGGGATAGTTCATGGCGCAGATTATACCAAATTCAGTGTCATTTTTCATTCACTAGTTTACCCTCCAATATGATATAATCTTCGGCCATGGAGATGGAAGAATGGTATTCTGCCATGTCCGGAAACGACAGGACCACAAAATGCGGATAACGCGAGAGCCAAGCTATGAAGATGCCCCTAAGTGGCAGGTGGAGGCGCTGAGGCGCCACGTGGTGACGTTCTTCGCCAACGTGGGGCACGCGGGGCGTCTGGCGGTGGAGTCGCTTGCGTGCCTCCCTGGAGTGCTTGCGCGCGGCGACTCGCGCGCCTCGCTCGTGCGCCAGCTGTACGTGGCCGGAATCCGCACTCTTCCCGTCATATCCGTGGTGGGCCTCTTCACGGGGATGATCCTCGGCCTGCAGGTGGGGCTCGCGCTCAGCCAGTTCAACCAGGAGTCGCTGCTCGGCGCCACGGTGATGCTCACGCTCATACGGGAGATGGGGCCGTTCGTCACCGGCATCTGCCTTTCGGCGTGCGTGGGGTCGGCGATGGCGGCCGAACTTGGCACGATGACGGTGAACGACGAGGTGGCGGCGCTTGAGATAATGTCGATCTCCCCGGTGAAGTACCTTGCCGCGCCGCGCATAGGCGCGCTGCTCTTGATGTCGCCGATACTGGCGTTCTACGCCTGCGTGCTCGGCGTGGTGGGCGGCGGGCTCGTGGGCTACACGCAGCTGAACGTGCCGTTCCAGCAGTACATGGCAAGCGCGATCTCGATCGCGGGCGTGAAGGATCTTTTCGTCGGGCTGCTGAAGGCGACGATCTTCGGCGTGGTCATCGGCGCGGTGGGATGCCACGAAGGCTTCACCACGCGGCTCGGCGCGGTGGGGGTGGGACGCGCCACGCAGCGTAGCGTGATCATTTCGTTTCTCCTAATCCTCATGTTCGGGTACATGGTCACCCGGATGTTCTACTTCGAGTTCAGCGTATGATAAGGTTCGAGAACGTTGTGAAGAGGTTCGACGGCCGGGCCGTTCTCGACGGCGTGTCGTTCGAAGTCGCAAAAGGCGAGGTGCTTGCCGTGGTGGGACCGTCCGGCACAGGCAAGAGCGTCACGCTCAAGCACCTCGTGCGCCTTCTCACGCCAACGAGCGGCAAGGTGTGGCTGGAAGACGTGGAGATATCCGCCGCCACGGGGCGGACGCTTGAGGCCGTGCGCGAAAGGTTCGGCTATCTCTTCCAGGGCGGCGCGCTTCTGGGATGGCTCACCGTGGCAGAAAACGTGGCTTTGCCGCTGCGAGAGCGCCTGCGCCTTCCCGACGGCGAGGTCGAGAGCCGCGTGGCTGAGGCGCTCGCCGCCGTGGAGATGCTCGACGCGGCCGACCGCTACCCGGCCGAGATCTCGGGCGGCATGCAGAAACGCGCCGGCCTCGCGCGCGCGATCGTTAGACATTCGGACATCATCCTCTACGACGAGCCCACCTCAGGGCTCGACCCCGTCACCTCCGTGACGATCAACCGCCTCATCCGCCGCCTCAACCGCGAGCGCGGCATAACCTCAATAGTAGTCACGCACGACCTTCAGGGCGCATTGCTCTTCGCCGACCGCATCCTCATGCTGAAGAGCGGCCACGTGGTGGAGCTGTCCGCGCCGGAGACATTCGTGCGCTCTACCAACCCCGAAGTGCGCGAATTCCTCGACGCGCAGTTCATCACACCTGACCTTCTGGAGAAGAAGCTATGAGCAGAAAGAACAAGGACGTATTCTCGGAGTTCATCGTGGGCGTGTTCATGGTCGCCGTGCTCGCCCTCCTTGTGTACTTCACGATAGTGATCTCGGGCGTGGACATCCTCACCGGACGCGCCAAGACCACCGCCACAATCTCGTTCGACAAGGTGGGCGGCCTCAAGGAGCGCGACAACGTGGTCTACCGCGGCATGAAGGTGGGCACCGTGGAGAGCATCACCCTCGGCGGCACCAACATCGTGGTGACCGTGAAGGTGGACCGCGACGTGGTGCTGCGCGAGAGCGCCTACATAACCGTGGCCTCCACGTCGCTGCTCGGCGGAAACTTCCTCATGATGGAAGAAGGCAAGGGCGAGGTGATGCCGCTGGAAAGCACCGTCTTCAAGGGAACTCCGCCCGCCGACTGGATGCGCGACCTCGGCGAAATCGCCCGCAAGCTCAAAAACGCCACCGAGGGCAACTCCCTGCAGAACATCATCTCCAACGTGAACGAGACGGCAGAGAACGTGAACAAGATAGTCGCGCGCGTGGAGCGCGGCGAAGGCACGGCGGGCAAGTTCCTCTCGAAGGACGACACGGTGTACGACGACGTGAAGTCAGCTGTCGCCGACGCCAAGCAGGCGCTCTCCAACGCGCAGAAGACGTTCGACAAGACGGCCGAGATATCCGACCGCCTCGCAAAGGGCGAAGGCACCCTGGGCAAGCTCCTCTCAAAGGAAGACACGCTTTACGACGACGTGAAGAAGACGATGGCAAACGCCGCGGACATCTCCGAGCGCCTCTCGAAGGGCGAAGGCACCCTGGGCAAGCTCCTCTCCAAGGACGACGCGGTGTGGGCCGACCTCAAGGAGTCGGTGGAGAACGTCAAGGCCGCCACGGCGAAGCTCAAGACGGGTGACGGCCTCTTCGCGCGCGCCTTCAACGACAAGCAGCTGGCCGACGACGCGTCCACACTCGTCTCGAATCTCACGGCCGTGGCCACGCGTCTGGGGAAGGGCGAAGGCACCCTGGGCAAACTCACCAGCGAGAGCGCGATGTACGACGAACTCTCCGCCCTCATCAAGGATGTTCGCCAGATCGTGGACAACTATCGCGACACCACGCCCATCACAACGTTCGGTTCGCTCGCCACAGGCGCGCTATAAAACATTAATTTTTCCATTTCGTTTTTCTGAGAAATCGTGTATAATTGTTGCGCATTTTCATGGGGGAGTGTACACTTCTCCATTGTCCGAGGCATTAAAAGCGGCGGAGTAGGCATGAAGAAGAGCATCTTGACAGCATTTTTGAGCGTGCTGGCGTTAGGCGCCTGCGCGGAGTCGGTCACGTCAGAGATGGCGAAGGCCGCAGCGAACGCATGGGTTCTGCGCAACGAGCACTTCGGTGCGGGGCGCGAGGCCGTGACGGTGCGAACTGTCTGCGACACCAACAAGGCGCAGACCGTTCTGTGGCACCAGGTGTCCATGACAGGCGGTGGTTGCGTGTTCGTGGCGCCCGTCACCGAAATCGAGCCGATCATGGTGGCGCTTGACAGCGACCCCGGTGAGCTTCCCAAGAAACATCCGCTTCCCGCCATCCTTTCCGCCGACATGCGCGAGCGCCTGCGCTTTCTGGGCCTCTATCAGGAGGACGCGCCTGCTGGCGCGCATCTATTGAGCGTGGCGCCCGCGCCTATCGCCTCCGATGAACAGAAGGCCGCCGCGGCCGAATGGGCGGCGCAGGAGCGCGCCAAGTGGGCCGAGCTCGGTGTTGGCTCCCTGCCGCGCCTTGCCGCGGCTCCCGTGGGCAGAACCGTAGTGGATTCCGAGGTGTGCATAGCCAAGAGCTTCGAGAAGGGCGGTCCGCTCACCCACTGGAACCAGGAAGGCAGCGCAGGCTACAACCTCTATACGCCCGGCAAGGTGGTGTGCGGCTGCGTGGCCACCGCCGCAGCAGCGCTCGTGCAGTTCTACGGCATGAATCCCTCCAATACGGTGATGGAGGCGCAGTCGGGCTACGAGAGCGAGACGCAGAAGTGTTCGTTCAGAAACGTCCCCTATAAGGAGGTGTTCGGCGAAGAAGCCAAGACCATGGGCGGCACGATCGACTGGTCGCTCTTCAGCGGATGCACCAAGGCGACCGACTACATGCGCCTGAACACGGACCAGCGCGACATCATCGGCCGCGTGGCGTTCGACTGCGGCGTGGGCGTGGGCATGGGCTGGAGCGATGAAGGCTCCGGCGTGACGATCGACGGCTGCAAGGAGGTCGCCACCACGCTCAAGGAGGTGTTCGGCTTCAAGAACGCACGCTTCGTTGGCTTCAAGGACGCGAAGAAGCCCGGCGAGGACAACCTCAGAAAGGTCATCTACGGCCAGTGCGCCGCAGGCGCCCCCGTTGACATGTACATCGAAGGCCATGCCGTAGTGGCAGTGGGCTACGGCCAGGACGCCGACGGCACCGAGCGCGTGCGCGTGTTCATGGGCTGGGGCGGCACGGGCGACGGCTGGTACGCCCTGCCCAACATCGACACGCGCGCCACCACCGGCGGTGCCTCCTATCTCTCGCGGATGGTGATGGGAGTTATCACGATGATATCGTACGCTGACGACGACATCGTGCCCGTGGTAGGCCAGGTGATGCCCGCCATCGGCGGCCTTGACGTCACGTTCAACGACGTCACCGACCTCGTGACGGACCCCGCAACCGGCACGCAGAGCACGGCCCCCCGTTCCATGAAATGCACCGACGACGGCTGGTTCGCCACGCGCGTTCCGCCGAACGCCGGCACGTTCACGATCTCTTGCTACGGCAAGGAGGCCGAGTACACCGTGGGCACAAGGGCCCGCAATTCCACGACCGCGACCCAGCTCGCCGAGGATGTTCCGGACTGGATCGTGCCATTCGCCATCCTCAACAGCACCACGCGCTACAGCCTGACCGGCGCAGTCGAGGCGGCGCTCGCCGAGGACAAGGCCATCCTGCGCATCAGCGGACAGTCCGCCGATCCATACACCAAGGCGGTGCTCGCCTACATCTTCGAGCTAGACGACGCAAACGTGAACGACTTCACGAATCGCTACGTCTTCTACTTCACGGCCGCCGGCAGCCTTGACGGCGACATGGCGCCCTCCTACACGGTGCTTCTGCCCCGCAGCGTCGATGCCGACTACCGCTGGTACTTCCAGAACGGCCGCCTCTCCTACGGCTACGCGCGCACGGAGGCCAATGCCGAGATCATCACGACGACCAACATCGTGGTAGTCGAGGAGGGCGCCGAGATCGGCGATCCCGGCACATACACGAACATAACCGTCAGCGCAACGTCGAACATCGTGGTGAGCACATACGCCCCCACCGGCAGCGAACCGGTATACGAGAGGTTCCCCTCATGGCCAGAGGCCGATCTCGAGGCCGCCACGAACGCGCTGCGCACCAGCGTGCTCGCCGTCATGAACATGGGCTGGGAGCAGTACGAGCTGCGTGCACCCGGCAACTCCCTCAGGGTGGTGGCGTCTGGCGGCGAAGCCGGCGAGCCCGAACCCGGATGGGGGCTGCATGCCAACTGCTACCGCAACGGCGAAACCATCACCGCCACAGCCGCCGGCGAGCTCACCAACGAAGTGGACGGCGTGATCATGGGCTGCAGCGGCTGGAAACTCTACAATGAACGCACCGGCGTCGAGATGAGCGGCAACGGCAACTCCGTTGACATCGCCTTCACCGAAGACGACGAGTACGTGCTCACATGGAAGGTGGTCACGAACTACGTGAAGGTGACGGTGAACATGTTCCCTGACAACATGGCACGAAAGGGCGCCACTGTTGATCCCGGCACAGGCTGGTATCCCTACGGCCAGTACACCACGTTCACCGCGAACGCCCCCGAAGGCTATACGCTTGAAAGTTGGAACGGCAGCGGCGCCGCAGGCCTACCCGAGGACGCCTACCGCTCCAACACGAGCGTGAGCTTCGCACCCGCCGCACCCATCTCGATCACCGCGCGCTTTGCCACGGGCGGAGCGTCCGGCGAGGATTCCGAAGCTTCCACGTACACGCTGAACGCAATCTCCTTCGGAGTGACGGAAGAAGGCTATGTGGATCTTTCGGGGCCGATTCCCGCATCGACATTGCAAGGCGGCGGCGAGGCGAGCGGCACAACGCTCGCCGACGGCGGATCGGTAGAGCTCAACACCTCCCCCGTCGTCATCACCCCCGAATCGACCACATTCACCGACGCCGACGAACAGCGCTGGAAGCATTCGTACTGGATGCTCTTCTCCGGCGAGGTCACCAAGGAGGCGATTGAAAGCGGCACCGCGATGTCGCAGTACATCACGGCCAACTACCATGACGCCGCAGCCGCCTTCAGGCTGAAGCAGGATGCCACGCTCGTGCGCTTCTACGAGCCGGACAATTCCGAAGAACCCACGCCGGAGGAAGTGGAGCTCACGATCAAGTGGAACGAGACCATGGACAACCTGAAGCCAGGCGAGAACGTGCTGCTCACAGCCGAGCAGGCCGCAGCGCTTCCCGAAGGTTCGCAGGTGACTGTGGTGGAAGACGTTCCCGCCGGCTGGAAGCTCGACGGCGTCGAGACGCGCGAGGACGGCAGCGTGGTGGCCACTCTCTCGCTCGACGAGGATGCGCTCACGCCTCTTCCGCCAGAAGGCCAGAGCTCTCCGCTCACCATTGTCAACAATCCCGACGGCACCGTTACCGTTGAGGCAACCATCGCGAACGGCGTGCGTGGATTCTGGTACTCGCTCTACACGGCGCCCGCCCTCTCCGGAGAGTGGAAGGTCGTGGCGAGCGGCGAGTACGAGAGCGGCACTCCCTCCACGCAGATGGCGGAGGCCGAGGGCGAGGTCAAGCTTTCTATAGTCGTCAATCCGGCCGAGGCCAGCCGCTTCTACAAGCTGGTGGTCAGCAGCTCCGCGCCGTCCGAGTCGTAATAGAAGACGGACCGAACCTGGGTCATAATCCCGCCCGGGCGAATGTCCGGGCGGGTTGTTTTTGGGAATAGGGAAACCTTGGAAAGGAAGGTGCAAAAATGAAAAGAGCAGCTCCTCTGGCGCTCCTTCTGGGTTTGTTCGCGCTCTCGGCGCAGGCCGACACGCTCAACGTCAACATCGCCGACTTCGACAGGATGTCCCGCAGCGTTGAAAGCGTTACGATCACATACACTTTCAACAATTCCTCGGTGACCAACAGGCTCACTTTCACTCCTTCCACCACCAACAGCATTGTCCAGGGGCTGACCAATCTTGATACGGCTTCGCTTTCCGCCGTGCTCAAGCCCGGCTACGAGAAGGCGCGCTTCCCCTACTATGCCGCATCCCTGCCGGGCGGTCAGGCTTTCGCGACGGGCGAGATATCGAACGGATCGACCGTGCCATTCCATACGGACACGGGCAACTCTGCAATACCGTACACCACGTTCGTGACGAACCTTGTGGTCGATCCGATGAAGTTCAACCTCTCGTTCAACGCGAACGGCGGAACGGTGAGTCCCGCGTCGAAGACGATAGTTTACGACGACGCCTACGGCGCACTGCCCACGCCCTCGCGCACGGGCTACATCTTCAGCGGGTGGACCGGCGAAGGCAAGACCTGGACAGGCGAAGAAATCGTGAACACGCTTACAAACCAGACCTTCACCGCAGAGTGGACGCCTATCACCTACACGGTGACGTTCGGCGCGAACGGCGGCACGGGCACGATGTCTCCGCAGACGTTCACCTACGACGCCCCGCAGAATCTCAGCGCCAACGCATTCACGCGCGAGAACTACAACTTCAGCTGCTGGACGAACGCGGTCACCGGCCTCACGTATGCGAACGGCGTCCAGGTGAGCAACCTCGCGAGCGAGCAGAACGCCGTTGTCGCGCTCGATGCCGTATGGACCGCGAAGCAGTACTCCGTGTGCTACCACCGGAATTACGGCGCCGACACCTGGACTTCCGACACGATCACCTACGGCGAAGGCGTGACGCTTGCCGGCGCGCTGGGGCGCACCGGATATTCGTTTGCGGGATGGGCGAAGACGGCGGACGCGCGGATTGCGAACTTCGAGGGTGGAGAGCTGATCTCCTCAAAGGACCTTGTCTTCGACGAAAACGGAGTTTGCGATTTGTACGCGGTGTGGAACGCCAAATCCTACACGGTGGCGTTCGATCCGGAAGGCGGCACGGGAACCATGAATCCTGTCGTGCGCACGTTTGACGACGGCGTCGCGCTGCCGGCCTGCACATTTGCGAACACCGGCCACCGGTTCTCGGGATGGGCCACCTTCAAGGGCGGGGCCAAGGTTTACGACGACGGGACGACCGAAAATCTCTCGACCGTCGAAAACGCCACGGTTACGCTCTTCGCGGTCTGGATCCCGATCACATACACAATTGCGTTCGACAAGAACGACGTCAGGGCCACGAACGAAATGGCGAGCGTCGAGCGCACCTACGGAACAGTCGCCGCTCTGCCGCTGTGCACGTTCGGCAAGGACGGATACGACTTCACGGGATGGGCAACGTCCTCGGACGGAGATGCCGTGCATTCCGACGGCGCCCCCGTGGGCAATCTTTCAAGCGTCCAGGACGCTGTGGTGACGCTGTTTGCGAAATGGAAGGCGCAGTCCTATACCGTGGCGCTCGACGCGAACGGCGGCGCCTTCACGGAGAACGGCCTGTCGATCTCCAACATCACCGTCACGGTGGACGAAACGTACGGCGCGCTTCCCTCTCCCACGAATCCCGCCCCCAAGTTCGTGTTCAGCGAATGGCGCACGCAGGGCGGAGCGGCCGTCGCCTCCTCCGCCGTCGTTCCGTCACCCTCCGCAGGAATCACAAATCTAGTTGCGCACTGGGTGAAGGACGATCCGCTCGCGCGCGCGGTGGATGCCGAACAGCTCGACTTCAACCAGAAGCAGGTCGGTGGCGGCGGCGCATGGACGGAGAAGAAGAATGTTGATGGCGTCGGCGGCGATTACGCTGAAGCTTCTCCTGCCCGGACCGATTACTGCAGCGTCATAATGCAGGCCGAGGTCGTCGGGCCGGGCGAGCTGACGTTCAAGTGGAAGATCGAATCGCCTGTCCTAGACATAAGGGACACGGCAAAAGACTCGTGGGAGTATGCCTATGAACATTTGTCTTTCGGAATCGGCAACAGCATTCCCGTAACACCGCTCTTCGGTCTCGTAGGCTCGGAAAATACTGCACGGCGCTTCACTGGATTTGTCGGCCTGGTGCCTTCTGAAATGAAATCTGCCGAGACCGGCTGGCTGAGCGAGAAGGTGAGGATTGATGCGCGGGCGGGCGAGACGAATACCGTGAGCTGGACATTCACCCATCAAGACGGTGCGCTAGGCCATGCGTGGGTGGACGCCGTCCACTGGGTGCCGGACGAAGGCACCGTCATCTACTTCCGCTGATAATCACCAACCTCTCTAGGCACTACACACTAGGCACTAAAAACCATTTCCATGGAAAGTCATTTTTTGATACAATAGAAACCGCTTTGGAAAAGGAGTCGTCATGAAACTCAAGAAATCATCAGAACCTGAAACGGTTGCGCCAGCGCCCACAACTGGACGCGCTGCCATTGCCGACCGCTTCAAGCTCGACCTTGATCCCAACGCCGGGCGCGATCCGAACGGTGTGGGCAAGACGAGCGCCACAATCGCGCTCGTGGGCTCGCTGCTTGCGATTGCCCTCATGGGCGTGGTCACCTGGCTCTTGTACATGAACTGGGAACTCATCCGCAACGTGTAGTCGCTTGAGCGTTCGCGCCATGATGGACATAATGAAGACGCCGCGCGCACGCGCGGCCGTTCTGCTTGCGCTGGACGAAGACATGGGGTCTGCGTCCTGCGTTCGTTTTTCCCGCCGCTGCGACGCGACGAGCGAGGCGCTCGTCGATCCCAAGGCGAAGGCCACTGGCGAAATCTACGCACGCGTCCCCTGCGTAGTCTCTGGCGCCACCGTGGCGGCTGCCGCGCTGAAGGCGGTTGACCGCTCGGTAAAGGTGCAGATCCTCAAGGCCGACGGTTCGCAGGTGAAGCCAAACGAGACCATCCTTCAGTTCACGGGCCGCGCGCGCAGCATACTCGCGGCCGAACGCACAGCGCTCAACTTCATGCAGCGCATGTGCGCCACGGCCACACTTACACGCAAGTTCGTGGACGCCACGAAGCGCTGGGGCACGCTGATACTCGACACCCGCAAGACCACTCCAGGCCTGCGCGTGTTCGAAAAGTACGCCGTTCTCTGCGGCGGCGGCTCAAACCACCGCATGGGACTCTACGACCGTATTTTAATGAAGGACAACCACCGCCGCCTCTGGCGCGGCGGCTCGCCCGACGCTCTCGACGAGGCCGTGTTCGCCGCCCGCCGCGCGTTCCCCCGCCTCGAGGTGGAAGTGGAGGTGGAGAGTCTGCACGAGTGCGAGAGCGCGCTCAAGGCGAAGCCCGAGTGGATAATGCTCGACAACATGAGCTGCGCCGACATGAAGAAGTGTGTGAAAATGTGCCGCGGCATATCCAAGACCGAGGCTTCCGGAGGCATCACGCTCGACAGGGCGAAGGAGGTGGCCGCCACCGGCGTGACAGCCATCTCGCTCGGTTGTCTCACGCATAGCCAGGGCTCAATCGACCTCACGCTCGAGTGGAAGGCCGTATAGGGGGCGCGCCGTGCGGATCGGTCTCTTCGGCGGCAGCTTCAACCCGGTTCATTCCGGGCATGTTGGAATAGCCGAAAGGGCGATCGCCGATCTGCGCCTCGACAGGGTTCTGTTCATCCCGGCGAAGGTGAACCCGTTCAAGGTGGGCGCAAGCGGCGCCGAATTGCCGGGCGGCCTTTCGGATGACCTGCGCTGGGAGCTCGTCCGGCGCGTGGCGGAGATGAACCCAAAGTTCGAGGCGTGGGACGTGGAGCTGCGCCGCGCCGAAGGGCCGTCGTACGCGATCGACACCGTGCGCGCCGCCGCATCGCGTTTCCCCGGCGCAGAGCTCTTCTACATAATCGGCGAGGACAACGTGCCCAAGCTGTCGCTTTGGAGGGACTACGAGACCTTGCGAACGCTCTGCACGTTCGTGCAATATCCTCGCACAAGGGAGAGCTCAACCGAGATCCGCCGCCGCCTCGTATCCGGCGAATCCATCGCCGACCTCGTCCCTCCATGCGTCGCCGCCGAGATGGCTGTACGAACCTGAGCGGCCAGGGGGCTGGCCCTCCCGGCATTGTTCTTTCGCCGCACACTTCCGATGTGAACACCAACGCCTACTACTTCGTCGAGGTCGGGGCGGTGCGCGGGAAGGCCGCCCAAAAATCTGAAAGTTATCCTTGACTAACAAGGGGGGGGGGGGGATATACTCTTAACAACAATGGGCTAGGCTTCCTGTGTGCGAGCCAGTTCTTGGTGTGATTATTCTGTCAAAAAAGGAGAAAGATCATGTCGAAGAGGTTTTCCGGAAGGTCTGAAAAGGCCATGCGGGCGCTTGTGGTGGCCGCCGTCTGCGCCGCATTAGCGCTTTCGTCGTTCGCCGGAGCGAACCTGATCGTCAACGGCGCGTTCGAGGACCAAGGCACGTACATGCCGCGTATCAGTTCCCGCGCGAACGGAACGTATGCATACTATTCCGACGGACAGGGTTTCAACGCCTCGCCGTGGACGTTCACCGGAACGGCTGGACTGTGTGTCAGCAATTCCGCGTTCCTTGGTGGCATCTACGGTTACGACATCGGCACGTATGCCATGTTCCTTCGTCAGACGGCCACGGCGCAGCAGATGTTCAATGTGACAGAGACAGGATGCTACCGCCTTTCGCTCAAGTACTGGGCGTGGCAAGGCAATGTTGGGGCGCATGCCACGACAGTCCAGTTGATCCACGGTTCGGACACCGTGACGCTTGGGACCCTCTCGCCAAGCATCTCCAACGGAATGGTGTACCAGTTCGACTTCGTGACGAACATCACCGAGACCGGTTCATACACGCTCAAGTTCTCGCAGACGAAGACCGGCAGCGACGGCGGTAACACCTTCGACGAGATCAAGTTCATGCGCGTCGGGGGCGTGAACTTCGTGAAGAACCCTGGCTTCGAGGAAGGCTCTATCTCCGGCAGCAACTACACGCGCATCGGCGGAAGCGGATATTCCAACCCCTACTGGACCGGCGGCGCCGTCCCGAACGCCAACAACTGGATTTGCCTTTGCGGGTACAACAACATGAGCGGATTCTTCAACCACACCTACTGGAATCCCGGCAAGTATGCTCTTGCCGTCCGCAATACGGCGGCGACGGACACTTCGCTTGCGCAGCAGGAGATAACCTTCGACGAGCCGGGGCTCTACCGCGTGTCGTTCGCGTATCTTGGATGGGTTGACACACGTGAGCATCTTTCCACCGAAGTGCGCCTCGCCCATGGCGCGACGACAAACGTGATCGGCGCAATCGACCATGCAGACGCGCGCTGGGGCAAGGCGCTCGCCTGTACCTGCTACGCCGAAATCACGGAAGCGGGAACGTACGCCCTCCAGTTCACCATACCCGGCAACACGGCGGTTACAACCGCAAATATCATCGACAACGTGGTCGTCAACCGCTGTGGCTCCCAGAATCTCATCCAGAACGGCTCGTTCGACGCGGGCGGCGGAACGGGGGGCAATTACATAAAAAGCACGGCGTCCGACTACTCCAATCCAGGATGGACTGGAAGCCGCAATGACAACTTTGGGCTTGCCGTGCCGGGGGTCGGCTTCAACGCCGATGGCCAGACGCCTCACGCCCTGGGCGTGTATGCGCTGTACTTCCGCAATTCCGGGCTTTCCGCCCAGCAGAGCTTCGACGTTCCCGAGGCCGGATACTACCACCTGTCCTTTGTCCACTGGGGTTGGAACAAAGGCGGAATCCCCACGTCCGTGAACGTCCTTCAGGTCAAGGACGGCGGAGCGACGACGGACGTGTGCGGCTATGCGGAATTCACCCCACTCTCCACCGGCGGAAACGGGGCCACATACTACGAGGTGTCGCAGTTCAACGGGCTTGTCTTCATCCCGGAGGCGGGCGAGTGCGTCATTTCGTTCTCGACTCTTTCCGGATACAACAACACCTACGCAACGCAGATAGACAACGTGTCGTTCGTGAAGTACGACGCGGACGAGTTCGCGGCGGGCAACGACGCGCCGTTTGTCGTCGATATGCTGCCCGTCTCGTCCGACGGAAGCGTCGCCGTGCCGCGCGCCGTCTATGCGGGGCGGGCCGTTGTGGAGAGCGGACAGGTCGTGAAGATGGGTGTACACGTCCATGCCGCATACAATCCCGCGTTCATGCGGAACAACGGCACGATCGTTATGGACGAGTTCAAGGTCGATACGCAGTTTCCGTCGTATATCCATAGTCTGAGTGGTATTTATGCTGGAAGTTCGTCTGGAAAATTACGTGTCGGGAAGATCGTCGATGCAGGGACGATAGGCGAGGTAAACAATCCCAGGTTCAGGCTTAACGCCGTTTCGGGAGGGGCGGAATACATCGTTGGCGCGGGTGGCTTCTCGTTCTTGAATAACCGCAGACTTGGCGCGAACTGCAGCCCATACTATGCGGTCGAAGGTGCGGTACGTGTCGATCCGTACGCCGACTACGCGGTGGGGCCAAATCCCTTCAGTAGCAACAATCAGTCGTTGTTCATTTTCGACAACGCTACGCTTACGCTTGGCACGACGGACTACGATGATCCGACGATTGCGCGTACTGTGACGTGTAACGGCGGAATCGGCTCGTATGCGAAGGGCGTTCTGAACGTGGATGGAATCGGCACGGTGGTGTTCAACTCGACGGACAACGACTATTTCCAAGGCGCATTGAACGTGAAGGATTCGGCGACGTTGCTTCTGAAGGACGGTGCGCATACGGGCTCGGGAACGCTTTCGGTGAAGTCCGGCGCGACGCTCAAGTTCGAGACGTCGCAGACGCTTTCATCGGGCTTCTCCGTCGCGTGCGAGGCGGGTGCGATACTTGATTTTGACGTGTCGCGTCTCGGCGCGGACGTGGCGGCGGCGACGTTCGGCGGCTTCACGCCGCCGGAGAGCGGTCGCGTGACGGTGAAGGTGCGCGGGCGCGAGGGCGGCGGCGCGCGGAAACTTCTCACTAACCTGCCCGAAGGCGTGACGAAGGCGAACTTCGCGCTTGACCGGACGGGGCTCCCTGGTCACGTAACGCTCATGGTCCGTGACGGATCCCTCGTCCTCCGCCCCTGCGGCTTCATGATGATCGTGAAGTGAGTGGTTAGTGATTCGTGATTAGTGGCAAGTGACTAGTGGTTAGTATGAGTAAACATCTGGATATAAGTAAGCGCATTTGCACCTTGTTGTTGTACGCTTGTTGTCTTTCCCTTCCTGCCGAGGAGACGAGCATACTTCTCTTCGGGCATAGTTTCGGCGTAGACTCGACGGAGCATCTGCCCGCGCTTCTCGACGCCGCCGGGGTGAGGACCGTTCACCTGGGCCGTTTCGTGAAGGCCAACTGCTCGCTCGAAGAACACTACAACTTCTTCGCCGCCGACGCGCTGAACTCGAACTACACCTACTACGAATGCTCCCCCGGCTCGACCACGTGGCAGACGCGCGGCCTCACGGTGAAGGAGGTCGTCTCCGAGCGCGCATGGGACTACGTCATATTCCAGAACAGCCTCGAGAACGAGGGACGCTACGAGACCGCCCAGCCGTACCTTAACGACCTCGTCGCCTACGTGCGTTCGCGTTCGCGGGAGCTGTTCGCGCGCGAACCCGTCATCTGCTGGAACATGTTCTGGCCGATCTCGAAGCTCGCGGAGGACGGCTCCAACTCCACGCTGGCGTACCGCCTGAGCTTCTACGGCAACAGTTCGGCGAACATGTGGGAGGCGTACAGGCGGGCGACGCGGGAGCTGATGGCCGACACCGGCATAATCAACGTCGTCCCCACGGGCACGGCGATCATGAACCTGCGCGCGTCGTCGCTCAACACCGCGGCGATGAACGAGTTCACCCGCGACAAGTACCATCTTTCCGAAGGTGCGGGCCGCTACGCCGCCGCGTGTACGCTCTTCGAGTACTTCGTCAGGCCGAGGTGCGGCGTGGGCGTGCTTGGCAATTCGCTGCGTCTGCCGGGCCTTTCGCAGCCCGTCACGGACGCCAACGCCGCGATCATCCAGCAATGCGCGGCGGACGCCGTGGCGCTGCCGTTCGGCATTGCGCCGGACGGAAGGAGCTGGATCCGCGACTCGGCGGCCGCGAAGGAAACGACCGGCTTCTGGAAGCCCGCCGCCGAATACGGGAACGGAAGCGTCGCCGTCGATGGAATGAATGTGTTTGTCCCCGCGCTGCCGTCCGACGGACGCTTCGTGAAGATCACGACGACTCTCCGATTCGACGAGGAGTGGACGGATATCGACTATTCCGGCGACGCGAAGGCGGCTGTGCGCCTTGCGCCCGGCGGACGGCTTCAGGCGTACACCCGCGTCAACGGCGAGAAGGCGTGGGTGGACGCCACCGGCGCGTCTCTGGAGACGAACAGGGACTACACGGTCGTGCTGACGCTGGACTGCCAGAGCAGGACCTACGCCGTCACGCTTGACGACGGCGCGGTGCGGCGGCGGCTAAGAAACGGCGACGGCGATTCGTTCGCGTTCGCCACGGACGACGCCTCGCCCGTTGGGAAGCTGCGCTTCGAGGGCAAAGGGGCGGTTACATCCATCTTCGGACGCTATTGGAACACCGTCATCGGTGGATTATTCCTTTTGCTGCGCTGACGAGCCGCCGCGCAAAAGGCAATCGATAAAAGGAGCATTCCACATGAAGCAGAATTTGTGTTATACTTACTGGTGGATGAGAAAATTACTGGCGGATGAGAAAACTGACGACAATGCTTTGTGCCCTTGTGGCGGCTGCATATGCGGCTGCCGCGCCGTTGCCGCAGCCTGACTTTGCAGATGCGGGTGCCTGTACGAACATCGCGCTGAATGCGCTGTCGGCAACAGGCACGCTTTCGTTTTCACTGAGTTTCGTGC
>JAFXIL010000034.1 GCA_017563185.1 Kiritimatiellia bacterium | reverse complement strand
GGGGCCTGGAGCCGCTGAATGGACGGGATTGAGGGCTGGGTCCCCGCTCTCGGACCATCAGGCTGGCAGGGCGGTGAAGTTTTCAGCGAAGTGCAGCGCTGGAATCGGATAGAAGCAGACGGTCAAATGAAAACTCCGTGCCTCAAACCTTCACACTCGCACTTTCGCCTTGCCTCGGGCGCGTGGAAATGCTAAAATTCTCTCATTTAAGAAAACTGACAGAAAATGGCCTTCGCGTAACTTCCGCAAATGGCTGATTTGGCGCATGAAATCCCGGTTAGAAAAATTTCTTCATTTTTTTTAAAATTCACTTGGAATTTTTTGCGCCCATTTGGCTTTATAGTGGTTGAAGGGGGTCCTAGACCCATGACGCAGAAGTCGCGTCCCGGCCAGGGTTCCCGCAACAGCGAAAGGAAGGCAAAAAAGAGACCATGTCACGCGAAAAAGCGAGAAATGAGATTAGGACATCCGACTTCAGCCGTCGGACATCGGCAGGATCGGACGGGCGCTGCACGCGGTGGCCGCGCGGCTGGCGCGTAGCCGCGTCCGGAAGTCCGGCGTCCGATGTCCGAATTCCTCTTTCCGCCGCGGCGCGGGGACTGTCCCCGGCGGGTTTGTCTTTAACGCAGAGGCGCAGAGACGCGGAGGTGTGTGTGAAAGAACGCGCGGGGACTGTCCCCGCTGAGTCCAATTGCGATTTCGATTCGAATGAAGAGCCCTTTATCAAAACAAGTATTGATTTTTATGAGGATTCCATATGGGATCTGTTCAAGTGACTAGGAGTAAAATGTCATGGTTAGCGTAACATGGCCTAGATGTTTGGCAAACGACCCATTACTCTTCTTTTCGATGCCTTTCATTGGGAAGGTTGCACGATTTAAGAGATCGGTCAAAAGGGAGCTTCGTAACAGAAGTCGGGTGGAATGGTTGGAAAGCTGGAAAGACTGTGGCATAACTTGGAGAGAAACAGCCTTGTTTCTGCGAATTATCGTCCACCTGTCCTACATAAATTGGCCAAATGAACATGTTGGTCCAGACGACGTGGCGAGTGTAATTATGGGCTATGTGGGTGATTCTGAAATGGACGATGAAGATGTCTTGTGGCCTTTGCTAAGAATGTACGGAATAAGCACTGATTCTCATGCCGCAGAACTAATTCAAGAAGCGGTTTTTCATGACGACTGCAGTATAAGATCGTTGTGGGAGCTGATATATGCAAATTGGGATTAGAGAGTTGTTGGAATCATGCGGGGACTCCCAGCGAGTCCGAAAACTCCACGCCGACGGCAACGGCTCTTCGTACACGTACACCGACTCGGGCAATCTCGCCACGCGCACTTGGGCGCGCGGCGTGGCGACGACGTACGCCTACGACGGCTGGAACAGCCTCACGAACACGGCGTACTCTGACGGCACGCCCTCCGTGTCGGTCGCGTACGACGCGATGGGGCGGCAGACTAGGGCTGAGGACGCGACCGGGACGACGACGTTCGCCTACGACGCGGCCGGAAGTCCGGCGTCCGATGTCCGAATTCCTCTCTCCGCCGCGGCGCGGGGACTGTCCCCGCTGAATTCGGAAACCGGGAGCAAATCAATGTCCGCAGAAGCCAATGGAGATGACTGATGGGGCGAAGGGGAATGTCGTTCGTGACAACGCAGGTGACGCTGCTGCTGGGAATGGCGAACGCGGAGGAGTCGGTG
This sequence comes from Kiritimatiellia bacterium, assembly GCA_017563185.1. Taxonomy (GTDB): domain Bacteria; phylum Verrucomicrobiota; class Kiritimatiellia; order RFP12; family UBA1067; genus RUG572. Next base: position 1,414 of record JAFXIL010000034.1, on the reverse strand, counting down.
AGCGGGCCGTGCTGGCAGCGCTTCTTCGACCTCTACTTCCCCGCGATGGCGAGCTACGCGAAACAGTTCGTTGGCGAGACGGACGCGGAGGACGTGGCCCAGTGCGCCATGGCGAAGCTCGTCGGCGCCGTCATGGGTGGCAAGTACGAGAGACGGCCCGGAGTCAAGTTCCGGGCATACCTCAAAAAGATCATCAGAAGAGAGGTCGCGCGGTGGCGCCGCGGCGACGAGGCGCACGCGTTCGGCGAGAGGCTTGACATGGACGTGGAGAAGCTGCCTGCGCCCGGGCCTGACTCCGCTGCGGAGTTCGACGCGCGATGGCGCGCCGCCGCAAGAGACGCCGCCCGGCGGCATGTGCTCGACGATACGGCCCTGCCGCCGTTGATGCGCCGCGCGTACGTGGAGTACGCCGTGAACGGAAGGCCAGCGGGCGAGGTGGCCCGCGAGCTCGGGGTGCGGCGCGGCTACGTGCTGCAGGCGAAGTCAAGAATAGAAGCCCGCATCAGGAAGGTGGAGGCGATGTATGAGTAGTGACGCAGGGGCGTTTCAGGCGAAGTGCGAGATCGGAGAGGGCGACATGCTGGGCGGATACCGTGTGGTGCGTCTGCTGGGAAGCGGCGGCATGGGGCGCGTGTACGAGGCGGAGCACGTGAGGCTGGGCGTGAGGCGCGCGGTGAAGGTGTTCGCGCCGGGGCCGCGCCACGTGGAGGAACTGAAGGCGCGCTTCTTCGCGGAGGGGCGCACGCTCGCGAACATGTCCCATCCGAGGGTGGTGGCGGTGCACGAGCTCGCCGAGGACGAGTCCAGCGGCGCCCTGTACCTGGCGATGGATCTCGTGCTGTCGCCCGACGGCACGCCTAAGTCGCTGGAGGACATGCGCAGGGAGCAGGTTGACGAGGACCAGGCGGCGGCGTGGTTCGCCGACATCTGCGAGGGCCTCGACTACATCCACTCGCAGGGCGTGGCGCACGGTGACGTGAAGCTGGAGAACGTGATGGTGGGCCCCGACGGCCGTGCGGTAATCACCGACTTCGGCATCGCGAACGTGTTCGGCGGCGAGTTGCGCGGCCGCGTTTTCGCAGACGGTCTCGACGAATGGCGGAAGGCGGGACTTCTGGGCTCGATGTGCTATCTCGCCCCTGAGCGGCTTCTCGGCGGCGCTCCGGCGAGCGTGGAGGCCGACGCCTGGGCGCTCGGCGTACTGGCGTACCGGCTGGTCGCCGGATTCTGGCTGGACCACGAGTCGCCGGCCAGGGACTTCGCGCTTCTTCGGGAATACGACTATCCATGGAGGAGGGCGGTCGCCAGCCTCTGCGCGGCGGATCCTTCGCGGCGGCTTGTGGCGGGCAGACTCATGCCCATCGCGGAATCCCTCCGCCTCGGGCCGGCGCGCAGACGCCGGGCGGTTCGCCTG
>JAFXIL010000033.1 GCA_017563185.1 Kiritimatiellia bacterium | reverse complement strand
TACTTTTTCGGGATGTTTTCACCTCCGTCATGACGATCTCGCCGCCGTCGACCAGGTCCACAACCGCCGCCGCACGTTCGCGCCCGTCCAAGTCTTGGGTCGCACGGGTCAGTTCGGATTTCGTCAGTCCCTTCTCTCCGGCGCGTTGAAGCAGCCGAAGTATCCGCTTCTTCGTTCGCTCCGTGCGGGTCGATGATACGCGCTCCGTGACGGCAACCGCGAAATTGCTCACAAGCCATTGCACAAGCTGCACGGCATACCGGGCGTCGCGCTCCTCGATCATCGGGGCGGACGGATTGCGGAACGCCGCCACAATCAACGCAACGCGACGCGCGTTCTCCACGGCCTTGCCCCATATCTGCCGCACGATCTCGTTTTCGGACGTGTTCGCCGTGTGGAAATACTTAACGTCCTCCAGGGCTTCAAACGTATCCGCGGCCTCTTCCGTCTCGCAGATGAGCATGGGCGTCGGGATGTCGGCGGGCTTGCCGTCCTGGCTTTTCGCGCCGGGCGGCGGAATCCCAAGATGATTCAGCGCGTCCGCGATCCTGTCGCGCAACTCGTCCGGCACGGATATTTCTGGCTTCGTCTTGCGTCTCGGGATGGTATCGGATCGGAAGAGAAGGAACCGTGGTATTGAGCCGTCCGCGATGTCTGATGCGTCAAGGCTGTCGAAAAGGACGCCGGGCACGGTCGTGCCGTACATGCACAAGCACGGCTCCTCGATATGCCTGCCGGGCTTCCATGTTTTTTCGTTCGGGGCCTCGGCTCTGGTTTTTCCCTCCAGCACTCCCCCTGCCGCCGACCACGCCTTCGTCAACATTGGCATGACGGTCTTGAGGTGTCCGTTTGATTGCCCGGCGCCTTTGATGTTCTTCAAGTAGTGACCCAGTTCGTCGATCTTCAGGAGACGGACGGGATGGGCGGTCAACAGCACTTCAAGCGCGGAATCGGAAGTGACCTCGCCTTGCAGCAGTTTCTCGAAACGCAGGGCGCGGAAGAGCGCGTCGATGCACTTCAGCGGCTCGTTTTTGCCGCAACTGGTCTCGCCCACGGCAAGCACGTAGATGTTCGACCGTTGCCCCGTGTAGTCCTTCACGCCCCTGCCGACAAGCGCGCCGCAAGCGGTCAACGCCGCCGCAAGCGCGAAGTTCGGCTGGTAGCACCCGGCGGAATCTACGATCCACTTGGCAACTTCTCCGACAAGCCCGTCGGGCGGCAGAAGTTCGCCCGGCCTGTCGGGCGTGATGACGAGGTTCTTTGTTGCGTCCATCGGTCGCGATCCTTCCCTTTTCAGTTCGCCGCCGGGTATTCGGCGCGCGTCTGATACCCGGTCTGTCGTTTCTCGGCGATCTCGCGCCGCCGGGCCATTAGGGCGTTAAGGCTCCTGGACGTGATGCCGATAAGTCGGTCTCCGTCCAGTCCGCCGTACACGCCTTCAAGGTCTCCGCGCCTTGCGGCCTGTCGGACGCTCGATATGGCCATGCCGAGATATTCCGCCACTTCCGTGCATGTGTAGGCGACGTCATACGGCTTGACCGTGGGCTTCGTGTCCTGGTTCTGTTTGTCCATAAGGTCTTTTTCTCCTGTTGTTCGCAGTTCGCCAAAATGGCTATTGCCTACTATTGGCGTTTTGGTCAAAAGGCAATCGGGATTATACCACAATCCCCTAGTGACCGCAACGCCAATTCTGCATTTTTTATAGATTTCTTGGCAATAAATCATAATTAAAGCATATCAATGCTTATTAAAGCATATCAATGCTTATTTATGCACATTGCCCCGCAAGCGGTCAAGCGCGGCCCGTTCGTATCGGGTCAGCGGAATCTCGCGCTTGCCCGTGTCTCTCGCGGCAACGTCCAGCAACGCTTCAAGTTGGGACGAGCACACCTCGGCAAGAAACTCGTCGAAACTGTCACACACAAGCCGCGCCCCCGCTTTCAGCAGGATGTACACGTCGGATGGAACGTGGACGCTCTCGCCAAAATGAGCGTCGTAGTTCCCCGAATGAATGGCGTCGCGCCGCTTCTCGCGGATGTACTCGCGCCGTTCGTCGGGCGTGTAGTTGAATTTGTCGGCGGTGTGCCGCGCCCATTCTATGCTTTGCGCCAGCGCGTCGCGCCGTCTTGGCATGAGCGCGGCCTCGCGCACTTCTTCGGGTGTGCCGTAGTAGACGTTCCCGTCGGGGTCGATCAGTACCCGGACGCCTTTGCGCCGCGTCTCGCGCCACACGGCCTTCTTCGGGGTCTTTGCCTTAGTCATTGCGCACCCCCTTCCGCTTCGTGCGCGTCCATGGCGGAGACGCACTCGACAAGCCCGGCGCGGAATATCCGCACCGTCGCGATCTTGCCGTATTTCGCCGCGTGTTCGACCGTCTCTTTCGCCCAGCCACGCGCGGCGTACAGATTGCGGCATGTCGCAACCTCGACGGGGTGGCCGTCGGCGTTCTCGCCCGAATAGCGGCAGGCGAAGAAAAGCGTCTCGCCGCCGCGATCATTCACGCACACGGCCAGCGCACCCGCGCCGCCGTTCTCGCCGTTTGTTGTAGCGGTCGGCGTCCGCCTCTCTCTTGCTCTCATGGGGTTCCAGTTCCATGTTTGCATGATAAAACCCGCTCGTTTGGGCTGGAACCTGTGCGCGGACGCACAGACCACAAACAAGCGGGCGAATCGGGGTTTTGGGGTTCCGCGATTTCTGTTCTCGGCAGGGGTTCCAGTTCCTGTTGTCCGAAAACGCGGACATGATACCACAATCGGCGGCAGGGCGCAAGTGGGGAAATTCGGAAATTTCGCGCAACGAAAAAGGCGGCTAATGGGCGCGTGGTCGGTTTTCTTTCCGTCCCTGTCCGCGCCGTTCGCCGCCCGTGGCCGCGTTTAGGTCGCGCCGCCCGTCTCCGACAGACAAAGGTAAAGCCGGGCGTGGCGGCGTGCCGCATGACGTGCCATCTACCCATAGCGCTGCGGTCAAAACGGCGCGGACGTTGGGGATTTTACCGCCGCGCTATTGTTGTATGGTATGCCACAACTGCAAACACGACGCGGAAATTGCGCGGCTTCGGTCGATCTGCGCGAAATGCCGCATGGAAGATGGACGCAACGGCGGCTCGGTCTCCCTTGATGCCGTGATAGAAGGCACCGAGGACGGCTTCCTTAAAGTCGTGCCGGGGTTCTCGATGGTCTCGCACGACGATCCCGCCGACAAGATTGACGGCGAAACCCCCGCGCCGTCCCCGCTGCCGTTCTCTCAGGAGACAACGGACGCGCTTCTTCGGCTTGTGCATGAGTTCGCCGCGCTGTCGCCCGTGGTCGCCGCCGTTCTACACGCACTTCTCAACCGCCGGACGGTCGTGGACGTGGCTAAGCAGTTCGGATGGAGCAAGCAGCGCGTCCACTATCAGGTCAAGACGGCCCTGCGCCGCTTCCCCATGTTCGCCGCCGTCTACAGCGTCACGCGAATGATGCCGAACGGCTCGCTTGCCAAGTCCCTCGGCAAGTCCTAGCCCAGCGTCTCGACCGCCGTCCGCGCGTTTCGTATGGTCTCCTCCTCCAGCGCGGCGTATGAATAGCGGTCGGTGATTCGCGATCCCGTCGAATGCCCCAGGACGGCGCGGCATGCCTCAAGCCCGAAGTCGCGCCGCACCTCCGTGGCGAATGAATGGCGCAGCTGGTTCGGATGCCAATGCTGGACGCCGCCTCGGATGCATGCCGCCGCAATAGTACGCGCGTAGCCAGAAGTGTCCCACGCCGCGCGCGGCTTGCGCACCGCTCCGATCTTCGCCCTTGAATAGTCCTCGTCGCGGCACGGATAAAACGGCGAAGTCCGCGCCGCCCGTTTCCGTTGCATGAGTTCAAGTATCGCCCGTCCGGGCGAGAAGGGCACGTCGCCGCCGTCCCTGTGGCGCAAGAGTATCTCCCGCGCCTTCGGCCCGATCATGATGACGCGCGGCTGGCCCCTCCATTCGTTCTTGTGCCGTTCCGGCCTGTACACCCAAGGCGTCTGCGAGGTGTCTATCCTCGACCACTTCAAGCCGCACATTTCGTCGGGCCTCATGCCCGTCAGGCGATGGACGCGCACCATGTCCGCCGTGTTCGGCATCATGTGTTCAAGCGTGGCCTCGATCACGGCGTCAGCAACGGGCATGACGGGCGGCATGTCCCGCGCCGCCGATCTTCCCCGCTTCAAGTTCGCCACCTGCGTCAGTTCGGCCTTGACCACGGCGGGAATCATTGCCTCGTCCAATGCCCACGCGATCATGCGCTTTACTGCGCTTGTCCGCCTGTTGACCGTGTTGCGGCATATCCCGGAGCGAACAAGCGCGTCCCTGTGGTTCAGCATGTCGCGGTGCGTGAGTTCGGACATGGCCGCGTTGCCGTACATGCTGCGGAACAGACGCACGTCGCGCTCGGCGTCCCCCACGCCGCCCGTCGGCGTCCCGTCGGCGCGCCGATAGTAAACCTCGGCGTTGGCGCACCATGCCGCGCAGATTTCCTCGACCGTCGCCCCGGCCTCCATGCGATCACGCGCAACGCTCTGCCGCGTATGCTCGGCCCAATACCTCGCGGCGGCGTCCTCGGCCATCTTTCGCGGCCTGTCCGTGCGCATGGTATGCTTTGCGCCCGGAGCCTTAAGCGGTATCTGCCGCCGTTTCTTCTCGCCCGGCAACTTCACGGAGTAGTACCACAGGCCGTGGTTGTCGAACACGGTGCCCGTCTGCTTCAGTTTCATCTGTGCGTCCAGTCCTTCGCCCTTGCGGGCGTTGCGCCGCCGATGTGTTGTAAAGTGTTGTAAAACACATTCCAGCACCTCGCCGGGTGGCGATCACGGACGGATGAAATTTCCGTTTTCGCCGTTATGGCCGCACACTCTGGCCGTTATGAATGGTCGGACCGTCGGGATTTGAACCCGAGACCTTTTGCACCCCAAGCAAACGCGCTACCAGGCTGCGCTACGGTCCGAAACTGGCATTCCCTTTCCTCGGGAAGTCCCAATAGTATAGCATAATCCACCGCGCAGGTAAAGAGGGCAAATTCAGTTTTTGAATGTCGGCCAGAGGAGGGGCTTCATGCCTTGGATTTTTCCGGCAACATGGAGGATATGCACTCCGCAAGCGGCCACGGACAGATCGAGAGCAGCCAGCTCGCGAGGCGCATCGGCCATGGAAAGGCGATGAGCCCCACGTTGCGGTCAACGCGGTCGAGTATGATCCGCGCCGCGCGGTCCGCCTCCATGAAGAAAGGCATCGGGCATGTGTTCATGTCCGTTATCCGAGAGCGCACGAAGCCCGGGCACACCACGTTCATGCATATGCCCTCGCGCGAGAGCGGGCGCCTGTTTGCAAGCCCCCAGGTCTTTACGGCGGCCTTCGAAGCGGAATACGACGGGCACGACGCCAGCGGCGCGTAGCCGGCTATTGACGCCGTAAGCACGATCTGGCGGCGCGTTCCCGCCGGATTGCCCAGCTTCCTCGATCTGTAGCACGCGAGCGCCGCAAGGGCCACGTTCATGCACCCTCTCACGTTCGTCGAGAACGTGCGGCGCACGTTCGCCTCCTTCTCCGCACCGGTGGCCACCCCCGCGTTCGCAAACACCACCTCGAACGGCGCCGCCGCTTCGCACTCCTCCACCCAGCGTCGCACGCCTTCATCGTCGGTGACGTCCAACACCTTCACGTGCACGTCGGCCCCCAGCGCACGGCAAGCCTCCGCCACGGCATTGAGCCTTTCCGCGTTTCTTGCGCAGAGAAAAAGATGCCGCGCACCACGCCTGGCGCACTCCACCGCCAACGCCTCGCCGATGCCGCTCGAGGCGCCAGTTATGAGGACGCTCTTCGCGCCGCTGTTGAATTTAATCGCCATGCTTCGATCTCTCCTTTGACAAAGCGTCTTTAAAGGTCATTCTACCATATTCCCCATCAGATGTACAGGGAGCGAAAGACATCAATGCGGTTGCGCGGGAGCCACGCGGTTGCCGGGCAGAAGGCGAACGCGTCCCTTGAGGCGAAGCCCCACGAGAAGCGCGCTCACGCAAGCCGCGCCAAGCCCGCAGGCGCGCGCCACGGCGTCCATTGTGGCCCCCTCATTCGGCACGGCCCGAAGCACGCTCGCCTCGTCGGAGGATATCTTCGCCTCCGGCTGTGCGGGCGCGTGCCTGGACGCCTTTGCCGGGCCACATCCCGCAAGCGGTTCAGCCTTCTTCTCGGGAGCCGTCTTCTTCTCGTCGCGCCGCTTCTCTTCAGCATTGCGAGCGGCAGCGGAGGAGGAAGCCTTTGTGCGCGCCGAAAGAGGAGTAAGCTCCTCCACCACGTCGTCCACGCTCGTCACGATCCGCGCCCCCTCGCGGATGAGATGGTGGCAGCCCTCGCTTGTGCGCCAGTCGATGCGTCCTGGAACCGCCATCACCGCGCGCCCCTGCTCCACCGCCCTCGTGCACGTGATGAGCGTGCCGCTGTGGATCGGACACTCCACCGCCACCACTCCCTTAGCAAGTCCCGATACGATGCGGTTGCGCTGCGGGAAGGTCTGCACGTCGGGGGCGCGTCCGAACGGGAATTCGCTCGCCACGCATCCTCCCTTCTCCACCATCTCGCGTGCAAGCGCGCGGTTCTCGCGCGGATAGAACATGTCGAGCGCACCTCCAAGCACTCCTACTGTAGCTCCCTCGGCGGCAAGTGCGCCGCGATGAGCGCATGCGTCGATTCCGCGCGCAAGGCCCGACACCACGCACCATCCGCGCTTTGCGAGACCAAAGGCGAAACGCTCGGCGACGTCGCGTCCGTACTCCGTGCTGTGGCGCGTTCCGACGAGCGCCACTGCGCTCTTCGAGAGCGCCTCCACGCTGCCCGCAACGTAGAGCGCAAGCGGCGGCGAGGGAATGTTCCTAAGCTGCTGCGGATATTCGGCGTCCGCCTCGGTCACGATCTTGATCTTCATCTTCTCGGCGCGTGCGATCTCGCGTTCCCAGTCAGGTGCCTTGCCCTCCCAGTCGAGCTTGTTCGGGTAGAATTCCCATGCGGCCGCGGCATCGCCTTCCGTCTCGCGAACGAGGCGTGCAAACGTCACGGCGCCGACCGTGGGTATCATGTTGAAGGCGATTCTCGCCTCGCGTTCCGTCATTCAGTCATTCTCCTTCCGCGCGCTTCCTGCGCGCAGGGAAAATGATATCACATTTCAGGGCAAGCAAATGTTAAAACATTGTTAAATGTTTCGAGGTTTCCTGGCGTGGTTCTCAACGGCGGAAACGGAGCGTCATAAACATTCCGCCAGAACGGCCATTGTGGACGACGGCGCCGTCTGAGACGAGAATCAGAAGATGCGAGCCATCGGCGAGAACTGGTCCGCGGCTCATGCCTTCGAACATCGCAAGGCCCGTATCCGCCGTGTACAGAAGTCGCTTGCCCACCGGCGCGAAGTCGGCATCGCCCAGCGATCGGCGTCCACGGACGTCCGTTGCGCGCGCCATGTCTGCCAGATACACGCGCGTGATGTACTTGTGTTCGCCCTCGCCCTTCTTCTCGCGCTCGAGAACGAGCAGCTCTCCGCTGGGCATAACGCAGAGAGACGACACGCCGTTGCGCGCGCGTCCGCGCACCTTCAGGCCACCAGGCGTCTCGGGACGGTACGCCCACTGCCCCGAGACGCGCCATTCGCCGTCTGCCGTCGAACGCGAGAAGCGCGTGAGACGCAGGAACTCGCTTGGACCCACGGAAGCGTCGTCGTCCACCGGCAGTTCATTCTCATTGCACGTCCACATGTCAAGACCGTCCGGCGATATCTCAAGGGCCTCGAGGCCACGGTTCCTCTGCACACCTCTGAACTCCTGCGGCAGATTCACCTCCATTCCCAGCCCCTTGCCCGGAATGTATTCGACTATCCGCGGCCCCTTCTCGTCGCTCACCCACACGCTTCCGCGCAGCGGATCCCATGCGGCGCCTTCGAGGTCTTTCGCGCCTGGCACCTTGAATCGCCGCAGCACCTTGGGTTCTGTGGCCTTGTCCATCAACATTCCATCGGCGCGGTTGACAGGCAGGAAGAGTTCAAGCAGCTCTCCGCCACGGTCGTACACGGACCAGTATGTGTCCTCGCCCGCCCAGGAGAGACCTCCAAGCGCGGTCGGCATGTCCACGTAGAAGAGGTCTCCCGCGTGCTCGACAGTCGGCGCGCTCTTATGCGCCGCGCCTTCTTCGTGTCTGCTCGTCACTTCCGCGAAGTCCTTCGCGAAGATCGTCGAGAACGCCTTTGCGCCGTCTCTGTTGAGGTGGTTGCAGTCGTGCCAGAGTTCGTCGGAAAGGTCGGTTCCAAGATAGTCGAGCCACGTCACGTCAAGTCTGCGCGCGACCGTCTGCGTGGCGGCGCGGAACGCGGCCAGGCGAACGGGATCCATCTCGCGGCGAAGCGCGGCGGAAAGCGGCATTGTGGTAAGCACGGGAATCGCTCCTGACGCGCGCACAAGCCCAACGCTTTCCGCCAGAATGCCGAAGATCGGAAACGAAGGCGTGGCCGGCGGACGCCTGTTGACGCGGCTCGCCTTCTCCTTTGCGTCCTCAAGCGCCTTCGCCATGTATTTGGGATTGAGGAATCCCTTCGCCTTGTCTGGAGCGAAAGCCCCTGCCATAGAGCTGCGCCAAGGACGCCCGCGGAGAATCGACTTGCGGAATTCGTTGTACTTGCGCGTGCAGATCACGTCGCGCCAGAGCGCGCCCACCGAGCCGAAGTCGCGCCTGTTCACGGGAAAATGATAGAAATGCAGAAGCGCATGCACGCGCGCGGCGTTGAGCTCGGAGACGGGTCTTTCGGTGGAGTAGCCCACCTTTAGCGGCGAAACGTCGAGCAGCACGTACTTGAACTTTCCGCGGTTCGCGACAAGAAGGTCCTTGAGGCGGAGAATGTCCTGGTCGCAGGTGGTGGCCGCAGTCGAGAAGTTGAAGAGCCCTGGCACAATCGAGGGATCTAGTGCGTCCTTAGTCTGCGAGTCGCCGCACACCGCAACGGTGGCGCCTGACGGAGCCGGAAGCGCGCCCATGTAGCTGCGGTAGTCCATCGTCACAACGAACGCTGTCCATACCGCGCCCAGCACGGCCGGCATGCCCAGAAAAAGGATGGCGTATGATAAGAACTTTTTCATCTGCACCCCCTAGAACTGGAAATAGATGAAAGTCTGTGATCCCGGCGCGTAGAACACCACGAGCCAGAGGAGCGCGTAGTAGGCGGCCCAGCGCGCGACGCGCTGGCGAGGCAGGCGGGCGAGGCCGTGTTCGCAGCGGCGGGCTGTCCACTCCACGGCGAACATCGCCGCTGCGCCGAGAAGCGCGACCACAAGTTCGCGCGGCATACCGTGCAGAGCGCCGAACGTGCACGGATTGAACATCTCACCGTACCAGCGCAGCGACTCGCCCACGTTCTTCGCGCGGAAGAGCGGCCAGCCAAGCAGCACGACGAGGAACGTGCCCAGAATGCTCGCGGTCTCTCCAAGGCCGGGAAGCATTCGCCCTTCGGCGGTCACGCCAAGGCGGCGGCGGTTGCGTCCTGCGAGGAGAAGCGGAAGGAACAGAAGCGCGTGGAAGGCGCCCCACAGGATGAACGTCCAGTTCGCGCCGTGCCAGAGTCCGCTTGCGAGGAATATCGCGAACGTGTTGCGCACCTTGCGCCACTTGCCGCATCTGCTGCCGCCGAGGGGAATGTACAGGTAGTCGCGGAACCACGTGGTGAGCGACATGTGCCAGCGCCGCCAGAACTCCGCGATGTCGCGCGCGAAGAACGGATAGGCGAAGTTACGCATCAGGCTTACGCCGAAGAGGCGGGAGACGCCGATGGCTATGTCGGAATATCCCGAGAAGTCGCCGTATATCTGAATCGAGAACAGCAGCACGCCCAGCCACACGCCGAGGCCGTTCGTCATGGAGGCGTCGTTGAGCATCATGTCGGCAACCACCGCGCAGTTGTCGGCAACCACGCACTTCTTGAAGAAGCCCCACAGCATCTGCCGGCATCCGTCAACGGCCTTTTCGTACTCGAACCTCCTTGGACGCAGGAACTGCGGCAGAAGGTTCGACGCCCGCTCGATCGGGCCGGCCACCAGCTGCGGGAAGAAGGCGATAAACGCGAAGAAGGCGATGGGGTCTCTTGCGGGACGCACCTCGCGCCTGTACACGTCAATCGTGTAGGAGAGAGCCTGGAACGTGTAGAAGGATATGCCCACCGGCAGAACGACGTTGAGCGAGAGGCGCACGAGCGACTGCGCGCCGGCGGAAGAGAGAAGATGCATCTTCTGAAGCAGCGACGCAAAGGAGTCCACGAAGAAGCCGTAGTATTTGAAGTATCCCAATATGCCGAGATTCACGATGAGCGAAATCACGAGAAGAGCCCTGGATGGACGCTCATCCCATCTGCGCAGCTCGACGAGTCCCACGCAGTAGCTCCACGCGCTGGTGAACGCGATCAGCGCGAGGAAGCGCCAGTCCCACCACCCGTAGAAGAGGTAGCTCGTCGCCAGCACAAGCAGATTCTGAAGTCGAAGATGGCGCGAGAGAGCCCAGTACGCGGCGAACACGCACGGCAGAAAGATCAGAAACTCAAACGAATTGAACAGCATATCACAATCCCCCACTCTGGTCCTTGTCGAATCCTGACATGCCGCGCGCGCGCGCTGGGCTGCCATCTGCGGCGAAACGCCAGCCGGGCGAACCTTTCACCATCCTATTGCCGATTGTCTGCATCGTTCTCATCTCATGCGCTTTCTGTACTGCCAAATGTGGGGATCAATCCAATGGATGCATTCTCACCCGGTCAAACCAGATCTGCTCGTCTGCACGCTGCTTCGCACCCAGGAGAAGGCTGAACGAGTCGGCGTTCGCCGGCACGCGCACGAACATCTCGCCCTGCCTCCACCCGTCGGCATCCGCCTCGCCGATCGTAGGAAAGCATCCCGGCAGCGACCAGTTCCACGAGCCGTTGCGCTTCCAGTATACTGCAACCGACGGCGAAGATCCCTTCGTGCAGAAACGCACCAGGAAAACGGCGCCCGGTCGCGTCTTCGGCGAGTCGAAGGTGAAGCATCCATTGCCGCTACCCCTAATGCTGATCGAGCTTGAGTCGCCCACGCCCGTTCCGGTGTCGACGCCGAACTCGCCTTGAATCTTCTTTTCGTCCTGCCACCTGCCAAACGGCTTCGGCACCTTTCCCGCATGGAACTTTCCGGATTCCAGAGGCTTGGGATATACGCACTCGCTGTTTCCCGTCAGCTCAACGAGCGCGCCGGCGCGCATCTTCTCTCTGAGCTTATGCTCCATCCAGCCCCACGGATCGCGCACGCACCCCAGCAGGCTGGAGATTCCGGGAAGCGCCTCCTCCCATGTCTTGTAGGGAGTGCGCTCGCCGTTCCACTTCGCGTCCGCCACGCCGCGCCATCTGATCCACGCGCACTTCTCGCCGTAGACCCACACGGTGTCGTCCGCGCAAGCGACAGCCTGGCGGATGTTCGCCTCGAAGTGGTTCAGGCGCGATCCTTCCACAGGACCAAAATACCATGGACTGTTCGTCGGATTGATGTAGCTGTCGAGGTAGTGTCCCGATCCTGTGCAGACATTGAGCAGGAAACGCTCCCTGTTCTTTTCATCCACCGCGGGAAGCATTCCCTGCTTCTGCTGCCACGCCGCCACGTAGAAGTCGCGGCGCAACGCATCCTGACGGTATGCGCGCTCGTCACCGTCGATCAACTTCATCGTCTTTGGCAGCCTGTCGAGCATTCCATTCACGAACGACGGCCAGAGGTCGCGACGCGACTTCAGAAACTGCTGCACGTCCGCTACGCCGGAAAAGTCGTGATACGACAGCGAGAGCAGCCAGAAGAAGAGCAGCTTTGCATTCGGATGCACCTCGGCAACGGCGGCGATGAACTCGCCGCCGCGTCTGCGCGCAAGCAGGCTTGCCGATTCGAAGTCGCCGTCCTCTGGCTGAAATACGAACTGCTTCGTTGTCGAATAGTCCTCCGGATCGATCAAGAGCCCTTCAAGCTGGGCCTCATGCGCGATCTGCGCAAGCGTCCTCATGTTTCCGATGGCGCGCGCCCAGGCCGCGTCGTCGCTCCACGCAAGCCGCTTCGCGGGCGTCCAGAACGCGCTGAGATAGCAATGGGAAAGACCAGGCTTGCCGCGAAGCGACTTCAGAGCGGGAATCTGGTCGGCAAAAGCGTCGCGCGTCCAGGGCGGATCGGTGAGGATCGAGGTGAAGGAGAGCCTGCTCCCGTCGGGCAGCCGTGCGCGAAGCGAAAGCGAGATGCCGTCTAGCCCCGTCTTCGCAAATGCGTCCGCGTTGCGCGCCACATCAACCGGAGAGACGGCGAGAAGATCCCATCCGTGACCTAGAATATGCTTGCGCGGCGCCGCGCCGGACATCGTCCCGGCCGCATGAACAGCGGCGGAAACAAAGGCGGCGCAAAGCGCGAAAAAGATGAAAGCTGCGTTTTTCATTGACATGATTATACCAGACTTTCAATGACATCGGCAAACACTTCCTCAGGCGTTGATGCGCCGGATGTGACACCGAGGCGACGAACGCCTGAGAAATCGAGGTCGGAAACTTCTGCGGCGTCCACAGCACGCCATGTCTTCGCGCCTGATTCGGACGCGATCTCCGCGAGCCTACGCGTGTTGGAGCTTGATGCGCTGCCAAGCACAAGCACTCCGTCGCCGCCTGACGCCACAAATCTGCGCACCGCCTCCTGCCTGTCGCGCGTGGCTGTGCAGACTTCCGCAGTTGCAGAGGTCACAAGCCCTGGATGCCTCGCTCGCAGCGCCTCCATCACCTTCCTCACCACGTCGCCGGAAAGAGTGGTCTGGCACACCGCGCCCACTTCCTCGCCTAGTGGAAACGGCAGCGCGGCCACGTCCTCCGGCGCCGCGACCACCGCCACGCGCGCGCCCGCATCAAGTGCCTCGTCAACGACGCCCGCCACCTCCACGTGCTGCGCATGGCCCACAACCACTACGGGCAGTGCACGCGCCGCGTACTCGCGCACCTGGCGATGGACGCGCGCAACAAACGGGCACGTGGCGTCGATCACGGCAAGGCCGCGTTCATCGGCGGCACGCCGCACTGCCGGCCCCACCCCGTGCGCCGAGAAGAGAACCGTTCCGCCGTCCGGCACTTCATCCAGGCTTTCCACGAAACGCATTCCCTTCGACTTCAGCTCGCCCACAACCGTCTCGTTGTGCACAAGCTCGTGCAGGCAGTGCACCACACCGCCGCCTTCTAGCGCCTCGCGCGCCTTCGCCACGGCCATCGTAACGCCGGCGCAGAACCCATGCGGCTCTATCGCCTCGGCGGTCATCTGCAGCCCTCCACTATCTCGACAATCATATCCCTGTGCCTCTTCGCGAAGTCGAAGAGCTCCACCACGTCGTCGTTGGACATCCTGATGCAGCCATGCGAGACAGGTTTCCCTATCAGATGTTCCTGATTCGTGCCGTGGATGTAGATGTAGCGCGCGCGGCTATCCACTCCCGGACCGCTGTTCACGCCGGGTTCGAGTCCCTCAAGCCACAGGATGCGAGTCATCACATAGTCGGTCTTGCCGCCGCTTCTCCACCTGGAGCGCGGAATCACCTGTCCCTTAACGGCTCGGCGCGAAACAAAGACCTGCCCCTTCTCGGCGCCGTGGCCGAAGAGGCGCGCGACGCGGTGTCGGCCTGGCGGCGTCTTGCCGCTCCCCTCCACGCCGCCCACGCCGGCAGCGCCGGTGGAGACGCTCCAAGTGCGCAGCGCCTTGCCGTATAGCGTCAAAGTCAAGGACTGCCTCGCCACGTCAACCGTGGCGACTGCAGTCCCCTCTGAGCGCTTCGGCCTTGGAACGCCCATCAGCTCACGCCCTTCAGGCGAGCTCGGCCTTCAGCGCCTCGTCGGCGCGCCAGGCGTAGTACTTGCGCAGCTTGAGCTTCGCGGCCGCGGCCTCGTCGCAGAACACCCATGCATCGGGGTGCATCTGGAGCGCGCTCGCCGTGCAGAACTGCGAAACGCCGCCTTCCACCATGCCCTTCACCGCATCGGCCTTGTTCGCGCCGAAGGCGAGCAGCACGATGCGCCGCGCCTCCATGATCGTGCCCACGCCCATGGAAAGCGCCTGCTTCGGAACGTCGGCGGCCTTCTTGAAGAAGCGCGCGTTGTCCTTGATCGTCTGCGGCGTGAGCGAGACGATGCGAGTGCGGCTCGTGAGGGAGCTGCCGGGCTCGTTGAAGGCGATGTGGCCGTCGGATCCGATGCCGAGCACCTGCAGGTCGATGCCGCCGGCCTTCTTGATCGCGGCCTCGTATGCGGCGACCTCCTTCTTCCAGTCCTTGGCAAGGCCATTTAGGACGTGCGTGTTCTTCTTCACGATGTCTATCGAGTCGAAGAGGTTTTTGTCCATGAAATAGCGGTAGCTCTGGTCGTGCGTGCCTGCAAGGCCCCAGTATTCGTCGAGGTTCCAACTTCTAACGGTCTTGAAGCTGATCTTCTTGGCCTTGTTGTCGTCGATCAGGCACTTGTACATGCCAACCGGCGTCGAGCCTGTGGCAAGGCCCAGCACGGCCTTTGGGTTGCCCTTCACGCAAGCGGCCACTAGATCCGCCGCACGGCGGCTGGCCTCTTCCTTAGTCTTGCAGATTACGATTTCCATTCTAATTTACCTTTCATTCGGGGCTTCGCTCTCCGTCCACTTGAACGCACGGGCGGCCCATGTGGAATATTATCGCACAATCCTCCGCTCTGCGCAAGTGCGCAAGTGAGCACGGTCATTTGCCGGAGAAGGCGGCAGGAAGTCTCTGCGCACCTCGCGGTAGAGCTTGCAGGACGGATCGTAGTCCTCGAAGCCCCGCGCGATGCGGCGAATGAACGCATGGGCCTTGATCTTGTCGCGGCGGCGCAGCATCAAAAGGAGATCGGCGTACAGCCACGCACAAGAGGATCGGTCAGCGCAAACTTGATTTCCACATTTTTAAAACTTCCGCTTGCACGGCGTACTCAGATTTGATATACTATTCCCCGTTTTTCACCCACATTGCCTCGTGGTGTAATGGTAGCACTGCAGATTCTGATTCTGCCTGTTGGGGTTCGAGTCCCTGCGAGGCAACCAATATTCGGAGGATTTTCCGTGAACAAGCGTTCTCTTTTCATCGCTGCCGGTTTCCTCGCGTTGTCCCAGGTTCTCCCCTCCCAGGCCGAAGGTGTATCTTCGAACGGCAAGCAGGATGGGAACTGGATCGCGAAGGCCACGAACGACTGGACGCGCATCTACGTTGGTGCGCGTCCTTCTGTTTCCGCCGACGGCAGTAAATTCGCGTTCGAGTGGAATGATCGCATCTGGATCGCGCCTGTGGCTGGCGGCACGGCGCGCGTGCTGGCGGTGGGCGACACGTCGCAGGACAGCTGGCCCGTTCTCTCGCCAGACGCGAAGAGAGTCGCGTTCATATCCAACCGCCTTGACACCGACCGCCTCTTCGAGTATTCTCTCGAAAACGGTTCGATCCGCGTCGTCTCTCCCTGCACTTCGCCGGCGCGTCCCTATTCGTACGCGCCTGACGGAACGTCCATTGTGGCGGTGGTCGTGCGCGACCATGCCAACGCCGACAACGCCATGCGCGCGGCGCTAGTGGCGTCAAACGGCTTCGAGCGCGTCTTCTTCGACGCCAAGGCCAGCGAGCCGTCACTTTCGCCAGACGGCAAGAGGCTCCTATTTGTGCGCGGCGGCGACAACATCTACCGCAAGCGCCCGAAGTCCTTCACGTCCGAAGCTGGCGAGATATGGATGTACGACATCCCCTCGCGCGCCTTCACGCCAGTGGTGCAGAAGAAGACCGACTCCCGCACGCCGCTCTGGACGCCCGACGGCAAGGGATTCTACTACGTCTCAGGCGACGGTGGCTCTAAGAACATCCTCCGCCACGACCTCGCCACGAAGAAGGAGCGCGCGATAACCTTCTTCAAGGGCGACAACGTGCTGCAGCCCACGCTTTCCGCCAACGGACGCGTCCTCGTGTTCCGCCAGGGCTTCGACTTCTGGCGCATCGACCCCACTGCGGCAAACGCCAAGGCAGAGCCCATTCTGCTGCACCCCGACTCTTCATGGACGCCTCCGCTCGTCGGCAAGCGAAACCGCTGGTACACCTCCATAGGCAATCCCGACGGCTACGGCGGCTTCTCGTTCCGTGGCCCCGAGGGCAAGGAGGTGGCGTTCACCGCCGGCGGCGATCTGTGGGTGATGTGCATGGACTGCAAGGAGCCCGTGCTTGTGCACGGTGGCACGGGCACCATCGAGCGCGACTGCGCGTTCTCGCCCGACGGCGAAGCACTCTACTATCTCACCGACCACGGCGACGGCACCGACCTGTGGGTGGCCAGGCGTGAAGACCCATCGAAGCCCTGGGACAAGAACGTCGCCTTCAAGAAGACCCGCCTTCTCGCCGACGGCACTACGCGCCTTCACATCGACATCTCTCCGGACGGCAAGCGCCTTCTGTGGCAGGACGGCTCCTGGCGCATCCACTTCGCCGACACGAACGGTCTCTCGGTTGTGGATGGCCCGAACATGGCCGCCGACGACGTGTACGCATGGAGTCCGGACGGCAAATGGCTAGCCGCCGGCTTCTCCGACAACCACAAGAACTACGACGTGTGGATAGTCTCCACCACCGCCTCACACGAGCCCGTGAACGTTTCGCGCCACTTCATGTGGGACGGTGACCCCGCGTGGAGCCCCGACGGCAAGATCCTCGCCTGGTGCGGACGTCGCGAGAACAACGCCCCCTGCCGCCTCCACTACCTCTTCCTAGACGGCAAGGAGGGCAAGGGCGCACCGAACGAAATCGACTTTGAGGACATCGACCTCCGCGTCAAGACCGTGAACGTGCGTGCTTCAAACCCCTTCTTCAATGCCGACTCCCGCACGCTCGCATTCGACGACGGCACCCAGACCGCCAAGATCACAATCCCCGGCGACCTCTCGCCCAAGCGCCTCACCGCCAAGCGCGGCATCGCCCAGCGTTGGGGCACGCCGAAGGACAAGGGCCGCCTGCTCTGGGCCGTCGGCAACAAGCCCGCGCACTTCGAGTCGGTGGCAAGCTTCAACGTCTATCCCGTATTCGACATGGCGGAGTACAACGAGCTTCTCGGCCGCACGGCCTGGGGGCGCATACGCGACCGCTTCTACGACCCCGGCTTCCACGGCGCAGACTGGCAGTCCATGAAGGCGAAGTTCTTCCCCGCCTTCCGCCACGCCACCAGCTACTCGGTGCTCCAGCGCCTCGTGTACATGATGCTCGGCGAACTCGACGCGTCCCACCTCGGCTTCATGCACAACTCCACGTCCCGCAAGGAGTGGGTGCCGCCGGTCTTCGGGCAGAACTGGCGCGACGTCACGGGCCACCTCGGCGTTCGCTTCGATCCAGACCACAAGGGCCCCGGATGGCGCGTCCGCGACGTGCTCAAGGGCGGCGTAATGGACGCGGCCAACTGCGGAATGCGCGCGGGCGACATCATTACCGAGATCAACAACCGCAAGACCTCCCCCGAGATCATGCCTGCGGAACTTCTCACAGGCCACGACTCGCTAAAGATCACAGTAAAATTCGGCCATCCGGACGAACCCGCCACAAACGTCGTGCGCGTGAAGCCTTCCACATACACCCGTGCCCGCGAGCTGGTTGGCGAGGCCAACATCCGCGCCAGACGCACGCACGTGCACAAGATATCTCGCGGACGCATTGGATACGTGTACGTGGCAGCCATGGACAACGCCTCCTTCAAGCGCTTCGAGAGCGAGGTGTTCTCGGAGGGCTACGGCCGCGACGCGCTCATAATTGACGTGCGCGACAACCATGGCGGCTTCACTGCCGACCGTATGCTCTCCATCCTCTGCGCTCCCAGCCATTCCTACGAGATTCCGCGCAACGGCCGCCCCGGCTATCTCATGGGCTACACCGTGCACCCCGTGTTCGCAAAGCCCATCGCCGTGCTGTGCAACGCCGGAACCGCCTCGAACGGCGAGATATTCACCCACGCCGTCAAGACCATCAAGCGCGGCATCGTGGTGGGCCAGACCACCGGCGGCGCGGTGATCGCCACCAACAACCGCAGCATCCTCGACTACGGCGACTTCCGCGACGCCGAGTACGGATGGTTCGTTAACGGCGGAATCGACATGGAGAACCACGGCGCGGAGCCCGACTTCCCCGTGCCCCTCACGCCCGCCGACGAGGTGCGCGGCGAAGACCCCCAGCTCGACACGGCGGTAAGGGAGCTGCTTAAGAACAATTCAAAGAAGGAACAGAAGCAATGAAGCCCACTCTCGTGGTTCTCGCGGCCGGCATGGGTTCCCGCTACGGCGGGCTCAAGCAGGTCGATCCCGTAGGCCCCTCCGGCGAGGCCATTCTGGACTATTCGGTGTTCGACGCCCACCGTGCCGGATTCGGCAAGGTCGTGTTCATCATCCGCAGGGACATCGAGGAGGTGTTCCGCGCGCAGATCGGCTCGAAGTACGAGGGGCTTCTTCCTGTAGACTACGCCTTCCAGGACATCGCCGACCTTCCCCCGCCCTACACCGTGCCCGACGGACGCTCAAAGCCCTGGGGCACCGCGCACGCCATCCGCGCCGCGCGCAACGTCGTGCAAGAGCCTTTCGCCGCCATCAACGCCGACGACTTCTACGGCCGCGACGCCTTCCAGCGGCTGGGCAAGTTCCTGCAGTCCACTGCCGCCGCCGATGCCGCCGCGCCGCTGCGCTTCGCGATGGTCGGCTACAAGCTCAGCCTCACGCTTTCCGAACACGGCTCCGTGGCGCGCGGCATCTGCACGATCGACCCGGCAGGCCGCCTCGCCAAGGTGGTGGAGCACGTGAAGCTCGTCAAGACGCCCCAAGGCGCGCACGACGACGACCCGGCAGCCAAGGTGAGGGACTTCTCGGGCGACGAGCGCGTGTCGATGAACCTCTGGGGCTTCACGCCGGCGCTCTTCGACGCCCTCGAGGCCCGTTTCCCCGCCTGGCTCGCCGCAAACGCCAGGCGCGAGAAGTCCGAATGGTACATCCCCTTCGTCGTGGACGAGATGGTGCACGAGGGAGCGGCCACAGTTGACGTGCTTCCCACCGAGTCCTCGTGGTTCGGCGTCACGTACCGGGAAGACAAGCCCTTCGTCACCGCCGAGATCCGCAAGCTGGTGGACGCCGGCGAATACCCCCCATCGCTCTTCGCCAGGTGAGGCGGGCCATGGCGGCCCTTCTTTCAAGGTTCTTCTCACGAGCGGCGGACATTCTCTGGCCGCGCACGTGCGCCGTGGAGGGCTGTCCGCGCGTTTCAGACCGTCCTGGCCGCCACATCTGCTCCACATGCTTCGCCTCTCTGCCCTTCCACGAAGCGGGCGGCGCATGCAGCGTGTGCGGCGCGCTTGTGATGGCCGAGACGCATCATTCCTTCGTGTGCGAGACGTGCCGCCTCGATCCGCCCGCTTTCGAATTCGCCCGCAGCGCGGTGTTCTACCGAGAGCCGGTGGACCGCATGATAATGGCCTTCAAGTACAGAAAGTCAACGTGGTTGTGCGAGGACCTCGTCGATCTTCTTGAGGGCGCGGTGCGCGCAAAACTAGCATTTCACGACATCGACGTGATAATGCCCGTGCCCCTTCACCAGAACCGTCTGCGCGAGCGTGGCTACAACCAGAGCGCCATTCTCGCACGCTCTCTCGCCAAACGCATAAACCGCCGCGTGGACGAGACGTCGCTCGTGCGCACGCGCGACACAGAACACCAGGCACGTCTCTCTGGCGATGAACGACGAAAGAATCTCAAAGGCGCCTTCGCCGTGACCTCCCCCAGCCTCGTTCGCGGCCGGCTGGTGCTGCTCGTAGACGACATCATGACATCCGGCGCCACCCTCTCCCACTGCACACGCCCCCTTCTCGACGCTGGCGCCGCCGGCGTGTGGTGCGCCACCGTCGCGCGCGCCACGCTCACGAGCTTCGCGTGGTAGTCGTCGAGCATCTTCTTCGAGTCGGCGATGGTCCTGCGGATTCTGGCAAGGTACGCTTCCGCGTCGGTTTCGTCTATGGCCATGGCGAATGGCTCCTTTCGTTTTCCGTCGCTACAGGCTCTCCTGCTCCACGAGATCCGCCACGCGAGCGGCGGCGTCCGGCACGGCGGCCGCGCGCATCGCGGCGGCCTTCGCGGCGAGAGACTCGGGCTTCTCTATCTTGCGCAGCACGTAGTTGGCGATTGTGCGGGGGGTGAGCGCGTCCTGCGCGCCTTCGTCTGCCGCGCCCTTCTTCACGAACGCGAGCGCGTTGAAGTGCTGATGGTCCCTGAGCGCGCTCGGCAGCGGAATGAAGAACGCAGGGCGGCCTACGAGCGCAAGCTCGAAGCACGTGGACGCGCCCGCGCGGCAGATCACGAGGTCCGCAGTGGCGAAGGCCCTGCCCATCTCGCGCTCAAAGGCCTGCACGCGCGCCGCGATTCCGGCGGCCGTGTAGCGGCGCAGCACCTCCGCCTCGTCGGCGGCGCCGGTCTGGTGTATCACGAAGAGGCCCTTCGAGCCGGGGCGCCGCTCGAGGTCTGCCTTTACCAGCGTGAGCGCCTGCACCACGAGCTCGTTCACGCGGTGCGCGCCTTGGCTGCCGCCCGTCACAAACACGCAGAACGAGCCGGGCGGAACGTCGTCGAAGCGCGGCTGGCCCTCTAGCTCCCTGCGCACCGGAAGGCCCGTCAGCACCGTTCTGCGCCTCGGCAGATGCTCCGCGGTCTCCGCGAACGATATCGCCACGGCCCGCGCGTAGCGCGCCAGCCACTCCACGGCCCTGCCCGGCACAGTGTTCGCCTCGTGAAGCACCACCGGCACGTGCCGCGCGCGCGCCGCCAGAACCGGCGGAAGGCTAGAGTACGAGCCCATCGCCAGCAGCGCGTTCGGCGCGAAGCGCTTCATCTCGCGGCGGCAGCGGATTATCGAGAAGAGATTCGCGGGAGCGTTGCGGAGGCCGAGCGGCCTCGCGCCCGTCGAGAACACCGGCCCCTCCCACGACTTCATCACCGAGCCCTCTATAGCGCGGCCCGAGGCCCACACCACCACGTCGTGGCCGCGCCGCGCCAGCTCATGCGCCACAGCAAGCCCTGGAAACGTATGCCCGCCCGTGCCGCCGCAGGCCACAATTATCTTCTTCTTTTCCATGACCGTATTATACCACACCTGCTACTTCACGCGCAACCAGACAGCACGGTGGTCGCTCGGCTCCGAAGGAGGCGAGAGCCATCTCTCCAGCTGCGCCTCGAACCCACGATGCAGGATGTAGTCGAAGGTGGAGTCGGGGAACCTGCCGCGCCCGGGGCGTGTGCCGCGTTCGGAGAGGGGCGCGCCCGCGAAGCAGTTGACGTAGCCGGCGTCGACTAGCATCGAGACGGTCTTTTCGCCCGGAAACGCGCCGTCGAACGGGCTTGTGTTGAAGTCGCCCGCTATGATGACCCGCGTCACGCGCCGCCCGTCCGGCGAGCGGATCCTCTTCGTGAGGTCCACGAGCTGGCTCGCGGCCAGCTCCCTCTTCGCCACGTTAGATATCACGTCCTCAGGCGTCTTCGCGCCGTAGTTGCTCTTCAGATGCACGCAGTAGCAGGCCACCAACCCGTCCGCCCCCGCGTCAAGGAGCGCGTACGCGTAGCCGCGAGGCGGAAGTATCTTCTTCGAACGCCGCCAGTATGAGAAGTTCGCATCCAGCACTGGAAGGTCGGTTGCGATTCCGTTCTGCTGCCAGCCAAGGCGCCTATCCCACATGCGGAAGGCGCTCACGGACGCCACCCTGAGCCCGTTCGTGCCGCCGATTCTCGCCACGAGGTTCGAGCATACGCCCTCACTGCGGAGCTCCTGGAAGAAAAGCACCACGTGGTCGCCTGGTCGCCGCCGGGCGATTCCAGCGCGCACGACCGCCGCGGCATCGTCCATCGCGCGCTCCTCCACCGGCACCGGCGCACGGTGCTCAGCGCGCCCGCTCGGAAACCACCGCAGGTTCCACGATCCCACCAGAAGCTCGGCAAAGCAGAGGACGCTGCAGAGCGCAACATGCATCGTCTACCACACCGACACCGCGCCAAGCGCGTCGCGCAGGATGTTTCCGGCGGCCGTCTCGCGCGTCTGGCGTCCGGCCGAGCCCAGCACCACAACCACCACGCGGCGGCCGTTGCGCGACGCGGTGAGCGCTATCGACGAGCCCGATGCCGCCGTGTAGCCGGTCTTAAGCCCGTCGCACCCCGGCACGGGGCGCGCATAGCCGTCCTTGTCGTGGCTGCCGGGGAGAAAGTAGTTGTGCGTGCCGAGCCGAAACGGCCTCTTCGCGCCGTCTGTCACCGTGCGGGCCGCGCACGAGGTGAACCTGAGCGCGCCGGGCATGCGCACCACATGGCGGCACAGCTTCGCGATGTCGGCCGCCGTTGAGACGTCGAATCCGCGCTTCTCCTTCGCGCCCGGCGGAAGACCATTCGGCGAGGCGTAGCGGGTTGAGTC
This sequence comes from Kiritimatiellia bacterium, assembly GCA_017563185.1. GTDB lineage: Bacteria > Verrucomicrobiota > Kiritimatiellia > RFP12 > UBA1067 > RUG572. The sequence goes on along the minus strand of JAFXIL010000033.1, from coordinate 7,807 downwards.
CATGCCAAGCTCGTGCGCGCGGCGGTTCATGCGCGCCACGAAGGCGTCCAGCCAGGTGCGGCCCCTGGACTCCCTCGGGAGGGGTCCCTTCCCGCCGCTCCTCGCCCATGCGGAGTGCTCGGCCAGGACGACCGCGGCGTCGTTTGCGCTCTTGATCATGAGAGAGTAGAGGAGGTCTTCCACCGTCATCATCTGCCCGGGGAGTATGCCCACCTTCGAAGGCTCCATCGATGCGGCGTAGGCGCTCGCGGCGGCAGAGTCCGCAAGGCCGTAGAGCCCGGCCCGGACGTCCTCCATCACGAGAAGGAACGTCATGAGCTTCGTCACGCTGGCTGGGTAGGCCGTGGTGCGCTCGTGGTCGGCGAACAGCACGCGGCCGGAATCGGCGTCCACCGCTATCGCGCTGCGGTACGGCACTCGCGGACCGTTCCCGGGGCTTCCCGTCGGAGGAGGAACCGTTCTGCGCGCGCGCGCGGCGGGTTTCTGCGGCTGCGCCCTGCGCGCGCCTGGACGCACGGCGGCACGCGGCTGTGCGGACCTTGCCGACGACCTATGCATCGGCTTCTGCGCCGGTCTTGCAGTCGGCCGCGCACCGCGAGGCTGCGCTGCGGCTGCCGGCGAACCGCCGATTATCGGCCCCTTCTTGATCGGTGCCACGGCAAGCACCGTTCCCGCTGCTGCGATTCCCGCAAGCAGGAACACACATCTGTTATGTCGCTTCATGAACATGCCAGAACTTTCCTCGTTCTTAATTTCCAGCGGAAGGAGAGCGCTCCTTGTATCCGTCCAGCAGTTTCTTCGCGCAGTTTGGGGTCACCGTCTGCGCGCCGCGTCTGAAAGACTCGACGGCGCCGAACGCCGCCGCCAGTGTCGCCACACACAGCACTGTCATGTCTTTCATGGCTTAATCACTCCAGGTCGTCCTTTTCTGTGTCTTCGAGATACTTTAGCACGAAATGCAGCTCGCGGCCGCGACGGTCAACCGTCACGTCCATCTTCGACTTCGCCGGAAGGCCGTCGAGCGCCTTCTTGTAGATGGCGTCGAGGTCCTCGATCGTCTCCACCTTCGTGCCGTCCATGCTCCTGATGATGTCGCGGCGGCGAAGCCCCGAACTTGCGGCGTTGCCCTCCCACGATGTCGCCGCCACGTACACGCCTCCTGACGGTGCAAAGAAAGCGAGGTCGGGCTCGTTGAAGCGGTTGATCTCCTTCGCCGTGAAGCCCCAGCGAGAGAACACCTTCTCCTCGCCCTCCACCTTCCCCTTCTCGCGCGGCGCCACGTTCGCCGTGAGCGCCTCGCCGCCGCGCATGTAGTCGATCTTCACCGACTTCTCGAACGGGAATCGGCCGAGCATCCGCTCAAGGGCGGGCATGTCCTCGTAGTTGAGCGCCGTCACCTGTCTGCCGTCAACGGCCACGATGCGGTCGTTGGCCTTGAAACCGGCCTTCCTAGCGGGCGAGCCGATGTCGGTGCCTGCCACTATCACGCCGTTCGTGAACGGAAAGTAGGTGTTGCGGTTGAAGTCGTGCAGCGGCTGGAACTGGAAGCCGAACCAGCTCCAGTTGGCGTTGCCCTTCTCGCGGAGGAACGGCACCACCTCGAGTATCGTGGTTGAGGGGATCGTGAACGCCTGCGCGCCGGACGTGTTTCCGCGCGCGTTTAGGCCCACCACGCGCCCGTGTGTGTCAACGAGCGGGCCACCCGAGTTGCCGGGAGAGATGGCGGCGTCTGTCTGGTACCAGAGCGTGTACTGCCCGCACTTCTCGAGGTAGCGGTCGGTACACGACACTATGCCCATCGTGACCGAGCGGGCGAGTCCCCACGGGGCGCCCATCGCGAGCACCACGTCGCCCACCTTCACAGAATCCGGTGAGAGCTCGGCCGCAGGGAGATCGGCAGCGCCCTCTGGACGCACAAGCCGCAGCAGGGCCACGTCCATGTCCTTGTCGCTGCCAACCACCTTGGCGTCGTACGACGTGCCGTCCGAAAGAAGGCAGCGAATCTCCACGGCCTTGTCTATCACGTGATGGTTCGTGAGCAGTTCGCCTTCCTTCGAGATCACAACGCCCGAGCCGGACGCCGTGTGCTTGCCGTCCTTGCCGTCGTCAAGATCCTTGCACACCACGCGCACGTACACGAGCGCAGGGAACACCTTCGCCTTGGCCTGCAGCACCACGTCGCGGAAGTCGCTCTGCCTCGGCCCCAGGCATCCAGCAGTCAGCAACGCGCACGCGAGGGACAATGTCATGGTCTTTTTCATCTTGGTCTTCTCTGTTTCCTGGGTGTTCATATCGCGAGCATCGCGTCGATTGCGCGCTTTGCCCTCACGGCGATCTCCTGCGGCACCGTCACCTGCGGCGACATGTCGCGCAGGCAGTCGCGCACCTTCTCGAGCGTGGCCTTCTTCATGTTCGGGCATCTCAGCTCGGCCGCCGACCAGAACGTCTTCTCCGGGTTCTCTCCGCGAAGGCGGTGAAGAATCCCCTCCTCGGTGCCGACGATGAACTCCTTCGCCGCGCTCGTGCGCGCGAACGCGCACATCCCCCCCGTGGAAAGGCGCTCGTCCGCCGCGTCGCGCACGTCCTTCCTGCACTCGGGATGCACCATCACCTGCGCGCCGGGATGCGCGGCGCGCGCATCCTCGATGTTCTTCGCGGTGAGGCGCGCATGGGTGGGGCAGTACCCCGGCCACAGCACGTACTCGGTTCCGAGAAGCCCCGCGATGTGCGATCCGAGATGCTGGTCCGGCACGAAGATTATCTCGCGGTCCTTCGGAAACATCTTCATCACGCGCTCGGCGTTGCCCGATGTCACGCAGATGTCGCACTCCGCCTTGACCTCGGCCGTCGAGTTCACGTAGCACACAGCCGCCGCGCCTGGGTGCTGCGCCTTGAGCGCGCGCAGCTGCTCGGCAGTGATCATGTCGGCCATCGGGCAGCCCGCCGTCTCGTCAGGAACGAGAACCGTCTTGCCGGGATTGAGTATCGCGGCCGTCTCGGCCATGAAATAGACGCCGCAGAAGACTATGACGTCTGCGTCCACTCCCGCCGCCCGGCGCGCCAGCTCAAGCGAGTCGCCGGTGAAGTCGGCGATGTCCTGCACCTCGCCGCGGCAGTAGTTGTGCGCCAGCACAACGGCCTTCCGCTCGCGCCGCAGCTTTGCTATTTCTTCTGCGATGTTGTCCATGACGACCACCCTAATGCGTTCTTCACTCCACGACAATGCGGAAGCCCACGTCGTACACCGGCGCGTACGGACGGTACGCCCTGCGGAACGAGGCCGTGGCGAGCTTCGGCCGCGAATACCACGAGCCTCCTCGCACCACGCGCCTCTCGTCTCCGCCCGGCGCGTTGCGCCCGTCGTCCGCCGCATACGGATACGGCACGTACTTGGACTGCGTCCACTCCCACACGTTGCCGTGCATGTCGTACAGTCCCCACGGATTCGGCTTCCACTTTCCGCTCTTCTCCTCCAGGAACGCGCCGTCGTTCACGTTGTGCGCCTGCGGCACCCAGTTGTCGAAGAGGTTCTCGGTGTTGCCGTAGCGGGCTCTGACGCGGTCCTGCACGTAGGGATTGCCCGCGTAGTCGGAAAGCGAGATGTCGGCGAGATTGGCGTACTGCGCAAAGTCGGCGTCGATGCCGCCCCACCAGAACGGCTTGTCGGAGCCTGCGCGCGCGGCCCACTCCCATTCCGCCTCGGTCGGCAGGCGCACGGTGCGGCCAGTCTTCTTCGAGAGCCATTCGCAGAACTCCACGGCCTTGTTCCAGTTCACGCGCACGGCAGGCAGGTCGTCGCCGTTCACGTCGTAGCCGGTCACTCCGAACTGGTAGCCGTGGCGCGACTCGCAGCGGCTGTCGTGCTTTGGATCGAACTGGCGGAACTCGCGGTTGGTGATCTCCCGCGCGCCGATCGCGAACGGCTTCACCTCCACCCGCGCGGCCGGGCGCTCGTCGCGGGGGGCCTTGGCGTCGTTGGAGCCCATGGCGAACGAGCCGCCGGGAACCGCGACGAGCGCGATCTCGACGCCGTCGGCGAGCTTGATCGAGGGAGCGGGCGCGGCCTTCTTCGCCGCGGGGTCGAAAGGCCAGCCGGCGACCGTCAGCGGCGGCGCGCCCTCGGGCTTCTTCCGCGAGCTGAGCTCGTCCTTCAGGACGGGCGGGGGCGTCTCTATCTCCTCGTGGTTCTGGCGGATGCCGGTGTAGAGGGCGCGGCGCTCCTCGCGCAGCTTCTCCTTCTCCAGGGCAGCCTTGCCCACGATCGTCTGCCAGCGGCCGTGGTAGGGGGTGTTGAAGTCTATCCACGTGACGAGACGGTCGCGGGCCTCCTCCGAGAGCTTCACGCCGTGGTGGCCCTTGTCGAGCATCATCATGAGCTCAGTGGTCTCGGCGTGCCATTCCATCGGCTCGAAGAGGTGTATGTCGCTTTCTATGCCGGGATGGCGCACGAACCTGACGAGGTTGAAGTATGGAACGGAGAACTTGCCGCCGAACTTATCCCACACGCGACCGTGCGCGCGGGACTTCCATCCCTTCAGCATGCTCGTGCCCCGGAGATCCGGTTTCCAGCGCTTGTGGCCGAACATGTCCGCGTGCGGCGGATCCGGCTCGTTGTGGCATCTCACGCAGAAGGCGTCGAGAACGGGCTGCACCTCTCGCGCGAACTCGAAGTTGCGCTCCGGGCCGCGCCAGGGGCGTATCTCCTCGAGCGGCATGTTGGCGGCCACGCGCGGCGCGCGGGCAACGAAGCTCTGCTTCTCGTGGCAGCCGGCGCAGGAGAGGTATTCGCCGCTGCGGGCTGTGAACCAGCTGCGCATGACCTGGAGGGACTGCCCCTCGGCGTCTAGCGGCTGCACGGCGATCGGCGTGTTGGCGGGCACCTTGAAGTAGGCGCTGCCGTCAGCCTGCACCGGCACCGTGCCGAGGGTGCGGCGCATGTCCCACGGGCCGTCGAGGCCGATCGAGCCGTAGAGGCCGCCTTCGTCGCGGAAGCCGAAGGTGTACGTGTAGAGGCGCAGGCTCTTCACCGTGCCCTGGGGTATGTTCTTGAGACCGGGGCCTTCATAGACGTTCGCGATGTACACCTGCGCCGTGGTGGAGCCGGGCACGATGCGGTCCGGCTGCGCGTGCGGCACCGGCGTCTTCATGAACGGCACGGGCTCGCAGAGGTCGTGGCCGGCCTCGCGCAGCAGGCACAGCTCGTTGTCGAAGCGGTCGATGAGGTAGATGGAGAAGTTGCCCTCGCCCTTGTTCTTACGCGCGACGAGGAACGTGGTGTCGTCGAGCGGATACGGATGAAGGTTCATGGGCCACGTGCCGTTGTAGAGCTGGTCGCGCACGATCGGATCAACCGGCTTGCCGTATCCCGGCATGAGCTGCACGGCGCCCTCGCCCTCCTCGGTGCCCTTCGCGACGTCGAAGAGGCCGAGCTGGCCCATGCGCCTCAGGCCGTGGTGGCCTGTGAGCACGGCGACGAACTGCGTGGGCCGGCCGGGGATCGGGCGCGCGTAGAACATGCTGTTGGGCCAGAAGGAGTTGCTGCCGTAGAGGGCGCGCTGGTTCGTGCCGTCGGGATTGCACGTGAAGAGGATGCGCGCGTTGGAGTGGGGAATGTCGGTGTACTCCCAGCGCAGGTACATGACGCGCCCGTCGGGCATCACCTCGGGGCACCATGCGTGCTCCTGGTCGTTCGAAAGAAGCTCCATCCCGGAGCCGTCCGCGTTGCAGCGGAAGAGATTCGCAACGGGCGCGTCTCCCCACACGCAGGGGACGGCGTACTTGAGCGCGGTACAGGTGAATATGATGTGGCCGTCCGGCACGTAGCATGCGTCGTAGTGGTTGACGTCGCCCGCGTTGTCGCGCGTCACCTGGCGCGCCTTGCGCGTCGCGAGGTCGAGCTCCATCACGTGCCAGGCGTTTGAGGCGGCGACGCCGGAGAAGAGAAGCCTGTCCGCGTTCCAGTGCAGCTCCACGTCGAGGAGCGGCCTGCCGCCCTCGGGCTTGTACACCACCTCCGTCGCGCCGGCACTGGGGCCCCGCACGTCAAGGAAACACAGCTCGTTGTCGTGGCCGTTGCGCGGCAGCATCGAGTTGCTCTGCCAGTTGCAGGGGAGGTGCTGACGCACGTTTTTGCGGCGGATGAAGAGTATGCGGTCGAAGGCGACTGCGGGATTGAGGTCTATCATCAGCGTGCGCCTTGCGCCGTCGAGGATGCCGAGCGCGTTCTCGGCGGCGACCACTGCCGCAGGCGAGGCGTTGGTGGCGGAGATCGCCGCCGCGGCCTTGCGCACCATGTCGATCTGCGCCTCGACTATGGCAAGGCCGTCGGCAAGAGACGGATTTGCCGCGCGGCGGTGCGCCAGCAGGCGCTCCAGCGGAGCTATCGCCGCGCTCACTCGCGCCTGCGCCTCCATCGCGCGCTCGCGCCGCGAGAAGTCGCCGGCCTCCACTTTGAACACGCAGCTTCCCCTGCCCTTCGCGGCCGTGAGGCCGCATCTGGCCTCGAATCGCACGGCACCACGCGGCACCGGCAGCACCACGGCCGAGGGAGCGTGCGCGCAGATGAAGCGCTGGAACTCCTCGCCGCCGACGCGGGCCGTGTTTCTGCCGGTCCAGTTTACCCTGTTGAACTCCACCTTCCCCCAGCCGGCCCTGCCGCTGCGCATCTTCAGCGTCGTGGCGTCAATGCGCGAACCGTCCTTCATCACGAACTCCGGCGTGCACCATATCGCCTGGTCGCAGTCGTAGTCGTCCGGCCCGATCGTGGCGGTGAGCCTCACCTCCTCGGCGCCCTCCACCTTCTCCGCCACGGCCACGGCCTTCTCCGCGCCGCGCACAACCGGCGTTTCCGCAGCCACGGCATGTACAGCGACTGCCACTGTGAAAGCAAACGATGCTGGCGCAACGAGTCCAACAATGTATAAACCTTTCTTCCTCATGCCTTCAGTATAGCAAAAACAGCCGCCTGCTTCAAGCATCCGCGCATTCAAGGCCAGAATCGCAACGTGGACGACGCCAGGCGCAATGTCGGCTATGTGCGGCGACTTCTAGCGCGCATACACGATGTCGTCCGGCGGTGGCGCCGAGTACTCCACCATCTTGCCGGTGACAGGATGCGGAAACGCCAGACTCACCGCATGCAGCAGCATACGCCGAGGAGGAAACGCCATGCGCCTGTCGGCGGCAGGGTTGCCGTACAGCGGATCGCCTGCAACGGGATGGCCAAGATGGGCCGCATGCACGCGTATCTGGTGGGTGCGTCCAGTCTCGATGGCGAACTCCACGAGAGCCACGGAACCTTGACGGCCAAGCACCTGCCAATGCGTCACGGCGCGCTGTCCGTCCTTCCCGACTACGGCCATGCGCCTAGAATCCCACGCGCGGCGTCCGATGAGAGTCTCTAGCGTGCCAGAGCGCGGTTTAGGCGCGCCATGGAGAACGGCAAGATATACCTTGCGCACAAGATCATGCGCTTCAAAAGCGCGGCGCAGGGAAAGATAGGCGTGCTGCGTCTTCGCAAGCACCATTACGCCGCTTGTCTCGGCGTCGAGCCGATGGACAACACCAGGACGCGAATCGCTGCCCACTCCCGACATCGCGGGGAAATGGGCAAGCGCAGCGTCCACCAGCGTGCCTGACGGATGACCAGGTGACGGATGCACATACTGCCCCGCCGGCTTAGCCACCACGAGGATGGTTGCATCCTCGAAAAGAACATCAAGCGGCATTACTTCGCCGCAGGCGCGGGCGCAGGGGCGGCAGGCTTCGCCGCAGGTGCGGGCGCAGGGGCGGCAGGCTTCGCCGCAGG
>JAFXIL010000032.1 GCA_017563185.1 Kiritimatiellia bacterium | reverse complement strand
CGGTTCCGAGACCGAGCTTTCGTGGAAGATGCGCCTCTCGCCAGTCGGCGCGATTGAGTCGCTGGAGGCGTCCGTGGATGGCTCGCCCGTATTCACGACGCTCTCCGTCGCGCCGCCGCCGTGGCTGCACGATCCGGCGTGGAACATGGTGCGCCTGCGGGGATGCGGGAAGGGCGTTCTTGGCGAGACTTTCAGCGTGGCCACATCGGCCGACGGCACGACGTTCTTCTTCAGGTGACGAGATGGACGCGCTGAGAGAGATTTTCCGCCCTGTGCCGCCAGGTGTGCTGCTCGCACTGCTGGGGGCGTGTGTTGCGGTCGCGGTGGCGTGGTTCGTATGGAATCGCATCCGTGCGCTTGCGTGGCTTGCGAAGTGTCGCAACCTTGTGTTGGCGTTGCTGCTGGGCGCGATGGCGGCAATGGGAGTGTACAACGGCTTCGCCAAGTTCCCCGGCCAGCAGACGATGGGACATGGCATGTTCAACGTACCGCTTCTGCTGGGAAATATGCCAAGCCTCATCACTGAAACTGACGTGAGCAACGGCTGGCGTGTGGTGTATACTACGGACGGCGCGGCGTTGACGCCTCCGTTCGAAGGCGTTGCCACCAATGGCGACTGGCGGCTTTGCGGCGCGTATGACGACTCCATGCGGATCAGCCCCACCGGATGGACGTTTCCGTGGAAGGGCGGCACGATGAGCGGGATCACCGTCCTCTCGTGGTGCGAGTTCATGCCGAGCGTGATGACAAACTATTTCCCCTCGCCGTTCCCTGACAAGGTGTCTCTTGTGCCAGAATGCAACTGGCATCTGATCCCGTCAAACTCCGTGCCATACGAGGGCGATGTCGCGCTGACGACTAACGAGTCCGTGTTCTGGCAAGGGATCTCCACGAACAACTCGCTAGTGCTCACTTGGCAGAACGCCACCTACGCGCGCGACGCGAACTGTCCAACCAACTTCCAGGCGGAGCTGTTCGAGGACGGCAGCTTCGAGTACCGCTACGATGACCACACGGTTGGATATTCGCGAGTGCATCCGCTTGACCTGGACTTTGACGGACTGCCAAACGCGATTGATCCAGAACCGGAGATCCCGCTTGCCACGACAGCGTGGAATCAGAGCGAGGCGTGGGCGGCTGTGGCTTTCCCGAGCAACGCAGCCGAGATTGCTTCTGCGGGCGGCTACTCCGCGTGGGTTGCGCAGCGGGCGTCCGATCCGAACCGTCGCCTTGTTGGGCTCAACATCGCCCTGCAGGGCGGCAGATGGCCCGTGTGTGTCGAGGTGGGCGGCGTCCAAGTGATGGCGGACGGCAACGCCGAACTGCTCTACGCCATCGACTGCGGTGCGCAGGTGCCTTTCGTGCTCTCGGACGGTGAGTTGGAAACCGTTACGCTTCACGGCGCGACCAACGTCACCGAATCTTGCTCCGCCTACAGCTATCCCCATGAATGTATAGTGGGCGATGTGACGGTGTATCTCGACAGCCCGCGCACGGGCTGGCTGCGTCGCGTCGCCGAGGTTGATGTGGACGATGTCGGCCTCGTGCATCTGTTCCCGGGCGACAATGTGCCCGTCACCGCCGTTGTGACCAACTGCCACGCCGACGCCTATCTTGGATGCACATGGTGCGGCGGCGCGGGGATATCGTTCTTTGACGAGCACTCTCTTGAGACGATCATTTCCTACTCTTCGACGAACTTTGTTCCGTGGGCCACGAATCATATATCGCTTGTGACAGAATACGCGGGCGGCTACGCCATCACCAACACAAGTTGGTTCACGGTGGGCCAGAACATCGAGCCTTCCACCGAGTTCTCGGTTGATTGCCAGAGCGTGTTCTTCCTGAACGACGCAGACATATTCGACGCAAGCGAATATCCGACGAATAGACCGGAGCGCATACGTCCAGTGACGCTGAATCTCCGTGCTCCCTATGGAACAGGCGGTACCGTGACGGTTTCCGCGGAAGGCGAAGCAGCCCCGGTCGTGTGCCATGTGGTGGACGGAGCGACGAACATCGTGACGGCCACGACGCCGCTGCCGCTGACGGTGACGGATCCCTTTACGCGCACAGGGACGTACACGGTCTATGTCTCGTGTCCAAGGCGCGGCACTGGGACGCTCAGCGCCACTCTGGCTCTGGATGGCGGCGAACCACATGTCGCGGCTGCGGGGTTCAAGTGCATAGAGCCTCTTCGCCGACTTGTTACAACTGAACGTACAGATGATAATCATCGTTTCGTCAATCCGTCGCGGCTTGTGATGGGCACCAACGCCGTTTTGAGAGTTGGCGTGCAAGGCGACTTCGCGCCGTCTGCAGTGAAATGGCGCAAGGTGTCGGGGCCTGGCCGGATAGTGGCGACAAATGGTTTCGACGCGGTAGTGGAGCCAACAGGAACAAACGGCGACTTCATCGTTGAGGCGTGTTTCAATGGCGACGAAATACAGCCGAGATTCGT
>JAFXIL010000031.1 GCA_017563185.1 Kiritimatiellia bacterium | reverse complement strand
GCGCTCTATGGGCACCACTCGCGCGACGGGAAGAGAGTATCAAATCTTGGTCTGTTGGTCAAGACAGCTCTACCGCGGCAACCGGCTATCTGAAATAGATGGTGAAGTTTCTGGGCACATGGTTGAACAGCGCATAGTTGCGGGCGACCACGTAGCCGCGGTTGTCGTAGGCGATGAGCGAAAGGCAGTTGCGGCGGTCGTTGCCCTCAACAAGCGCACTGGCGGGAAACCTTCCACGCACAGTCCCGCCATTGACGGCGAAGGTTCCAAGCACGTGTCCGTTCAGTACCGCCTTGACCCTGTGCGCACGACGCAGAACAACTGTGAAGACGCTTCGTCCCTCTTCGATGCGAGGCTCGATCTCAAAGGCGTCCGGCACGTAGGGATGCGTCTGACTGGAGTTCCTGAGCGACGCCATGAGAGTCGCAACGTCCGCGAACTGGCGGTCCATCCAGGCAAGCCTCTTGGCGTGGAACGTCTTGAGGATCGCCACGTCGCCGTTGAAGGTGCGCGTGGCGTTCGCGGTGTCCTTGCGCGGTGCCCACAGCCGCTCGTCGACTAGCGCCGACCTGCGCACCGTGGCAATCGCGCGGTCAAATTCCCCGCCCTCCGCGTATATCGCGGCATAGCGGCTGCGCACCTCGTGGTACCTTTCCCACACGCGCAGGCAGAACCACGGATCGGTCGTCCACTCGCGGTTCATGTTTGCCACGCCGCCGCCTGCGCTGCGCCACTTCTCGCAGCGGTCATCGACGGTGCGAGAATGAGAGCCCCAGTCGAAGTCCCAAACCGGACCCCACACGAGCTTTCCGCCGCGGTCGATGTACGCGAAGCGGCTCTTCTGGCCCATGTCGCCGTTGTCGAAGAGCTCGTTCACGAGAAAGAAGTCAACCATCGAATCCACGTCGCAGAGCTCGCTCCAGTGCCGGCCGTCAGTCGTACAGCCGTCCCATGACGTGATGGACGAAAAATACCGCTGCAGATAGTTTCTGCTCCAGGCGAGCATCTTCGCTGACGTGTTGAGGTACTCTGGCTTTTTCACCATCGTGTGCATGGTCAGCGAACCGGCGGCTACGTCGAAGCACACAACCTCGTCGGCCTCCGTCGAGAACTCGAACAGATACCCTCCCGTTATGTCTATCGAGCCCGGCTCGGCGTCAAGCGCGGCGTCTATCGCCGAGAAGTCGGTCTCGGTTGCGCCATACTCCTCGGCGGAGTCCTCCCAGTCGTAGATGTTCACGCGGTCCTCGGCGATTCGCACATGCTCGCAGAACTGGTACGTGCCGAGCAGTTTTCCGTTCAGCACGCAGTCCACCCACGTCGAGCGCATCCCGAGGCCGCCTATATCCCGCGCGAAGTCGTAGGGCAGCTTGTTGCGCGTCTGCGAAAGGTCGTTGTAGTTCGCAAGCAGCACCCAGTGCTTGTTCTTCTTGGCGCCGAGGTCGAACATCTTGGCCTTCTCCGCGAGCTTGATCTTGTACGGCTTCTTCGGGTAGTTCTTGGACGAGTTACCACGCACGTTGATGGTCATCGCGCCGTCGTACTGCTTCTTGAACGCGTCGTTGCCCTGCATGAAGAGCGTTCCTTCGTGCTGCTCCTTCGAGGCGGTGGGCGTTTTGCCGTCGTTCGTTGTGAGATAACACACCGGCAGGCTTGAGAAGTAGAAAGTGCGCGTGTACTTCGCAGCGCCGCTCCGCGATGCGGTGAAGCGCAGCCAGTGGCAGTAGTCCCAATCGTGCGGAGTGTACGACGGATCGCGCCACACCTCTGAAAAAGACTTCTTCGCGTAGTCGCCGCGCTCCCAGAGGAAGTCGTACGTGGGCGCGACACCAAGGAAGGTGGCGATCTTCGGCTCAAGCGCGCGGCCGACGCGCGGCCGATCCGCGTCCAGCGAAACCTCCGTCTCGAAATCAGCGCCAATCACGCTCGTCCCGTCCTGCACCGCGAGAAAGTCCACGCGCGCCCGTTCGTCGCCGTTCTCCATCGCGACGGAATTAGTGACGAATGCGTATGATCCCGCGCCAGGCACGCCTGCGCCTGCGATGCCGTTTGTGGACCAGCAGGCGGGATCATTCCAGTTTCCCGTTGCGCCGCCAGTCCAGTAATAGACAGGCTCGAACTCATCCTGCGCCTCTGCGCCCTCGAATCCCGCGAAGAGCCCGCTTCCGACAAACGACACGCCGCGCCGCGCCTGCGCCGCGCCTGCGCGGAACCAGATGCGCCCGTGCGCGCCGACGCAGCGCGAATACCCGCCGCCCCCGTCTTTCACGAGATAGCTCACGAAGCGCAGTCCATCCACCACCTTCGTCTCAAGGCGCCCATCCATCCACGTTCCCGCAACAGGCTCGGCGCCTTCTGCGAAAAGCGCGTTCCAGCGTCCATCGCCCCAACCATAGTATCCCGCCGCACCGTCGATCCGCGCAGGCAGCAGCCCGCCCATCGCCTCGACTGCGGCCGGGCGCCCCGCGTCAAGCGCCTCGACATTGAGCGAGAAGTCTATGCGCTCCACATTGCCGGAAGTCTCGGCCGCCGCCGTGAAATGCGCCGCGCCGCTGAGCGCCATCGCATGCGCCGCGCCGTCCACTACGTTTGTTGCGGATGCTCCTTCGGAAAGCGTCCAGCCTCCGCCCGAAGCCCCCTTCCCGCTCAGCGTCTCGCCGGGAGCGTACGCGCCGAACTCCGCCGAGAACGACGGAGGACCGAACGGCGTTTCGGCCATGGCCGCCGCCGCGCATACGACGGCGACCGCGCTCGACGGCAGACGCACCTCTCGCCTCCTAGCGGAAGAGGATCATCATGGACGCGCGCAGCAGGTACAGGCCACCAGGCTTCCTCAGAAGGGAGCGCCTGTTCTGGAGCGCAGGCCCCGCGAGCTTGAACGTCGTCGATACGGGCGGCTCCTCCTCCCACGCGACGACCTGCGCGAGACCGTTCTCGTCGAACAAGAGCTCGCGGTCGGCAGAGAGGGCCACGTTCACCACGGCGTTCTCCGCGAACGTCACCGTGTTGAGCCCGCTCGTGAACGCGCCCTTCGTGCTCCACACGTCGGTCTTGGACGTGAGATCAAGCGTAGAGCCGTTCAGCATCGTGCATCCGTAGAAGTTGTCCGTCACGGGCGTGAACGTGCCGTACACGTTCATGGCCGCCGAGCCGGCGTTCGACGTGCCCTCGTAGCGCGCGGTGTAGTCGCGCACGGTCAGGGCCGCCGCCACGTTGAGCGCCGTAGCGGCGTCAAGGTCCATCGTCTGCGATCCCGCCGCCGTCGCGACCTGCAACGTGCCCGCCCCGGTCGTGCGCAGCGTTCCGTCCGTCGCGGTGCCGCGGAAGAAGAACGTCTTCCCCGACGCGATCGAGCATGCGAGCGCGTTCCCGCCGAAATCTATCGGCCCCGTCCACACGATGTTGTTGCCAACGGTCACCGTGGAATCCGCCGCAAGGGTAGCGTTTCCGAAGCCGCCCCAGAGAGACTCCCCCTGGCCTCTGCTGTTGACGATCGCGCCGCCGTTTAGCCGGAAGTGCTGCTTGTTCGTGTCGTACACGCCGTTTATGTCGAACTCGCATCCCTCCTCCACCGTCAGCACGGTGCCGTACGCGCCAAGCGGATTGGGATAGCTGTTCTGCCCGAACGCGTATGTGAAGGTGTCCTTGGACGCACCGTTGTACAGCTTGAGCGAGCCTTCGGCAACCACGTTGCCGCCGGTGTATGCGAGCCTGTAAACCTGCGGGGTGAACGTGCCAGCGCCTTCCTTGACTAGCTTCAGGTTGCCGGAAAGCGTCACGCGGTTGTTGGTGAACGTGGCACCCGCCGGAACGGCAATGTGCAGTTCGCCGGGCTTTGAAGAGTCGGTGGTGGAGTCCGTCACGGTGAGCGCGACCGGCGGGTTGCCGTTCGGCGTGTTCACGAAAAGTTTATGTCCGCGCAGGTCAATTGTGGAAGTGGCGTCAACGCATGCGAAGAAACTGCCCAGGCCGCGCATGTCCATGTCCGATATGAGCGATATGCTACCAAAGGTCACGCTCTGCCACGGCATGGCGGCGGCAGAGGGGATGCCCGCGCCGAACGCGCCAGAGACGTGTACCTTCGCGGAGACGCCCGGCACGCCGTTCGGCACGTTGTTGCCGTGGGCGTTGACGCACGACCAGTTTGCGGAGTTGGAGATGTCGCCGTCGCCGGCCTGCCCCGTCCACGTGGCGCTCGTGACGAGCCTCGAATCCTCGGCGATGTTGTAGAATATCCCGTTCTCGATCACGCAAAGCGTGTCTCCGGCCTGCACGTTGTCGCCCCTGAGCGAGAACTCCACGCCGTCCGGCTTCGCCGCCCAGGCGACGAGCTGCTCCTCGGCCTGGAGTTCGCGCGCGCCGACGTTGATCGTGATGTTGCTTGCGGCCGCATCGAACGACAATGCGCCGATAGGAGAGCTCGTCTTCATTGCGCCGGACAGCGCCGAGAGATCCATGGTCGCGCCGTCATGGAGCACCGTCGGGCACATGCGGTCTGCGACGGGCTTGAACGCGCCATATACATTGACGGGATTGCTTCCGCCGGTCACCCTGTCGCCGGAGTATCGCGCCACGTAGTTGGAGACGTTGGCCGCCGCGTTCAGAGTGGCCGAGCTCGCGAGATCCAGCGTGGCCGTGCGCGCCTCAAGCGCGCTTCCGTTCACGTCGAACTTGCCCTTTCCGGTGACGGCCAGCGTGCCGTTGCTCGCCACAAGCCCCCTGCAGTAGAAGTGGACGCCGTCTTCGTCCGCCGCATCCTCGGGGAAGGCGATGTTCAGCGTGTGGCCGTTCAGGTTGAACACCTGATTGCCGTCCCAGTTAATGAAAACAATGGAATTCCGCATATCGAAGGCCGAGTCGGCCTCAAGCGTCACGCAGCCAAGTCCGCCCCATTCCCACTTCATCTGCTTCTTGCTGCTTGTGAGCGCGCCGCCGGCGAGCACCACCGGGTAGCAGTTGTTGTCGTACACTCCGTTGATGTCGTAGAAGGCGCCTGCCTCCACGCGCACCGCTAAGTCGTATTGGCCAAGCGGCTTGGCGTATCCCTTGTTTGGCGAGTAAGTTGAGCTGTCAGCGACTGCGTCGTTGAAGAACCGCAGCGTGCCGCCCGCCACCGTGTTTCCGCCAGTGTAAGGCTGGTCGTAACGATGCGCCACGAAAACGCCCGCGCCGTCCTTCACGAACGCAACTGTGCCGCCTATGGTGATGAGCGTGTTCTCGAACACGGCGCCGTCTGGCACCACGGCCGCGAAGCTGCCGCCCTCCTCGGCCGAATCGGTGACGGTGAACGCGTACTGCGACGTCCCGCCCGGGCATGTGATGCGCAGCGAGTGCCCGGCGAGGTCGATCGTCGCGCCTTCGAAAAGACGGTCGTTCACGCTCATGCCGCTCCAGTCGCAGTCCGTCGCAAGCGCCATCGGCGGCTCAAGCGCCACGCTCTGGTACGTCGAGAGCTTCGCGACGGACGCCGCATCGGCAAGGTCGAAGTTGAAGGCGCCGAAGAACACGCTGCTGCGCTCGCCCGGCACCGCGCCGGACATTGCCGCGCCAACCATGTTCGTGCATGCCCAGTTCGCAGGATCGTTGAAGTCGTTGTGCGCGCCGACGCCCGTCCAGTGCGCAACAGCAACCACGTTGGCGTCCGGCACGTCGTAGTAAACGCCGTCCGCCTCGATGCGGGCGGACTCCGTTGCGGCGATTGCCGTTCCGGCGATGCGGAACGCCACGCTCTCGGGCACCGCGCTCCAGGCAAGGACGCGCTCGCCGTGCGCGAGGCTGCGCGCGCCCACGTCGATCGTCACCAATGCGCCCGAGGCGAACTTCAGAGCGCCGAACGTCCCCGTAGAGGACCATGCGCCGCTGCGCCCGGAAAGGTCTATCGTCGATCCGTTCTGCATCGTGGCGGGGTAGAAGTTGTCGGTGACAGGCGTGAACGTGCCGTGCACTCTGAACTCCGCCGTGCCCGAGTTCGAATCGCCCTCGTAGCGCGCCACGTAGTTCGAGACGGCGATCGGCTGCGCGATGTCGAGCGCGCAGGCTACGTCGTAGGTGGCATTGGTGCTCGCATCTATCGCGTCGTACGTCTGGAACACGCCGTCGCCCGCGAGCTTCACCGTGCCGTCCACCGCCGATCCGTTGCGGCAGTGCCATATCTGGTTCGCCGCGATCGTGGCGTTGAGCGTGTGGCCGTGCAGATGGAACGGACCGCCTATGTGCGCGGTGCGCGCCACGTTTACGAAGGAATCTGCGCCGAAGTCGATCGCGCCGTTTGAGCCCCATCCCGGTTCCTTCGGCATGCGCGTGTTCGTGAACGTGCCGCCGTTGATGTACATCTTGTACAGATGAAGGTCGTAGATGCCCTTGTAGTCCAGCGTGCCGCCGGCCTCGATCGTTATGGCGGAGCCGTTCGCGCCGAACACGGGACGGTTTGCCTGCGCGTAGTAAGCTTCGTTCTTCGTGCCTTCGGCGTCGTTGGCCAGGAACACAAGCCCTTCGTGTATCCTCGTGCCGCCGGTCTGCTGATAGTAGCGCATGCCGGTGGCTCCGTTGGCATAGTTTGGCACGTACGTTCCCTTGCCGTCCTTCACCACCTCCACGGATCCGGAGAACCAGATCACGTTGTCGCTGTTCCAGCCGCTGTTGTTTCCGTACTGGGTCCCCTCGTCGACTTCCATGTGGAACTGGCCGCCGCTGCCGGCGGGGGAATCGTCGGTCACGTTGATGCGCCTGTTCGAGCCGCCGTTCGGCATCTTCACGTAAAGGCTGTGGCCCTTCATGTTGAGCGTGGTGTTTGCGGCCACGAAGCCGCCGAACAGCGAACCCGCGCCGCGCCAGTCGCAGTCCGCCGCAAGCGTCACAGTGCCGCTTACGGAAAGCGACTTCCATATCGCGGTCTGCCCGGCCGGGAAGTTGAACGTGGTCTCGCCCGTCACGCTCACGGCCGTTGCGGACGCATCAGGAATCGCGCCCTCCATCACATTGCCCGAAGCGTCCTTGCACTGCCAGTTCGCGGGATCCGTTACGACCGCCCGGTCGCCCCCGCCGATCCACGTGGCCGTTGCGGGCGCGTCGGCAAGCGCCGGCATACACGCCAACGAGAATGCAGAAACCGCTGCAAGCAGCGCTTTCGCGGGGCGCACCGCATCAGTCCGCCGCATGCACGCAACGATGGAATCCAGACATGTCATATCGCATTTCCTTTCCTTGGGAAAACCCCAAAATTAGCATAATATAATTATATCATACCCCCCCCTGAAATCAAGCGGTTTTTAGCAGTTTTGCGAACGGCGGCATATATAGTACTATGGGCATGAGAACAAACGCGCAGCGGTGCACGCAACATTCACGTTACCGCACTGTCGGCGGAGCCGTGCGTACGGCCGAGACGCGGCCATAGCCCGTGACGTTCTCGAAAACGACGCCCGTGATCGGATGTGCGGCGTCCTTTGCCTCCAAATGCACGCGCATCGTCTCCGCGCCAAACGGATTTGGAATGCGGATGTCGCGCAGCGTGCAGCCGCGCAGACTCCCAGGCTCCTTCGATCTGGTCAACGTGCCGACGATGGACTGCGTCTTCACGTTCAGGAAGATGTCGCCGCGTTCAACCGAATCGAAGCGGATGTCGTCGAACAGCAGATTCTCAAACATCGTCCCGTTGGAAGGCTGTATGAAGATCGCACAGTTCGCCCAGAACGTCTCTGGCTTGTTCTTGTGCAGAGAAAGATGCAGAACGTCCATATCGCGAAATACAAGGTTGCGGAAGCCACGTCCGCCCTCGGGCAGACACTCGTAGCCCACGCGAAAGGCGTTCGCCGCGTCAGTCCAGAGGATGCACTTCTCCACGAGGAGGTTCTCGCACCACCACTTCGGCGCGATCGTGTCGTCCTGCGCGCGGATGAATGAGTTGCGGATCGTCACGTTCGAACTGCGGCAGATGTCGATGGCGTCGTCGTTGATCACGTGTCCGCCGAGAATCTTAATGTTATCCACCAGCACGCGTTCGGCATTGTCGAACACGAGGCACCAGGTCCACGCGCCGACGATCGCGATGTCGCGCACCGTGATCTGCGAGCCTTCGAGGTGGACTACGTGTCCGCCGGGATGCACCAGACCGCCGGGATGCACCATGCGGCCGCCAGGTCCTTTGTAGTGCCCCCAGCATAACCCGCTGATCGCGCCGCGCCCGCGTATGACGATGTTCGTGCCAGCACCGAAGACGCTGCCCTCCAAGACCGCGCCGGGCGCGAGGTAGAGCGTCTGGTTGCTCGCAAGTTTCACGTTGCGGCGGTGGCGGCCGGATTCCACGAACACGACGTTCGGGTCCTTCGCGTCCGGCACGTCCGTCTCCGGCAGATTCGCCGCGATGACGAGCGCACGATGGCGTCCATTCGGCTCAACAGCCACCTGACATGGCGGCGCGAGCGTGAACGCCACCTCGTCATCACCCGTGCGCGTTGTACTGATCGCGGCCTTTTTCGGCAGCACCTGCAGCCTGTCAACGCCTGCGCGCGCCTTCACGCGCACCTCAACCGGGCCTGGCGAATCGAACTGCGCGTACCAATAAGGCTGCGCATCTCTGCCCTTGAGCCTGACGACGGGCGCGGAAATCTTCTGCACCTCCACCGCTCGCCCTCCCGTGGTAACGGCAAAAGGAGCCGCGGATTCCGCGGAGTCGCCCGTGCGTCCGCGAACATTCGCTTCGGCCGGGATGACGGGAAGAAGCGCCGCCGCGCAAACAGCCGCGGAAGCCGCGAGAATCTTTATCTGTTCTGTGTTCATTGCATTGACGAAGTCTTTCCTCGTGGTCTTCACCAGACTTAACCATCCGTTCCCTTCAGCAGCGCCTTCAGGTAGCCGTTTGCGAAGAGGCGGCCGAGCGTGAAATAGCCCGGCGTTCCCTCCGGGGTGAGCACGCGGTCATAGGCCATCTCAGGCACGTGGTCGCCGCGCAGGGGCACGTCAAGGCCGATCTCGCGGTAGACGCGCATGAGGGCGAACTGGTCGGTGTCGCCCTGGTCGTGGAAGAGCTCGGTGAAGTCATCCTTCGTCCCCTCCACGTCGCGCACGTGTATGAACGCGATGCGCTTGCCGAAATGCCTGGCAGCCTCCTCAAGCCTTCCCCGTTCCCCAATCATCAGCTTGAAATTCGCCTGGCAGAACGTGACCGCGTTCGACGGCGACGGATAAAGCGCATACGCGCGGTCGTATGCCTCCACGCTTCCGAAAATGCGCGCGTATCCGCCAAGCGAATCAAGGCACGGATCGTCGGGATGCAGCGCCATCCTCACGCCGCATTTCTCGGCCGTGGGCATCACTGCCTTGACGAAGCATTCGTAGTTCGCCCACACCTGTTCGTGCGTGAGGAGCAGGACTTCGGACTTAAGACTTCGGACTTCAGCA
This sequence comes from Kiritimatiellia bacterium, assembly GCA_017563185.1. Taxonomy (GTDB): domain Bacteria; phylum Verrucomicrobiota; class Kiritimatiellia; order RFP12; family UBA1067; genus RUG572. The sequence continues at coordinate 8,643 of JAFXIL010000031.1, read as the reverse complement.
CTGGAGGTCTTACGCCCGAAGTCGGAAGTCCATTCTTCTTCGACATCCTTCAGCGAGAAGCACGTTGCCTTCGCTCCGCCGCGGCCTTCGCGCACGCCAGTTCTCGACCAGCCCTTCCCAACCATGAAATTGTAGCAGAGCAGCTTTATTCCGAGGCGCCCCATCGACTCCAGCAGCTCGCGATAATGCGCGAGGGCCTCTTCGCGCGAGGTTTGCAAAACATCTTCTTCGGCCCCATGCTCCTTGATCGGCGACATGTCGAAGGGATCGCCCTCGAGGCCTACGACGCGCAACCCCGCCTCCGCCAGACGCGACACGATCGACGAGAGGGTCTCGAACCGCCACGGATCTGCGAGACCCGTCAGTTCGGGATTCACCTTCACCACCACGTCCGTTATCCCCATCTGCGGACACAGCTTCCACAGCGGATGCGGAACGGGCGGAACAAATTCAACAAGCCTCATTTCGGAAGCTGTCCTTGTCCGCCAAAAGTCCTGTACCTTGCAAGCGCCACCAGCCCCGCTCCCACGAGATAGAACGCAGCAAGCGACGCAAGTGCCACCGTGGATGAGAAGGAGTCCTTCACAAGCCCGAGAACGACTGGCGCGGTGGAACCGAACACGAACGCGCCCGAGAGCATCAGCCCCGCCCCCGAGGCGTGGTAGCGCTGCGGGATTATGTCGAAGAGCGACGCCATTAGATTGGAGTCGTAAACCCCGCGGAACACGCCGAACAGCGCCATCGCCACGCCGCACGGCACGAGCGACGGCGCATAGGCCATCCACACGATGAACGGAACTGCGCAGACAAGGCCCACGATGTTCGTCTCCATTCTCACCGATGGACGCCTCTTGACGAGTCTATCCGAGATGCGTCCGCCAAGCGTCACGCCCACGAACGCGCCTAGGTAGTGCCAGAGAACTGCGTTGAGCGCGGCGGAGCCCTTTGTCAGCTTGAATGCATTCTCGGCATGGCTCGGCATCCACGTCTTGAATCCCACGTCAACGTATATCATCATCCCAAGGCCTGCCATCAAGAGAAGCGCCGAAGGGTTCGCGACAAACGCCTTCAACGCCTCCTTGAGGGAAGGCTTGGCCTCTGCGGCGGGGCTGGCGTCATGCGACGGCCGTCCACCCTTCAGCCCAGCCGCCAGCACGACGGCCCAGGCGATGCCGATGCCGCCGAACACCCAGAACGGCTTCCGCCAGCCGTCTGCGCCGCCCTCCGCGAGATAGCCAGACGCCACGCTGCATCCGATGATGCCGGCGTATAGCCCCATCTGCAGGATGGAAAGCGCCGTGGCGCGAGTCTCCTTGTGGAGCTCGCCTATTATCGACGTTGCGGAGGGATAGTAGAACGACTGCCCGAATCCGTTGAGGATTCCGTACGTCACGAGCATCAGGCCAAGGCACGACGCGAAGCCAGACGCAAAGATTCCAAGGCAGAACACGAACACGCCAGAGACGACCATCCACTTCCGGTTGAAGAGATCGGCCGTCAATCCGGCGAACGGCACGGAAAGACCGTACACAAACGTGAACACCGTGGCCACAAGCCCGATTCCCGCCGCGGTCGCGCCGAGCGATCCCTGTATGGACGAGAGCGTGGCGCCGAATATCTGCCGCGTACCCTGCTGAAGGAAGAACGCCACCCACAAAAGCGCCAGCGCCTTCCACTTGTAGCCGATCTTGTTCATGTTTGCCTCCTTGATTACATCATGGAAGAGCCGATTCCTGGGACGCGAGGAATTCCTTTGCCAAGGTGAGCCCCTCAACGCTCTCCAGGCCGCCCACTGCGTCGGCAAGCTCGCTTCTGGCAATCTCGTACTCTTCGCCGCCCTTGCGGTGTGTGAACACAAGCTCGAATTCGCCTGGGTAGTTGAACAGCATCAGCACCATGGCCGCGATGTCGCCCATCGGCGGAAGGTCCACGTGGTCGGCGCGGAAATGGTATGAGAGCGTGGTGCCGCGTCCTGGGGCGCTTTCGAGGGAGAGGCCGCCTTCCGTTGCCTCGCAGAGCTGCTTCAAGATGGGAAGGCCCAGGCCCACCCTGCGCTTGTCGTGCTTGCCGGGCTCGGTGTAGAACGGATTGAACGCGCGGCGCTGGGTGGCCTCGTCCATGCCCTTGCCGTTGTCGGCGATGCGCACGGAAACGGTGACGCCGTCTTCGACCAGCGACACCTCAACGCGCGAGGCGCCGGCCTCGATCGAATTCTGCGCCGTGTCGGCAATCACGTCCGCGATCGTGGCGTGCATGGCGCTACTTCCTGCCCCTGCGCTCGAGCATCTCGTGGTAGTCGGAGTAGCCGCCCTCGAACCACGTGGTGCGTCCGCCCGGCTCGAATGCGAGAATGTGGGTGGCGATGCGGTCGAGGAACCAGCGGTCGTGGCTCACCACCATCACGCATCCGCCGAACTCCTCAAGGCCCTCTTCGAGTGAGCGGAGAGTGGAGACGTCGAGGTCGTTCGTGGGCTCGTCGAGCAGAAGCAGGTTGCCGCCCGAGGTGAGCAGCTTCGCGAGATGCACGCGGTTGCGCTCGCCGCCGGACAGCACGCCAACCTTCTTCTGCTGTTCGCCGCCGCGGAAATTGAAGCGGCTGCAGTAGGCGCGGCCGTTCATCATCGCCTCGCCCGCCAGGCGCACGAACTCGCCGCCGCCCGTGACGGCCTCGTACACCGTCTGGTCGGGCAGAAGCTCGCTGCGCGTCTGGTCCACGTAGCTGAGCTTCACCGTCTCGCCAACGGAGAGCGTGCCAGAGACGGGCTTGAGCTCGCCGGTGATCAGCTTGAAGAGCGTCGTCTTGCCGGCGCCGTTCGCGCCGATCACGCCCACGATGCCGCCGCGCGGGAGGTCGAAGTTGAGGTCGTCGTAGAGAACGTGGTCGCCGAAGGCCATTTTCACGTGCTCGGCGCGCACAACGAGGTTGCCGAGGCGGGGCCCGGGCGGAATGTGGATCACGAGGTCGTCCTCTCGCGTGTTCACCTGCTGGCTCTGCAGCTCCTCGTAGCGCTTCACGCGCGCCTGGCTCTTGGAGTGGCGCCCGCTGGGATTCGTCTGGATCCACTTGAGCTCGTTCTCGATGAGCTTCTGGCGGCTCTTCTCGGCCTTGGCCTCGCGCGCGAGCATGGCCTCCTTCTGCTTGAGCCATTCCTCGTAGTTGCCCTTGTAGGGATAGCAGATGCCGTGGTCGAGCTCGAGGATCCAGTCGGTGACGTCGCTGAGGAAGTAGCGGTCGTGCGTGACGACGATGAGGGTGCCCTTGAAGTCCTTGAGGTACGCCTCGAGGCGGAGGGTGGTCTCGGCGTCGAGGTGGTTGGTGGGCTCGTCGAGAAGGAGCACGTCGGGCTCCTGGAGAAGTAGGCGGGCTATGGCCACGCGGCGGCGCTCGCCGCCCGAGAGCACCTTCACCGGACGGTCGGCGGGGGGGCAGCCCATGTCGGCCATCGCCATCTCAACCTTGTGGTCGACGTTCCAAAGGTCCTTGACGTCGATGATCTCCTGCAGACGCTCCATCTCGGCTGCCTTCTTCGGGTCGTCGAGCTCGCAGCAGAGGTCCTCGTAGCGCTCGACCATCGCCTTCGCCTCGGCCACGCCCTCCTCCACGATCTCGCCGACTGTCTTCGAGTCGTCAAGCTCGGGCTCCTGGGGGAGGTAGCCAACCTTGGTGCCCTTCGCAACCTGGCAGGTGCCGATGATGTCCGTGTCGATGCCGGCGAGAATCCTGAGGAGGGAGCTCTTGCCTGCGCCGTTCGCGCCTATGACGCCGATGTGCGCGCCGTAGAAGAAGCTGAGGCATACGTCCTTGAGGATGGTCTTCGTGCCCTGTTGCTTCGTGACGTCGATTAGTGAGAACTGGTATTCGCCTGCCATGACGAGCGCCTTTCGCGTTTGGTTTCTTCTAAATTAAACGCCGCCCCTTTCGGAGCGGCGTTCAGCCCATTTCAAGCCGGAGGGGCGTTAGGCGACGGAGCCGCCTGCCGCCTCGATCTTGGCCTTGGCGGCCGCGCTGCAGGGCACCTTCACGATGAACTTCTTCGTGATTTCGCCCTTGGCGAGCAGCTTGATCTTGGGTGCCTTGTTGTCCGAGAAGCCGGCCTTGGCGAGCGACTCCACGGTGATCTCGGCGCCTGCCTCGAACTTCTTCTCGAGGTCGGAGAGGTTCACCGCGAGAGCCTTCGCGTTGAAGCGGGCGTTGTTGAAGCCGCGCTTCGGCAGACGGCGCACGAGGGACATCTGGCCGCCTTCGAAGCCGAGCTTCTGCTTGTGGCCCTTGCGGGCGTTCTGGCCCTTGTGGCCGCGCGTCGAAGTCTTGCCCATGCCCGAGCCACAGCCGCGGCCCACGCGCTTGGCGCGCTTGCGCGCTCCCGGAGTGTTGGTGAGACTGGAAAGATCCATTGTAGGTTCCCTTTCTTTGTTTAGGCCCTGATGTCCGCGATCTCCTCTGCGGAGCGCAGCTGGTAGAGCGCGTCGAGCGTGGCCTTCACCACGTTGAGGCGGTTCTTGGAGCCCAGGGACTTGCCCACCGCGTCGCGGATGCCAACGGCCTCGAGGACGGGGCGCATGCCGCCGCCCACGATGAGGCCGGTGCCGTCAGGAGCCGGCTTGAGGATCACGCGCCCGCCGTCGCAGGTGCCCGAGACGTCGTGCGGGATCGTCTTCTCGTGCAGGGTGATCTTCTTCATGGCCTTGCGGGCCGCCTCGCCGCCCTTGCGGATGGCGTCGGAGACCTCGTTGGCCTTGCCGAATCCCACGCCCACCTTGCCGGCCTTGTCGCCGACGACGATGACTGCGGAGAAGGACATGCGGCGACCGCCCTTGACGGTCTTGGCGCAGCGGTTCACGAACACGACGCGCTCGTCGAGGTCGTCGTTCGCGCCGGATTCGTTGCGGCGCTTGTCACGGTTCATCGCCATTATTCAGCCTCCTTGGCGGGTTTGTCGCTGATGGAAAGTCCGTTGGCAACGGCGGCGTCCACGATGGCCGCCACGCGGCCCGTGTACTTGAAGCCGCCGCGGTCAACCACGACCTTCGAGATGCCCTTGGCCTTGGCGGCCTCCGCGGCGTTCGCGCCGAGGGTCTTCGCAATCTCGATGTTGCACTTCGTCTCCTTGATCGTGGAGGCGGAGGCGAGGGTGTTGCCCACGGCGTCGTCGATGAACTGCACGTACATGTGCTTGTTCGTGATGCATATCGCCATGCGCGGCTTCTCGGCGGTGCCGATGACGCGCTGGCGGAGGCGAAGATGGCGCTTCGCGCGCTGGTCTTTACGGTTGAAACTCATTTTAGATTTCTCCGAATCAGGCAGCCATTCTGTTAGGCCACCTTCTTGCCCTGTTTACGGCGGATGTGCTCGCCTTCGTACTTGATGCCCTTGCCCTTGTAGGGTTCGGCCGGGTAGAAGCTGCGGATGCGCGCGGCGGCCTCGCCCACGTGGGACTTCTCTATGCCGGTGACGGTCACGAGGAGGCCGTCGTTCTCGACGGTGACCTTGATGTCGTCAGGAATGTCGAAGATCTTGGGGGATGCGAAGCCGAGCGAGAGCGAGAGCTGCTTGCCCTGGAGCGCGGCCTTGAAGCCGGTGCCCTCGATGGTGAGCTTCTTCGTGTAGCCTTCCGAGACGCCCTTCACATGGTTGTTGATGAGGGCGCGCGCGAGGCCGTGGAAGTTGCCGAGCAGCTTGTCGTTCTCGCAGGAGACGACGACCTTGCCGTCCTTCACCTCCGCGGTGATGCCGCTGTGCATTACATAGGAAAGCTCGCTGAGCTTGCCCTTAACGGTGACCTTCTGGCCGTCAACCGTCACGGTGACGCCGGCCGGAATGGCCACTGGTTCTTTACCGATACGAGACATTGTTGAAGCTCCTTACCAGACTGTGCAGATGAGTTCGCCGCCGAGGCGCTGCTTCTTCGCGTCCATGCCGCTCATCACGCCCTTGGAGGTGGAGAGCACCGCGAGGCCCATGCCGTTGAGCACGGCGGGGATCTCGGCGCACGACACGAACTTGCGCAGACCGGGGCGGGACTGGCGCTGAAGGCCGCGGATCGCGGGCTCGGCCCGGTCGGAGTACTTCAGCGTGAGGACGAGCTTCTTGGGGAAGTCGCTGGTGATGAAGAAGTCCTGGATGTATCCGGCGGACTTCATTACCTTAGCTATCTCGGCCTTGATGTTCGACGCCGGCACGGCCACCTGCACGAGGCGGGCCTTGAGGCCGTTGCGGATCGAGACCAGCATGTCGGAAATGGGATCGATGATCATTTCTTCAGTTCCTTTCCGTTACCACGAGGCCTTGGTGACGCCCGGGATGAGGCCGTTCACGGCCAGTTCGCGGAAGCAGAGACGGCACACGCCGAACTTGCGCATGTAGGCGTGACGGCGGCCGCAGAGCTTGCAGCGGTTGTAGGCGCGCACGCCGAACTTCGGCTTGCGGTTCGCCTTTTCCATCAGACATTTCTTGGCCATTGATTAGTTCCTTCCCGCGAACGGCATGCCGAGGGCCACGAGGAACTCCTTGGCAGCGGTGTTGTCCTTGGCGGTCGTGACGAACGTCACGTCCATGCCCGAATTGGGGCCAGCCGCCTCCACGATCTCTGGAAAGATCGAGTGGTCCTTGAGGCCCAGCGTGTAGTTGCCGCGTCCGTCGAAGCCGCGGTTGGGGATGCCGCGGAAGTCGCGGATGCGGGGAAGCGCCACGTTGATGAGGCGCTCGCAGAACTCCCACATGCGCTCGCCGCGCAGCGTCACCTTGGCGCCGATGACCATGCCTTCGCGCAGCTTGAAGTTCGAGATGGACTTCTTGGCCTTGCAGAGCATGGGCTTCTGGCCGGTTATCGCGGTGAGGTCGTCAACGAGGTTCTTCTGCTCGTCCTTCGAGACGATGCCGAAGCCCATGTTGATGACGACCTTCTGCAGACGGGGCACGAGCATCTTGTTCGTCGTGCCGAGCTTCTGCTCGAGTTCGGCGATGATGCGCGAATTGTACTCTTCTCTAAGCTTCGCCATGATCAAGCTCCCTTGCTCCTGGTCCACTTGAAATCGACGGCCTTGCCGGAGCCCTTCATGGTGAGCACCTTCTTGCCGTCCTTCTCGGCGGTCGCCACGCGGGCGCCCTTCTTGGTCTCGGGGTCGAACGGCATCAGCTTGCACAGGCGGATGGGAAACTCCATCTCCACGAGGCCGCCTTCGGTGCGCTCGGTGCGGCGAACGGCCTTCTTGTGCTTGTTGAGGCCCTCGACGATCGCGGTGCCGTCCTTGGGGCTCACGCTCCTGACCACTCCGGTGCGGCCAGCGTCGTTGCCGCTGATCACAACCACTGTGATTCCCTTGCGAATACGTGCGATACTCATGATTAGCTCCTCTTAGACCACTTCCGGGGCCATGGACAGGATTTTCATGTAGTTCTTCTCGCGCAGCTCACGCGGCACCGGCCCGAACACGCGGGATCCAATGGGGTTGAGCTTGGAGTCGACGAGAACGCATGCGTTCTGGTCGAAGTGCACGCGCTGGCCATCTTCGCGGACGATCTGCGCGCCCGTGCGGATGATCACCGCAGTGGCCACCTGGCCCTTGCGGATCGAACCCGTGGGGCTCGCCTCCTTGATCGCCACGCGGATCACGTCGCCGAGATGCGCGTACTCCTTGCGCTGCTTGAGAATGCGGAAGCACATCGCGCGCTTGGCGCCGGTGTTGTCCGCTACAACGAGGTTTGTAAGTTCCTGGATCATGTCACTTCGCCTCCGGAGCCACTATGCGCCAGCGCTTTGTCGCGCTGAGCGGACGTGTTTCCATAATCGTCACAACGTCGCCCACCTTCGCGGTGTCGGCCTCGTCGTGCACGTGATACTTCTTGCGGCGGATTATCACCTTGCCGTACATCGGATGACGCTCGCGGTAGGTCACCTGCACGACGACGCTCTTGGCGCCCATCTTGGAGACGACCTCCCCCTTGCGCACCTTGCGGGCGCCGCGCTTTTCTTCGTTCGCCATGGCTACTTGGCCTCCTTCTTCAGCTGGGTCAGCACCGTGAGCATGCGCGCAACGTCGTGGCGCAGCTCGCTGATGCGGCGCGGCTTCTCAACTTCGACCTTCGACGCGTTCCTGAGCCGCAGATCGTTGAGCTCCTTGCGGACCTCCGCGATCTTGGCGAGGATCTCCTCCTCGCTCAGCCCCTGCAGGGCGTTCTTCTTTTCCGTCTTCTTCATCAGATTTTCACTCCGGCACGTGTGACGAGTTTCGTGTGGATGCCGATCTTCGTTGCTGCGAGGCGCAGGCACTCGCGGGCGATCTCCTCGGAGACGCCGCCGACCTCGAAGAGGACCTTTCCGGGGAGGATCACGGCAACCCAGAACTCGGGGTTGCCCTTGCCCCCGCCCATACGCACTTCGATAGGCTTGCGGGTGATCGGCTTGTCGGGGAACACGCGGATCCAGAGCTTGCCCTTGCGCTTCATCTCGCGGTTGATCGCGACGCGGCAGGCTTCGATCTGGGTGGCGGTGAGAAACCCGCGCGTGAGCGCCTTCAGGCCGAACTCGCCGTATGCGAGCTCGGTTCCGGAGGTCGCGTATCCGCCGCGGTTGCCCTTCGACTGCTTGCGGTACTTTACTCTCTTGGGCATCAGCGGCATGGCTTAGCTCCTCTCCTTGCGGT
>JAFXIL010000206.1 GCA_017563185.1 Kiritimatiellia bacterium | reverse complement strand
TGTGTAAGGACTTCGTATTATAGCGAAGATCATTCAGGAGAGGCGACACCTTTTTGCCCCGCAGCCCGGAAGCGGCGCGATGAAAGTCGCGCTCGGCGCGGGGGCGTCTCGCCAGCCACGAAAAAATTGGGGAACCTCCAAGAATGTTTGTGCTTTCCAGCGGAGTGCGGTTGTGCTATAATTTGCGTATGAACTGAGGCGAACGCCGGCGCGCGTTTCACACGAAAGGACACATGCGATGACATTCTTGACCAGCCTTCTGGCCGCTGCGGCCATCACCGTCAACGTCGAGCCGAATGCGAAGGGGCACGATGTTCCAGACTCGCTCTGGGGGATATTCTTCGAGGACATCAACTGGGCGGCCGACGGAGGGCTGAATCCCGAGCTTCTGGCGAACGCGGGCTTCGACTGGGGCCAGGCCGACCACCAGCTCTGGAATGTGAAGGAAGACGGCTGGACGGCCGACTACCGCGACGGCGGCATGGCCCGCCTGTCGTTCCAGATGGGTGCGCCCGTGCACCCGAACACGGCCAGGCATCTGCGCATCGAGAGCTTCGGCAAGGGGCTTTCGTTCGAGCTGCCGCCGCTCTCGCTCACGGTCCTGCGCGTGCCAGCCGGCCGCTAGTGCGCTCTGCGGAAAGATGATGCAGCCAAAAACGATGCAGAGATTCGCCATGAAGCAGATGAAGTCATTGTTCGCCGTCGCCGTGACGCTTGCGGTCGCGCAGGGCCTTGCCGCGGAAAAACCTTCCGCAGAGGCCGCGAAGCCGCTGCGCGTGGGCGTGTTCGTGGATGCTGGCGCGCGGGGATCCGTGTTCGCGTTCTCCCAGCTGGCGGCGCTTTCGCCCGACTGCACGGCTTCGTATCTGGACGGCGCGGCCGTTCGAGCGGGCGCTCTTTCGGGTGTGGACGTGCTCCTCATGTCCGGCGGCTCAAGCGTGGACATCTCCGCCTCGCTAGGTGAGGCAGGCCGCGCAGCCCTTGAGCGCTACATCCGAGAGGGCGGCGCATATCTTGGTTCTTGCGACGGCGCTCTTCTGATGATGGAGGCGGAAAAGCACAAGGGCCTCGGCATAGTTCCGTTCCGCCGCGTGGAGGCTTCTCCGCGCGGCGGCGCGACGATGCGCACCGTCTGGGCGAAATGCGCGAAGGAAATGGCCGGCATAACGCCCGGCTATCACACCACCACCTACCACTGCGGACCTGTGATGGCGCCGTGCGAAGGACATTCCCGCCTAGGAGACTTCACGGTGATGGCGCGCTTCGGTGGCAACGTGCTCACCACCAAGATCGATCCGGACTGTCCGTCGATGGGCGGATACGCCTCCTGCGTGGCCGGCACATACGGGCGGGGACGCGTGTGGGTGTTCTCCGACCATCCAGAGGCGAACCCGAACAAAATGCATCTCGTCGTAGGAGGCATCCAGTATCTCACGGGACGCAAGATCGCCTTCAAGCGGCGTGCCAGGCGTCCAGGACAGCTTTCCGTTGGATGGTACGCCCCTGCGTCCCCAGGTGTGGAGGGCGCGGCTTTCGCAATGGAGCTTCTGAAAGACGATGCGCTGGACGTGCAGAAGACCGACGAGGTCTCGCCGTTCGCCATGGACGCCGTGGTGGTGTGCGATTCGCCCGACGCGGCTCGGCTCAAGAACCTCGCAAGGCCCGAAAGCCTGAGCGAAGCCGAGCGCTATCTCGCGGCGGGCGGACATGTGGTGGCATGGGGACGCGGAGCGGACGCGCTGTCGTCTCTTGGCGCGAAGGCAGGATTCCACCGTGTGGAAGGCCCTGCAGCCGCGCACGATGTGCTGCGTGCGCTTCACGCGCTTCCGCTTCCGCAGCCGTCCACCCCCGCCGCCGCGCTCCCGCGCCGGCCAGGTGCCGTGCGCACCGGCTTTCTGCTCGGAAACGGATCCAACGGCGCGTGCCTCTTCCGGCTGCTGCGCATGGTTGCAGAGTCTCCCGACTACGACGTGAAGTTCCTGCTCGGCAGCGACGTGGCCGCAGGCGCGCTGAAGGATGCTGATCTGCTGATCGTTCCTGGAGGGTGGTCGCAGGACCAGTTCAAGGAGCTGGGCGCGGCCGGGCGCACGAACCTCGTATCCTGGATCCGAGGCGGCGGCGCTTACTACGGCACATGCGCGGGCGCATACCTGGTGGGACAGTCGAAGGGGAAGATCGAATACATGGGCGTCATTCCATACCGCCCGCAGACGTGTCCCTACCGCGGCAACACCACCGACATGCGCTGCGCCTTCACCGCGCGCGGGCAGGAGCTTCTCGGCCTTGGCGAGAAGACGTTCTCCACGCTCTACTGGGGAGGCCCCGTGATGGAGCCTGTGCCAGAGACGGCACTGCCGGATTCCGATCTGCAGACGCTCGCCGTGTACAACTGCCAGAACGTGTACTCGTTCTCCACGAACACCTTGCCCGCGATGGCCGGGCGCGCGGCGGCGATAGGCGGCCGTCTTGGGAAGGGCCGCCTCGTTGCCATGGCGCCGCATCCTGAATACCAGCCGCGTTCGCGTTTCGTCGTTCGCGCGGCTATGCGGTATCTCACCGGGAAGGAGATCGCCGCGAAACCGTTCACGCATTCGCGCGGCAACCTTGCAGTGGGATTCTGGTGCGGCAGCTTCGCGAGGCGCGAGACGGGCGATCTCGCGGTGGCGCTCATGGGAATGCCCCACGTCAACTTGAAGGATGTTTCTGCATCCGCGATGTACGATGGCGTGCTGGACCATCTTGACATCGTGGTGCTGCCGTCTCCCGGCAAGTCCTCGTGCGCGGCCCTCGCGCCGTTCGCTTCGCGCGGCGTAATGGTCTATGCCTGCGCGCGCACAAAGGCGGCGCGTGCCGCGCTGCGCGTGCTGCCCGCCGAAAGAGTGAAGGTGTTTGCCGACGAGAAGGCGCTAGCCGCCGCGATCGGCAACATTCCACGCGTCTGCGCCCACTAACCACATAACTACGGACCACGAGCCACGAATCACGAACAACGAACCACGAAATGGGGCGTGGTGGTGGCGGGTGGGGGGCGCGCGGAGGGTGCGCGAGGCGCGCGCGGATTGCGGCATGCTGGAAGCCGCTGACGAGAGAGATTATCTGCTTAAACGATAAATGGCGAGAATCTTGATATTCTTGCCATTTTTATTTGTTTTCGCCGGCTGAGTGAAAAGGAGATGAAATTTCTTTGCATTTTTTTGTCAATTCGGCTTGACTTATGGTGGGGGAAAGTGTACGATGGTGTCCACAGATGTACGAACTAGGCCAACAGAGTCTCGATAAAAGGAACGAAGCCCCCATCGCTTTGATGGGGCGCTATGTTCGTCCTTTCGACCAGAAGAAGCGCCTGACGATTCCTAGCGTTTGGCGTGACGCTCTGGGCCCTGACAGCGTGTATGTGTTGCCTGATCCGAAGAACCGGAGTCTTCAGCTGCTCCCGAAAGGGATGCTGGAGTCGCGATTGGCGGAGCTGCAAAAGCAGCCGATCTCCGATGCCAAGATCAACGCGATGCTGGACGCGATAGGGGCGGCTTCTGAACTGGTGGAGTTCGACGTCCAGGGGCGCATACGCATCAAGGACGAACTTCTTGCGTATGCGCATCTGGACGTGAAAGGATCCGTGGAGTTCAGGGGTTCTGTGCGAATGGTCACTATCTGGCCGGCTGCGGAGAAGTCCGAAGACGACATGGAGACACGGGTGGAGAGAATGGGCGCCGCGATGGCGGCCCTGGGGCTGTAGGGAGAACGAGAATGCACATTCCTGTTCTTCTGAATGCAACGGTGGACGCTCTCGCGGTGAAGCCCGGAGGCGTGTACATCGACGGGACGCTGGGGCGGGCCGGCCACGCGCGGGAGATCCTCGCGCGCGCGGGAGCCGGCTCGACCCTGGTGGGAATAGACCGCGACGAGCAGGCGCTCGAGGAGAGCGCCGAGGTGCTGAAGGCGTTTCCCGAGGCTAGGATCGAGACGGTGCATGGGCGGCATGGAGACATTGCTGAGATAGCGGGGGAGAAGGGAATAGGTGAGGTTGATGGGATTCTGCTTGATCTGGGCGTTTCGAGTCCTCAGCTGGATGAGTCCGAACGCGGGTTCAGCTTCCAGGGAGATGGACCTCTGGACATGCGGATGGACAGGTCGCGCGGGCTGACGGCGGCCGACATCCTGGCGACGGGCGACGAGGCCTCGCTTGCGGAGATGTTCCGCACGCTTGGCGAGGAGCCCCAGGCGCGGCGCGTGGCGCGCGCGATCGTGCGGGCCCGTGCTGAGCGGACGATCGCCACCACGGCGCAGCTCGCCGGACTGGTGGAGAGGACAATTGGGCGCCATGGGGCGCACCACCCCGCCACGCGCGTCTTCCAGGCGCTGCGCATGGCGGTGAACGACGAGCTTGGCGAGCTGGAGCGCGCGCTTGACGGGGCTCTGCCTCTTCTGCGCGCCGGCGGAAGGATAGCGGTGATATCCTTTGAAAGCATCACCGACCGCGTGGTGAAGCGCTTCTTCGCGGACCACGCAGGGAAAACGGTTTCGCTTCAGCAGGGCGGCACGAGATGGGAGGGAAGACTTCCGCGCGTGCGCCTGGTGACGCGGCACGCCGTGAAGGCGGACGAAGAGGAGCGGGGTATGAATCCGCGCGCGCGCAGCGCCAGGCTGCGCGCCGCAGAAAGAGTGTGAGCATGAGAAGAAACAGAAAGATCAAGAGGCACGCTACGTGGACGACGGGCTCGATGGCCGTCGCAACGCTCATTGTCTGCATGCTGCTGATGATGCTGGTGTACTGGCTCTTCGATTCTCGCTGCTCGGCTATCCAGCGCGAGATCGGAAAGGCCGAGAAGGTGCTGGCCGCGCTCGAGGCGGACTGCGTGCGCGAGACGGCGCGCTGGGACGAGATGATGACTCCTGAGAAGCTGGCGGAGTGCCTCACCCGCTTTGGCCTAGAGATGAAGACCCAGCACCAGGACCAGATTGTGCGCATGAACCGCGACGGCCGCCCAGCGCCCAACCAGATTGCAGTGATACGTGCGCAAATGCGCGCACGCGGGGAGAACATGGCCTCCTACAAGACGACGGGCGCACGCGCAACGTCGTCGCAGCGTACAGTCGCAAAGCCGCGAGGCACACGTCGTTGACGGTGCCGGCCGGAAGGGGGCAGACGTGAAGTTCACTGGCTGGAGAGAAAAGGTGCGCTTCTGCGTGCCGCCTTTCTGCATGTGCGTTGGAGCAGCCGCGATCGCCGTGCGACTGGTGTTTCTGCATCTGGACCTTGTGGACAAGAAGCCCACCACGCCAAAGTACGATTTCACGCGCAAGGTACAGGGCCATCGCGGCACCATATTCTCGTCTGAGGGGACGGCGCTCGCGAAGACCACGAACTTGTGGGAGTACCGCGTCGATCCTGTGGTGGCGGCGAGAGATCCGATCCATCCCGACAAGCCGGCAGACTCCGCCAAGAGGATGGAGAACATAAAGACGGTCGCCGAGCTGCTAGGCCTTCCGCTCGCGAAGGTGATGGACGCCTATGCCGTGCAGAACTCGCGTTTCGTTGCGCTTGCCGTCTCCGACGACACCGCCGCGCATTCAGAGCTTGCCAACCCCAAGCGCGGCTTCAGGGAGCTGTCCATCACCGAGAAGCAGGTTCGCCGCTATCCCCAGGGCCGCCGCCTCTCGCACGTCATCGGCTTCGTGAACAAGGATCCCATCAACTCAGTTGGCGGAGCCGGCGTTGAGCTCAAGTACGAGAACTATCTCAAGGGAACGCCCGGCATGGTGCATGGCGCGATGGACGCCGTAGGCAGGGAGGATCGCAGCCGTCGCGACCTAGACATCGACGCGAAGCCCGGCTGCGACGTGTATCTCACCATCAACAACATCGTCCAGTACGAGACCGAGAAGGCCCTGAAGGAGGGCCTGGCCGAGCACCGAGCCGAGCGGGCGTGGGCCATTGTCCTGTCCGTGAAGACAGGCGCCGTTCTTGCAATGGCGAATCTTCCAGACTACGAGCCGGAGCGCTTCAACAAGTACTCGGCCGACCTGAAGATAAACCGAGCCATATCCGAGATATACGAGCCAGGCAGCGTGATGAAGACGATAACCGCATGCGCGGTGATCAACGAGGGGCGCGTGAACCCCGAGACGATGATAAACACTGCGAAGAACGACCCCAACTACTACAGGCTGCCGGGCGACGCAGGGCACAAGTGGGAGGAGCGCATGAGCGTGCGCGAGGCGCTTGTGCATTCGTCCAACATCGTATTCGGAAAGCTCGGATACGATCTGGGGCCCAAGAAGCTGTACGAATACATGACGAGGTTCGGGCTCGGCCGCAAGACAGGCATCCAGCTGCCGGGCGAGGAGATCGGCCTAATACCCCAGCCGGGCAGCTGGGACAAGGTGAAGTGGTCCCGCGCACCGATCGGACAGGGCGTGGCGGTGACGGCCATACAGCTGGCGTCGGCCTACGCGGCGATCGGCAACGACGGCGTGCTGCTCAGGCCGTACATCGTCGAGAAGGTCGTGCAGGCGGACGGCACCGAGGTGTACTCCCACAAGAGGGAGGTTGTGGGAACACCGGTGTCGCCCGAGACGGCGCGCATGGTGCGCGCGATGATGACCGGCGTCGCCAAGAAGGGCGGCACCGCGAAACGCGCGGCCGTGCCTGGATACTCGGTGGCTGGCAAGACCGGCACAGCGCAGATGAAGGAGGGACGCGGCTATTCCTCGACGAACTACAACGCCACGTTCATCGGCATAGTGCCCGCAACGCGTCCCGAGATCGTGGTACTCGTTACGTTCCAGAAGCCATGCTACTGCCGCAGCAAGTCAGCCTCCGAGACCCTGGGCGTGCCCGTGTTCAACCACCAGGGCGGAATATGCGCCGCGCCGACTTTCAGGAAGATCGCCGAGATCGTGCTGCGCTATCTCGAGATCGAGCCGGACATCCCCGACGAGATACCCGAGGAGGACGACACATGAGGGTGTTTGGAATCACGGGCACCAACGGGAAGACCACTACGGCGTGGATTCTGCGCGAGTTCCTCGGCGGAGGCGGACTCGTCACCACGGTGGAGGTGGACACAGGCTCAAGGCGCTTCTCCTCCGGCTACACCACTCCTCCCCTCAAGGCGCTCAAGGAGATATTCGCCGAGATGGAGGCGAACGGCCTCGCCGACTGCGTGATGGAGGTCTCGAGCCACGCCATACACCAGCGCCGCACCGGCGACACCGTGTTCGCAGGCTGCGCGTTCACGAACCTCACCGAGGACCATCTCGACTACCACAAGACCATGGAGGCGTACTTCCAGGCGAAGGCAGACCTCTTCCGCCGTCTTGCCGAGACCAATCCCGGCGCGCCCGCCGCTGTGTGCGTGGACGGCGAGTACGGGCGGCGCCTCGCGAGCATGTGCCGATCCTTGCCGCTGAAGACGATCGCGTGCGGGCTCACGGTGCCCGGCGGAGTCGAGGGAGCCCAAGACGCGGAGGGCGACCTTCGCGAATTCGTGAAGGCGAAGTGCCCGCTCGTTGGCGCGTACAACGTGCAGAACGTGCTGCTCGCCGCGGCGCTTGCAGAGGGAACGGGCGTTACGCGCGCAGAGGTGCGCGCCGCGGTGCCGCGCCTCACGCCGCGCTGGGGGCGCCTCGAGCGCGTCGTCACGCGAAGCGCGGCCGAGGTGTTCGTGGACTTCGCTCACACCGACGACGCGCTCGCGAACGTGCTTTCAACCGTGAGGGAGTTCGCGAGGGGACGCGTGTGGGCCGTGTTCGGCGCCGGCGGTGACCGAGACACTCGGAAGCGTCCGCTCATGGGCGCCGCCGCGGCGCGCTTTGCGGACCGTCTTGTGGTGACGAGCGACAATCCCCGCAGCGAAGATCCGCTCGCCATTATCGACCAGATCGTGGCAGGCATTCCCCCCGGCTCCGACATCGCCGTTGTGCCCGATCGCGCGAAGGCGATCCACTACGCTCTCGCCAACGCCTCGGCTGGCGATGTGGTGGTGGTGTGCGGCAAGGGGCACGAGACAACGCAGACCATAGGCTCGCAGGTGCTTCCGTTCGACGACCGCGAAGTCTGCCGCGGATGGACTCCGTGATCCGCGCGAGCTCGCTGCCTTCATGCGGCGCTTGCAAGCGGCTGAGGAATGTAGTATAATCGGCGCCATGAAGAAATGCATGCTACTGGCGGCGTCGGCCATCGTCTCGGCGCAACTCTTCGCGGCGGCCATTGCCGCAAAAGACGCAAATGGAATTGTCACGCTCTCGAACGGCCGCGCGCAGGTTTCGTTCGACGTGGCGAAGGGAACGTTCACGATAAAGGACGCCAAGGGGGGCGTGCGCCTTGCGAACGCCGGAGTCGGCGCGACGTGCGTGAAGCGCGGCGCGGTGTTCACGGCAAAGACCGACGAGGTGAACGACGCGTTCGGCCATGGCGTGAGAATTACGTTCACGGTGGACGACGATTCTGCCGGCGCGTGTTGGGGCTTCCGCTATGCCGGTTACCAGCATCCCCACAGTCATGGCGCGTGGAAGAGGGTGTACACGTACACTCTGCACGACGACTCGCCAGCGCTCATAGCGTCCTTCGGCGTTGACACGCCCGTGTGGTACCGCCGCCGCCTTATGGACGCCACCGTGATGCGCGGCGGCGAATGGCTTGGGCGAACGGGCACCCAGCCCGTTACCGACGTCGTGACGATCAATAGCGCCGCCGGCGCGGAGCCGGTGCACCTTGTGCCGGGCTTGACGCGCTGCAGCGCCAACGGCATCGTCGTCACAGGTCTTGTGGGCGGCAGGCGCCGCACGCTCGTCGCGGGCGGCCTCCAGTACGACGCCTACGGAAAGTTCGCCGAGATGGTGGACGGCGCGCTCACTCTCTACGCCGCCGACGAGGTTGGCGTGCTGGTGGAGCCCGGCACGAACATGCTCTTCTCGTGCGACACGTTCTACATCGACGCCGTGACCGACGATCCCTTCGTCTCCGCCGAGGCGTACGGACGCGCCATGCGCAAGGCGAACGGCGCCGATCCCAACGTCTACGACTTTCCGCTTCTCTGCGGCTGGGCCGTTGGCGCCCTGAGCAAGCTCGGCAACATCAACAACGCCCCCGCGCTCGTGAAGGAGCTCGACATGGCGAACGAGAAGGGCTTCACGAAATACTCGAAGGTCGGCGTGCGTCTCGAGCCCGACTACTACTGCTACGGCGACAACGGCAACACCGAGCAGGGCTGGTACGACGACGCGCATTGGTCCAAGTACGGACATCTCCGCCCGCCATACGAGACGTTCGCAAAGTGGTGCGCCGCCATCCACGAGCGCCATGGCATTCCATACACGTACTTCCAGGTTGGAATGCCCAGCGACGATTTTGCGATTGCGCATAGGGACTGGATGATCTTCAACTCGACAAATCTCATCGAGCGCAAGCACATGCATCATCGTCCGTACGTGACGTACGACATGTCCGACAAGGGCATGGCCGACCACATGCTCGCCATGTGGAAGCGCCTGCGCAAAGACGGCATGGAGGGCATCAAGTTCGACTACCCCGAGACGGGCTACAATCCCCAAGGCGGATTCGACGATATCCACGCTAGCGCGACGCAGGTCTATCGCCGCTACTTCGCGATAGCGCGCGAGGGACTCGGCAAGGCCGCCTATCTCGACGAACGCAACCTCGGCGAGTGCGGGCGCCCCTGCCTCGATGCGACGGCCGGCATCGTCGATACACAGCGCACGTGGAGCGACTCCAACAAGTTCGACCCGCGCATGATCACGACGGACGGCCTCCGCTGGTTCAAGATGCGCACGGTGTTCAACTACTATCCCGACTCCAAGGCGATCCACGGCCTCCTGGAAGGCGTGCGCCGTTCGATGCTCACGACCGTCTATCTGACGAGCGGACGCATTGAGCTTGCGACGAGCTTCCGCCTGTTCACGCCGGAGATGACGCACGACCTCTCGCGTCTCTACCCCGAATACCGCGAACCGTTCGCGGCGCGTCCGATCGACGCCTTCAAGAAAGGCGTGGTGAATCCCACGGTCTATGACCTCGAGCTCGCGCCGACGTGGCATCAGGTGATGCTCTTCAATCCGGAGAAGAAGCGCGCCACGGTGAAGACCGCGCTCTGCGGCGACCGCGCGACGGACGGCGCGCTCGGACTCGACCCGCAGGCGAAGTGGCGCGTCCATTCGTTCTGGGACGACGAATATCTCGGCATCCTCGGCGCGAAGGACTCGATCGAGATCGAAATGAACGGTCTTGAATGCGAAATGTTCCGCTTCACGAAGGCCGAGACGCGTCCGCAGGTCGTCTCCACCACGCGCCATGTGCTGCAGGGGTGGATGGACGTCGCGGACGAGAAGTGGGATGCGGCGGGGCGTGTCCTCTCCGGCACGGCGAAGCACATCGCAAGCGGCACCACGGAGAGCGTGGTCATCGCCGTCGATACGGCGGACGGCAAGGTGTTCCCGCTCGTGCGGGCAGAGGTGTCGCCTGAGGACGCGGCGGCGGGCGTTAAGGTTTCGGCCGTAGAGGCGAACGGCACGGTGCGCGTTGCGCTCACGGTGCCGACGACGCGCGAGGTGAAGTGGCGGGTCGTTTTGGGCGCTGGGAGAACGGGCTGCCAGCCCGTTCAGCGTGCGAACGGTCGAACCGGCCGTTCTACTATGCACCTCTCGCGTCCGATTCCGCGTGAATACCAGCCGCAGAACCCCGGGCCGGTGCCGCCCGCGCCGCAGGTGCGCATCGAGACACTGAAGCCCGTAAATCAGAAGGCGGGCTGGGGCGGTGGCATCCGCCTCGGCAAGGGCTATGACGGGGCGATCCGCATCCAGAAAAACACCTACAAGGGAGGCATGGCAATCCACGGGCCGGGCTACGCCACGTTTGCGCGCAAGCCGGAGTGGAAGCGCGTGGTGGCGGTCGTCGGAATCGACGAGAGCCAGCGCGTGCAGGACCAGTCGAGCGTCGTCTTCAAGATTGTGGGCGTGGGGAAGGACGGCAAGAAGGAGAGGGAACTTGCCACGTCGCCGCACATGATGTTCGGCGGCACGGAGCGCTGGCACTTCAACGTGGCGCTGCCCGATGACGCGGCGTCCGTCAAGTTCGTCGTGACGGACGGGGGCGACGGCGACAAGTCGGACCACGGCGACTGGGCCGAGTGCGGATTTCTGTGATGTGGATTCTTCTTTGACGCCGACTTAGAGAGAGCAGGCATGATGACAAATCTGACTTTGGTGGTGTCCCTTGTCCTTGGCGCGCAGCAGCTGCAGTGCGGCGGATCAGACATCGGCAGGACGGTGCGCGACAGCCTCTTCAACGAGGTGGTGCGCCAGGACCGCGCGGCGGACGCCGCATGGATCGCGTGCGACACCAGGGAGAAGCTCGCCGCGCGGCAGCGCGAAGTGCGCGAGAAGACGATAGCGGCGATGGGCGGTTTCCCGAAGAAGACGCCGCTCAACGCGCGCGTGACGGGCCGGATCAAGAAGGACGGCTATGTCATAGAGAAGGTGGTCTTCGAGAGCCGCCCGAACTTCTACGTGACGGCGCATCTGTTCCTGCCGGACGATCCGAAGTACAAGCCGCCGTATCCCGGCGTCGTCTCCCCGTGCGGACACTCTGGTGCAGGAAAGAACGCGCCGTGGTACCAGCGCGTGGGCGTGACTGGCGCGATGCACGGGCTCGCCACGCTCGTGGTCGATCCTATAGACCAGGGGGAGAGGCGGCAGCATCCGAAGTGTCCGATCTCCTGCGGTGGGCACAACAGCATCGGGTGGCGGGCGAACCTTCTTGGATGGAACACGGCGCAGTTTCGCGTGTGGGACGGAATACGCGCCTGCGACTATCTAGCCTCGCGTCCCGAAGTGGACGCCTCGAAGATTGGCGTCACGGGCCTTTCAGGCGGCGGCACGCTGTCATCATACCTCAACGCGCTCGACGTGCGGTACGCATCCGGCGCGCCCGCCGGATTCCTCTCCACGATCCGCGACGTGTATGCGAAGATCGGCGGACAGGACGCGGAGCAGTTCCTGTTCGGGCAGATGAAGATCGGGTTCAACCACCTGGGCATCGTCGCGCTGCGCGCACCGTCGCCAGTGATGATCGTGACGACCCACGGGGACTACTTTCCGTTCATGGGCTCAACGGAGACCTTTGAGAACGCCCGCAGAATCTACTCCGTGCTCGACGTCCCCGACCATGTCGATCTGATGGAGACCGCAGGCCCGCACCACTGGTACGAATCTACGCGCAACGCCGCGATGCTATGGATCCGCCGCTGGGCGGCTGGCGACGAATCCGCATGGCCGCAGGACCGCGCCGCGCTTCGCCGCCTCGACATCGGTTTTTCGTACGCTCCGGAGAATTCAGGCGTGGCCGACGAGAAGCCCGAGGTGCGCAACGTCACGAAGACGGGGCAGGTGATGGACATCCCGGGCGCGCGCAGCGCGTACGACGTTATGAAGGACGAGTTGGCGCGGCTCGACGAAAAGCGCGTTCCGCCGAGCGTAGATGGCGTCCGCGCCGTTGCCGGGATACGTCCGCTCGCTGACCTTGCGGCTGTGCCTGCGGCGGTTGTCGAGACTCCCGCCTTGGACGGAAGGGCCGTGCGCCTTGTGCTTTCTCGCACAGACGACTTCACTCCGATTCCGATGGCGGCGTTTCTGCCGAAGAACGCGAAGGGCGTTCCGCTGCTCCTCTTCACGGACGGCAAGCGCGCGACGCTCGCCGGCGAGGTTCGCGCGGCGCTCGGGGAAGGGCGCGCGGTCGCCGTCGCGGAGATGCGCGGGTTCGGCGAGACGGCGAAGGGCTGCCATTCGTTCTATGGCTCGAAGCGTCCTGACGAGGAGATGGCCGTGATGGCGATTTCCGTCGGCGAGAACTTCGCCGCGCGCAGGGCGGAGGACGCCGCCATTGCGGCGCGGCATTTTGCGTCGATGGCCGGCGTGCGCGGCGTTGAGCTTCGTGCGCGCGGCGCGGCGGCGATTCCTGCCGCGCACGCTTTCTTCCTGGAACGGGGGCTTTTCACGGCATTTTCGACCAAAGACGCACCGCCGTCGTGGCGCGACGTGGTGAATAGGCCAGAGCTCCATTTCTCTTTTGCCGACACGGTCTTCGGCGCTCTCAGGATCTATGACTGGAGCGATCTCCTGCCGTAACTGGGCGCCAAGCCCGCCCTTTTCGGCGGCTGCATCTTGGCACGGAAACATGAAGATGGTATAATGTTGAAGATTTTTCAACGCGCCATGTAAGGCGCAATCAAAAGGAAACTGAAGATGAAGAGAAACATGAGCTGGATCGCATTGACTTTCGTAGCGGCAGTCGTAGTCGTGACGGGCTGCACATCGCCCAAACCTGCCGCCCCGGAGGCGTCAAAGGCCGCAGTTGCCGTGGGCGGGGTGAAGCCCGTCAGGACGGGAGTGTACGTGAGCAAGGGACTGAGCGGCGGCGGCGCGATGGAGTGGATGCGCCTCGTGAAGGCAAGCCCCGAGCTCGAGCTCACGCTTGTGGACAGCGAATCGATCTGCGCCGGCGCGCTCGACAAGCTCGACATGCTCGTGATGCCCGGCGGCAGCTCGCCCGCAATCAAGCGCTCTCTCGGCACGAACGGCGCCGAGCGCGTAAGGAACTTCATCAAGAACGGCGGCGGATACATCGGCACATGCGCCGGATGCTGCCTCATGATGGAGGAGGCGCCCGATCCCACGCGCGGGCTCAACGTGATGCCGTTCTACCGCTCCGGCTCGAAGGGACGCTTTCTGATGCCGGTCGCCGTCAATGCCGCAGGCGCGGCCGCATTGGGGATCAAGGCCGCAACGTACAATGTGCAGTACAGCCATGGACCGATACTTGAGCCCAGCGCGAAGCCGATCGAGGGCGCGAAGTTCGAGGTGTGGGGCGTGAACAAGTCCGACTCCGGAAGGCATGACGACGAGAAGAGCCCCAAGATGTACGGGCGCGCGGCGATTGTCGGCGGCACATACGGAAAGGGCAAGGTGTTCGTGACCTCCTGCCATCCCGAGTACTACGAGGTTACGCGCGAGATCGTGAGGGGCGCGTTCCGCTACGTGACTGGACGCGACGTCACGTTCCCCGTGCGCCCGCGCCGCGAGCGCGCGTACACCGTGGGCGTGTACGCCACGTACTTCCTCGGCATGGACACGGCGAAGGCGTTTCTGGCGCTCGACGACGATCCCTACATCGACGTGATGCCCCTTGCCACGGAAGACATCCGCAAGGGAGCGCTCGACCATGTGGACGCGCTTCTCTTCCCGCACGCCTCCAAGGGGTCCTTCGGTTCCGTCACGGGGCCGATCGTCAGCCGTTTCGTCTCGCGCGGCGGATTTACGCTGGGCTGGGGCGGCGGCCTCTCCTACATGCCCAAGGCTGGCACGGCGTGCAAGAGCGGCGAAGAGGCCGTGGAGCTGCTCAAGGCGAAGAGCCGCCGCTGACGCGGCGCGCGCTTGTCTTGGGCGCGTCTTTATGATACCATATTCACGACGCGTTCATCGCGTCGGAGAAGCAAGGAGACTGGAGATTGAAATGAGCGACTGCTGCATATTCGCGGGCCAGGGAGCCCAGACGCCCGGAATGGGCAAGGATTTCGCCGAGGCCGACGCCGAGGCGATGGCGCTTTTCGACAAGGCGAACGCCGTGCTTGGCTTCGACCTCAAGAAGACGTGCTTCGAGGGTCCGGCCGAGGAGCTCACCAAGTCCAACGTCTGCCAGCCCGCGATATTCGTCACGAGCTACGCGGCGTACATGGCGCTGCAGAAGCGCCGCGGCGTGCAGTTCGCGGCGGCGGCGGGGCTTTCGCTGGGCGAATGGAGCGCGCTGTGCGCGGCTGGAGTTCTCGACTTCGACTCCACGCTCACGGTGCTCGAGGCGCGCGGCAGGTTCATGCAGGAGGCCTGCGAGGCCGTGCCGAGCGGCATGATCGCGATAGTTGGCGCAACGCCCGAGCAGCTGGCCGCCCTCTGCGAGAAGACGGGATGCACGGTGGCGAACGTCAACTCCGCGGCGCAGCAGGTGCTCTCGGGCTCGAAGGACCAGGTGGCCGCAGCGGCCGCCGCCGCGAAGGAGCTCGGCATCAAGCGCGCGATTCCGCTCGCGACGGCGGGCGCGTTCCACTCGAAGTTCATGCAGCCGGCGCGCGAAAAGCTTGCGCCGGTCCTCGACGAGGTGACGTTCTCCGCGCCGAAGTTCCCTGTTCTCTCCAACGTCACCGGCAAGCCCCACTCGTCCGATCCGGGCGAGATCAAGGCGCTGATGCTGGAGCAGGTGACGGGCGCCACGAACTGGGCGGCGGACGTGGAGGCGGCGAAGGCGCTCGGCTGCGGCAGGTTCGTGGAGTTCGGCCCCGGCAAGGTGCTGAGCGGCCTCGTGAAGAAGATCGACGCCTCGCTCGTGACGCTCAACGTGGGCGACGCCGCTTCGCTCGATGCGACGATTGCCGCGCTCGACGCGCAGTGAGAGTTTGAACAACAACCGAAAAGGAGAATCAAGATGGGCAATCTCGACGGGAAGGTGGCGATAGTCACTGGCGCGGGCCGCGGCATAGGCCAGCAGATCGCGCGCAAGCTAGCTGAATGCGGCGCCAAGGTGGCGGTGGTCGACCTCAAGGCGGAATGGTGCGAGGAGACGGTGGCGATCGTGAAGGCCGCAGGCAGCGAGGCGATGGCGCTTGGATGCAACGTTGCCGTCTCGGCCGAGGTGGACGCCTGCGTGAAGGCGGTGGTGGCGCAGTTCGGCACCGTGGACATCATGGTGAACAACGCCGGCATCACTAAGGACGGTCTTCTCATGCGCATGAGCGACGAAGACTGGGACGCCGTCCTCAACGTGAACCTCAAGGGCACGTTCCTCTTCACGCGCGCCGTCGCGCGCCCGATGATGAAGAACAAGTCCCCCGACGGCACCCAGCTCGGCGGCGCGATCGTCAACATCGCCTCCGTCGTGGGCATCATGGGCAACGCCGGCCAGGCGAACTACACCGCCTCGAAGGGCGGCGTGATCGCGCTCACCAAGACTACCGCCAAGGAGCTCGGCTCGCGCAACGTGCGCTGCAACGCGGTGGCGCCCGGGTTCATCCAGTCGAAGATGACGGACGTTCTTTCGGACGACGTGAAGAAGGCGTACATGGACACGATTCCGCTCAAGCGCTTCGGCACCGCCGAGGACATCGCCAAGTGCGTGGCGTTCCTCGCCGGCCCCGACGCCTCGTACATCACTGGCCAGATAATCTCCGTCAACGGCGGAATGATAGGTTAACCGCATAACCACAGGAAAGCAAATGAAAATCAGAAATCTCATCTTTGCGCTCGTTTCGGCCAGCGCCTGCGCGTACGCCGGGGCTGCCGATCTCGCGGTCTCCTTCGGCGGAAACGAGATCCGCCTCTACACGAATCCCCTGTCGTACGAGGTTGCCAAGGACGGCGCGATTGTCGTGGCCCGCACGCCGATCGGCGTGAGCCTCGACGGCAAGAGCCTCGAGAAGGGCGCGAAGCTCGTAGCCAAGTCCACTGGCTCCGAGAGCGGAACCATCGCGGTGCCCGTGTACAAGAAGGCGGCTGTGGACGGTGAATGCAAGTGGAGCCTTGCCGATTTCGACGACTTCGCCGTGCGCCTCGTCGCCCGCAGGGACGGCGTTGCCTACCGCATCGAGCTCAAGAAGTCTGGCGTGATCGGCAGCGAACGCGCCGACCTAACCGTGCCAAGCGGAGCGCGCTGCTGGTTCAACCGCACTTCTCGCTCCCGCCTCGGCTGCGAGGAGACCGTTCCAGAGTTCGCCGACGCCTCGGCGCTCAAGACCGATCCGAAGGCGGCGTTCTACATGCCGTTCGTGTATTCGGTGGGCGGCAAGACCGTGGCCGTGACCGAAAGCGACGTGCGCGCGTATCCAGCATGGTACCTCGGCGACGTGGAGCAGATCGCCGGGGGTGCACGCCTGAAGTCGCTCTTCGCCCGCTATCCGAAGACGACTGACCGCGTGGGCGGATGGGGGCGCGAGACCGGCCTCAAGAAGGGCGGCCGCTGGGTGCGCGTGAAGGAGAGAGAGGCCTACATCGCCAAGGCCGACGCGCCGCGCACGCTCCCCTGGCGCACTTTCGCGCTGGCCGACTCTCCCTCCAAGCTCTGCGAGGCCGACATCGTCTATGCCCTCGCCGCGCCTGCCGAGAAGGGAGCCGACTTCTCGTGGGTGAAGCCCGGCAAGGTCGCCTGGGACTGGTGGAACGCCTTCGACAACAAGGGCGATCCCCAGGGCTGCACCACCGAGACCTACGTGCGCTTCATCGACTTCGCCGCCAAGACGGGCGTCGAATACGTGATCTTCGACGAAGGCTGGAGCGCCAAGCTCAACATCTGGGAGTACAGCCCGAAGGTGGACGTGCCCTACCTCATCGACTACGCCAACAAGAAGGGCGTGGGCATCATCCTGTGGATGGCCTGGGCGCAGGTGTACGGCGAGGAGGAGAAGGTGGCCGCGCATTTCTCCAAGCTCGGCGCGAAGGGATTCAAGGTGGACTTCATGGACCGCGCGGACGCCGAGGTGGCGGTGTTCCTCGAGCGCTGCGCCGAGGCGTGCGCCAGGCACAAGATGCTACTCGACTACCACGGCGTGTACCGTCCCGTGGGCCTGCACCGCCGCTTCCCTAATGTTCTCAACTACGAGGGCATCCACGGCCTCGAGCAGATGAAGTGGGGCCGCGTGGACAAGGA
This sequence comes from Kiritimatiellia bacterium, assembly GCA_017563185.1. Lineage (GTDB taxonomy): Bacteria > Verrucomicrobiota > Kiritimatiellia > RFP12 > UBA1067 > RUG572. The sequence goes on along the minus strand of JAFXIL010000206.1, from coordinate 4,330 downwards.
CATGTGCCACAATGACGTGGCCGCGTTCTTCCTGCGCCTCACGGCCGGCCCGATGGACTACACGCCCGGCGCGATGGACAACTACAGGACCGGCGCGTACAAGGGCAACGGGCGCAATCCCGGCTCGGTGGGCACACGATGCCACCAGATGGCCCTTATGGCCCTCTACGAGGCGCCGCTCCAGATGCTCTGCGACTCGCCCACAAAGTACGAGAAGAACATGGAGTGCTTCGGGTTTATGTCCAGAACGCCAGTGGTGTGGGACGCCACTGTGGGCCTGGGCGGATGCCCAGAGACGTTCGCCGCCGCCGCGCGCCGCGCGAAGGACGGCTCGTGGTACGCGGCCGCGATCACCAACCGCGACGCGCGCGACTTCGAGCTGAAGACGTGCTTCCTCGGCGAAGGCCAGTGGAAGGCCGAGATCTTCCGCGACGCGCCTGAGTCGGGCGACGAACCCGCGCGCTACGTCCATGAGATGAAGTCCGTTAAGGCCGGCGACGCCCTCAAGCTCAAGATGGCCCCGGGCGGCGGCTTCGTGGTGCGCTTCTCGAAATAGCGCCTCGGAAAATGAACAAGCCCGTAGTCGTAATACCCACCTACAACGAAAAGGAGAACGTCGCGGCGATGGCCGCGGCGGTGCTGGAGAATCTGCCCCCGGAGGGGCGGATTCTCTTCGTGGACGACAATTCGCCAGACGGCACCGGCGCCATAATCGACGGCCTCTGCGCGGCCGACGGGCGCATAGCCGTGCTGCACCGCGCCGGCAAGGAGGGGCTTGGCCGCGCGTACGTGGCGGGCTTCGCGAAGGCGCTCGAGATGGGCGCCACGCACGTCGTGGAGATGGACTGCGACTTCTCGCACGACCCGAAGGACGTTCCGCGCCTTCTCGACGGCGACGCCGACGTGACGATAGGCTCGCGCTACGTTAAGGGCGGCCGCTGCGTGGGCTGGCCGTTCAAGAGGTGGGCCATTTCGCGCGCGGGAGGGATATTCATCCGCATCGTTCTCGGGATGCCGGTGAAGGATCCAACCGGAGGGTTCAAGTGCTTCACGCGCGCGGCGCTTGAGAAGCTCGGCGACTTCTCTAGCGTGAAGTCGTTCGGGTACTCGTTCCAGATGGAGGTGAACTGGCGGCTCTGGAAGGCGGGAATGCGCATAAAGGAGCTGCCGATCGTCTTTTCGGAGCGCAGAGCCGGAGCTTCGAAGATTTCAGGCTCAATCGCCGCGGAAACTCTCAAGATGGTGTTCAAGCTTCGGTTCTCGGGAGGCTGAGAGGCGGTGAAGACCTGGCTGAGAGCGATTCGTCTGAACCAGTGGACGAAGAACGCCGTCGTTTTCGCGGCGTGGGCCTTCGCGGTGGCGGACGCGTCGCAGGCGTCCGTGGCGCGCGGATGGCGTCCGTTCATTCTCGTTTGTGCGATGGCGTTTTCGTTCTCGCTCGTCTCAAGCGCGTTCTATCTGCTGAACGACGTTTCGGATTTTGAGGCAGATCGGCTGCACCCGGTGAAGCGGAAGCGTCCCATCGCCGCCGGTCTCATCACGCAGGTGGCCGCGGTGCGCGCGGCGCTGGCGCTCTTCGCGGCGGGGCTCGCGTTCCCGTGCTATCTCGTGCTGCATCGTCCGGAGCGCACGGGCGGGCTTGCGGTGCTGCTTCTCTACACGGTGCTGCAGTGCGCGTATTCCGGCTTCCTCAAGCGGCTGCCGTATGTTGACGTCGCCGTGATCGCGGTGGGGTTCGTTCTGCGCGCTGTCGCGGGCGCTGCCGTTATTTCGGCTCGCATATCGCCGTGGCTTCTTGCGTGCACGTTCCTTCTGGCGCTGTTCCTCGCGCTATGCAAGCGTCGCCACGAGCGCGGGTGCGCGGCGGCGAGCCGCGCGGTGCTGAAGAGCTACCACCCTGTGGCCCTCGACGCGCTGATAGTGGCCGCGGCCGTTGCGACGGTGGCGGTGTACTCGTGCTACACGCTCGCGCCGGACACCGTGGCGAGGTTCGGCACGAGGGGGCTAGTGTTCACATCGGCGTTCGTGGCGCTGGGGGTGGGAAGGTATCTCGCCCTCGTGTACGGGAAGGGCAGGCGGGACGACGTGGGGCGGCCCGAGAAGGTGCTGCTCAGCGACTGGGTGCTTTGGGTGATTTTGGCGGGATACGCGTTGACTGCGTTTGGAGCGGTGGCGGTGGCCAGATGGGCGGGGCGGTAGACCGCAAGGGAGGTTCGTGATGGAACTGCAAGAAGGTTCAAGGCTTGGAAAGATAATGGATCGCCGACGTTTCGGGATGCGTCCCGGACTCGACGTGATGCGGGCCGTTCTGAAGGAACTCGGCGATCCGCAGAACTCGCTGCGCTTCGTGCATGTTGCCGGCACGAACGGGAAGGGCGCCACGTGCGCGATAATCGACGAGGTGCTGCGCGCGGCTGGATACCGCGTGGGCAGATACACGTCGCCGCATCTCGTGACGGTGAACGAGCGCTTCTTCCTGAACGGAGAGGCGGCGAGCGACGAGGCGCTGGAGCCTGTGGTGGTGCGGGTGATGGACGTTGTGGAGCGCCTTGAACGCGAGCGAGGAATCGAGACCACATTCTTCGAGGCGCTCACCGCCGTCGCGTTCGCGTTCTATGCGGAGGCGGGCGTTGACGTGGTGGTGCTTGAGACTGGCCTTGGCGGACGCTACGACGCGACGAACGTGGTCGCCACGACGCTCGTCTCCGTGATCACGCGCATCGGCCTCGACCACTGCGACTGGCTCGGCACCACGCACGCCATGATCGCCGAGGAGAAGGCGGGGATCGTGAAGGAGGGGCGCCCGGTGGTGTGCGGCGCGATGCCCGTCGCCGCGCGCGATGTGGTGGCGCGCGCCGCCTCGCTCAACGGGTGTCCCTTCATCTCGGCCGACGACCACGTGTCGCTCGTGCGGATGGACCCGCTCACGCTCACCACCGCCACGCGCAAGCTGCCGCCCGTGCGCTTCGCCCTGCAGGGCGCGTACCAGGTTGAGAACGCGATGACATCGCTCGCGGCGATCGACGCGCTCGTGCGCTACGCCGGGCTCGACATCCCCGACCACGCCGTCGTAAAGGGACTCTCGCGGGTCACGTGGCCCGGACGCTGCCAGCGCGTGGATGCGGACGGCGTGACGATCTACCTCGACGGCGCGCACAATCCCGACGGCGCGGTGGCCCTGCGCGACTCTCTGCGCCACATGGGCCTCGGCACGCATGGTCCAGTGGGAATGGTGGCCGGATTCTGCGGCGACAAGGACGTGCTTGCGCATCTGCGCATCATGAGCGCGATCGCCACTCATGGCTGGGCCACGCCGATCCGAAACGCTCGCTCGCTCGACCCGGAGTCCGTTGCGGAGCGCATGCATCTCTCCGGCTTCACGGCGGCTCATGCATGCAGAAACCTTCCCGAGGCGCTCGCGCGCGCAGTCGCCTGGGCGCAGTCGTGCGGCGGCTCGCTCGTGGTGTGCGGCTCGCTCTTCCTCGTGGGCGAGGCCCTCGTGGAGCTGGGCGCGTTCCCGTGGAACGTGCGCGAGCCCGACGCCAACGAGCTCACGGTGCGCTAGCCCGCTCTGCCCTCTGCTCGCTGCGCCGCCCTCTGCTTGTCTGTGCGCCGGGTATATGGTACAATAAACACATGGAAACCGTGCAGTCAAGCTCGATGTGCTTGTGCCTCGCGGCGCTTGCGGCGATATGCCTGTTCGGTCTCGTCTGCTTCGCGTGGCGCCGCCGGCTGAGGAACGCCGCAGTCGCGGCACTGGCGGCGGCACTCGCCTTCGCTGCCGTGCCGAAGAACCGCGATTCGCAGCTCGTGGCTCGTGATTCGTCCGCCGCCGGCAGGGCCGCGCGTCCCCGCCAGGCCGCGATGCCGGGCGAATCCGCGAACGCCCTGCCGTTCCACGTGCCGGAGGTGTACGGTCACTGGCTCTCGGGCATCCTTTTCACGACGAACGGCACGGTGGAGGTGACTGCCTCGCGCGAGGAGTGGATGGCGTACGACGCCACGAACCTCACGCTCCTCGCCTCGCCCAGATACGAAGACCGCACCATGTGGGGGCCGCTCGCGGAAATGGCGTTCGCCGCCGGAGAGACCACCGCCGTGCACACAGCGGCAGTACCCGTGTTCCCGGGCTATGCGTCCGCCTTCATCGCGCTCGCCGACGCCAGTCTCGACACCGACGGCGACGGCGTCGCAGACTGGCGCGAGGCCGTCACGTACGGCACCGACCCCTCCCTCGCCGACACCGACGGCGACGGCGTCCCGGACGCTGCGGAGCTGGTGCAGGGCACTAACCCGCTTGAATCCGGCGACGCGCCGGAACAGCCCCCCT
>JAFXIL010000205.1 GCA_017563185.1 Kiritimatiellia bacterium | reverse complement strand
GCGCGTTCTTCTTGCCCTGCTCGAAGAGGTCGCGCACGCGGCTTGCGCCCACGCCAACGAACATCTCCTCGAAGTCGCTGCCGCTGATGGAGAAGAAGGGCACCTTGGCCTCGCCGGCTATTGCCTTCGCGAGAAGCGTCTTGCCGGTGCCGGGCGGACCCACGAGCAGGATGCCGCGCGGGATGCGAGCGCCGAGGCGCGTGAACTTCTTCGGGTCTTTTAGGAACTCCACGATCTCGGCCACGTCTTCCTTTGCCTCGTCCACGCCGGCGACGTCCTTGAACGTGACCTTGCCCTTGTTTTCGTTGTTGAGGCGCGCGCGCGATTTTCCGAACGAGAACATTCCGCCGCTGCCGCCGCCCATCATCTTGCGGTAGATGAGGAACCACATCAGAGCGGCGAACACGCCGAAGATGAGAAGCTGCTGCATGAATGGGCCGAAAAGAGGCGCCTCTTCCTTAACGGGACACTTCACGTTCTTGTTCAGAAGGAAGTTCATCAGTTGTTCGTTCTCGCCGGGAACGAGATTCACCCTGAAGTCGGACCCCTTGCCGCGCATGCGTCCGGAAAGGTACGTGCTGCCGCTCTCCAGCATCCGCACACGTTCCACGCGTTCGACGGCATTGGACTCGATGGCGGAGATGAACTCGGTCTGGGAGATGTCCTGCACCGGTTTCATGGTTGACGGGCCGAAGAAGCGCATCGCAATCAGAACGGCGGCCACGGAGAGCAGCACAATCCACCCTCCGCGCATGTTCTGCGGACCTGGCGCCTTCGGCACTGGACGCTTCCGCCCGCTCTCTCCCTGCGGGCTATTTGTATGCTCGTTTGACATAGAGCATACATTATACCACATTTGATGCACCTTGTGGGGGCTTTCTTGCGAAAAAACTGGGCAAAAGATTGTTATTGAATATAACGGCTGAAACAAATATAATTAAACGGTCTTCATAAAAGGAACAAAGCCATGACTTCACGACAATTATGGGAATGCGGATACGCCCTGTTGGGTGTTCTTGTTTCCACATCGGCGTACTGCGCTGCGGCGCAGCACAGATCGTACAGCGCCGTTTCGCCCGACGGGCTGAACGAGGTGCGGCTGGAGGTCGGCCCTCCCATTATTGCGCAAACATAGCGCGAGGTGCGGATTTCAGGGGGGGACGGGCGCCGTCCCGTCCGCAATTGCGAAGGTTTTGCAACTGCCTCAGTTATAACTTAAGGAGCAATGTATGTGCTGCAGGAGAAAAGCTTTTTTTATGCAGAATATTTCACGTCGTGCAATTTTTGCCGTTGCGATTGTTGCAGCGTTTCCGGTTCTTGCGCATAACGAATGCCGGTTGACGTTCTCTGGCTACGAGGGCAAGGAGACGCTGAGAGACTTCCCCGCGCTCATCAAGATCCCCGACGGGCTAACAGGATTCGACTACAAGGAGTCGACCCCCGACGGGAGCGATCTCGCGTTCTTCGGCGCGGATGGCAAGCCGCTTGCGCACGAGATTGACACATGGAACACGGAAGGCGATTCGTACGTGTGGGTACGCGTGCCGGAGCTAACGAAGGCGACGACGATCACGGCGAGGTGGGGCGTGTCCTGCGCGAAGACGTTCACGTCTTCGCCATCTCGCGTCTGGAACGACGACTATCTCGCGGTGTGGCACTTCTCGAAGTTCAGGAAGGGCGTGACGCGCGACTCCAAGAACGGCCTCCCCGCCGAGGTGCGTGGCAAGGACACTCGCCTTTTCATCCACGCCGATGCGTTCGTGGGCAAGGGCTACTACGCCGCCGCAAAGACCACGAAGTGGGGAACGTACCTGAACGTGCCGAACGATCCGCGCTGGACCGCATACGAGAAGACGGGCAAACTGACGGTTTCGTTCATGGTCAACAGCACGATCGATCCTGATGCCAAAACGGAAGAGCACCATGCGCGCATCGTCAGCAACAAAGCGGACTTCGGCGCCGACAAGGGTTTCGAGGTTGCCATCGCTGGCGGCGAGCGCATCTGGTCTTGCGGACAGGGGCGGACGAATTTCTGGTACGACGCCGACAAGCACGGCGGAACCGACAAATACACTTTCCGCGGCGGCTGGGCGCACGTGACGGTTACGTACGATGCCGAGGTAGGCGAGAGCGCCATCTACTTCAACGGGCGGCGCGTCGCGTCCGCGAAGGGCTCGGCGTATGCGCCTACGGTGACGGGGCGTCCGCTCGCGATCGGCCACTTCGCCGAGGCGCTCGTCTATGAGCGCGTGGCGAACGAGGAGTACTTCTGCGGCTATCTCGACGAGACGCGCCTTTCTAAGGTTGCGCTCTCTCCCGACCGCATCCGCGCCGACTATCTCACGCTCACGCGCCCCACGCAGTTCGCCGTCGCGGAGGGCGGCAAAGTGGCGCGCTTGCTGACGCGCCGTCTCGCCGATGGCGACACGCCGCCGGTGGTGCCCGACATCGGTTCGTGGCGCGGCGTGAACGCCGTTTCGATGTTCTATTCGCCGTGGAACAAGACCGACGACTGCGCGTACGGATGCTATCTCGAATCGGAGTTTGCGCTCTTCAAGAAGCTTGGCCTCAACTTCGCGCGCCTTCCGATCGACTACCGCTTCTTCGTCTCGGCGTACGACTGGGAGCATTGGCTCGAGGACGGGCTTGAAAAGATTGATGCGGCGGTCGCATTCGGACGCAAGCACGGAATCCACGTCAATCTCTGCCTCTACCGCGCGCCAGGCAAGATCGCATATCCGGCGGAGAATGGGACGAATGCCGTGACGCGCGATCCTGTGGCGCTTGAGGCGTTCAAGCGCATATGGCGTGAATTCGCCCGCCGCTACAAGGGCATCCCGAACAGCGAACTGAGCTTCAATCTCGTAAACGAGCCGACGTTCTCCGAGAAAGACTTCATCCACGTGTTTGGCGAGACGGTGGACGCGATCCACAAGGTCGATCCTGGCCGGTTCATTATCCTTGACGGCAACCAATGCGCGACAAAGCCCGTGCCCCATTTCTTCAACGTGCCGCTCACTGGCCAGTCGTTCCGGGGCTATGCGCCGGGCGAATTCAGCCACTATGGTGTCTGGTACGGCGGGCGCCCGAAGGTAAGGCCGCGCTGGCCGGCGGGACCGGAAGACAAGGCAATGCAGTGGGTGGTGGACGGGCAGGCGAAGATGCTCGCGAAGCAGGACTGCATTCCGAAAGGCTACCCCGTGATGATTGGCGAGTTCGGGTGCTACGCGAAGATGGACCACGAGTCGTGTCTCAAGTGGATGGAGAAGGGCGTCAAGGAATGGCGCAAGCGCGGCTACGGCTGGGCGATCTGGGACTACGATGGTCCGTTCGGCCTTGTCGACTCAGGCCGCCCAGACGCCGAGTACATCGAAATCGATGGCCGCAAGATCGACCGCAAGATGCTGGAGCTGTTGCGGGCAAAGTAAATGTTTGCCGCACCGCCTGTCCCGACTGGTGGGTGGATGGTTTCGGCGCTTATGAGTTTTAGAATTATGAGAAAGCAAATTGTATTGCTGACTGTCGCCGTTTCGCTTGCGGCGTCCGCCGCGCACGGTCGGCGGTTCGTGCATCCCGGCATCGCCGAGAGCGCGGAGGACATCGCACGCGCCCGCAGGATGGTTGCGGAGAGGCGCGAGCCGTGGTACGGATGCTTCAAGGCGCTGGAGAAGTGCTGGAGCGCCAATCCCAACCAGAAAGTTCCCGTGTACCCGACGCGCCTCAGGCCGATCGACTGCAACCGGACCATCGGCAGCGCCGGACGCCGCGCGCACGACCTCGCGCTCATGTACCGCCTGACCGACGATGAACGCTATGCGGCGAAGGCGGCTGAATTCATCAACGCCAGCTCGCACTACGAGGAGCTCGACGAACGCGGGTCGGGGCCGCTGGACTACGGAAAGATCTACCTGCTCGTTGAGGCTGCGGAACTGCTGCGCTTCCACAAGGGCTGGGCGAAGGAGGACAAGGTGCGCTTCGCGAAGATGCTCCGCGACAAGTTCTATCCGCTGCTCAAGGACGGAGACCCCTCGCGATTCGGCAACCAGGGGCTTTTCGCCCTGCGCGGCGCGCTGGCGATCGCCGTGTTCATCCACGACGAAAAAGGCTACGACCGCATCTGGCGCTACATCAACGCGCGGCCGCTTCGCGCCGACCAGGAGCCTTTCCCGTCCGGACCGCCCATCGTCCCCGACTGGCCCGAGACGCGCGACGAGTTCCAGATCACGCGCCAGCTGCGGGGCCGCCGCGACGACATCCCGAACTACGGCTACGCCGAACAGCTGAGATACTACATCTACCAAAACGGACAATGCCAGGAGTCAAGCCGCGACCAGGCGCACGCGGTCGTCGGGCTTTCACAGCTTGTCGCAATCGCGGAGCTGTTCTGGATCCAGGGCGACGATCTCTACGGCGCTCTCGACAACCGCATCCTTCTGGGGCTTGAATGGTCCTTCCGCTACAACGAGGGCGACTGGCGGCCGAGCGGCTACACGGACGACGAGCGCGAGGCGACGTACGACAATGGGCTGTTCTACCGCGCAAAGCACCGTTCGGGGCGATGGGTGTCGCTCAAGCCGAATCCAAGCAAGATGCCGTTCTTCGGCGGACCCGGCGCCCCGCGCGAGTGCGCCTACGCGCACTACCGCCATGTGAAGCGCCTGCCCCCGGAGAAGATGAAACACCTCCGTGCGGCCATTCTTCGCGAGAACAGTAGCAGCGGTGGCTTCGAGACATGGGGCTTTCCCCCGAACTGGTTCTACGAATGGTCGGGCTGGGGAACGCTGATGAAGAGGCGATAAACAAGCGCGGCGGATGTGGCAGGTGTGATGATGGTTACACCTCCATGCCGAGCTGGGCTTTCATGTCCTTCGTGTAGTTCGCGTTGTTGATGTCGATAGCCACTGTGGGGTTTCCGTTGCTACGGCGATGTTGAAATCTGGAATCCCGAGACGGGGCTCTCCGAGAAGGGGCAGGTCGCGTCCGTGAAGGACGGCCACACGTGGGTTCCGCTCTCGCTCGCTCCGCACGAGTCACGTTTTGTGGTGTTCAAGCGCGGCGAGAAGCTGGAAACGCGCGCCGTCGTGAGCACCATGAATGACGTGATGACGCTCGCCGGTCCATGGAAGGTGTCGTTCCCGGAGGGCTGGGGCATGCCGAGAGCGATGGCGATTGACGAGCTGAAGCCGTGGAAGGAACTTGGCACGACGCCGGAGGCGAGGGCGTTTTCTGGAACGGCCGACTACACGATCGACTTCACGCTGGACAAGGTTGACGCGGATACCGTCGTGTTGCTTGACCTCGGGCGCGTGGAGTCCTTGGCGAAGGTTGAGGTGAACGGCACGAACGTCGGTAATGTCTGGAGCCAGCCGTATCGCATCCCGCTGACGGGCGCGGTGAAGGCCGGCAAGAACACGCTGAAGGTGTCTGTGACCGACACGTGGTACAATCGCCTCGTGTTCGATGCCGGGCAGCCCGAGGCGAAACGCCGCACGTGGACGATCGCGGGCCCGAGGAAGGGCAGCCCTCTGCGCGACTCCGGCCTCATCGGTCCCGTGCGCGTGATACGCGCCTCACGTGGAAGAGAGTTGACGAATGATAACCAAATGTGTTATCATATCGGCGTTGGTTAGTAACAGAGCGTTTGAATGATAAGAAGTTACCGAGATAAGGACACGGAGAAATTTGCCTCGGCACGACGCCTGAGGTCTGGCAGAACCTGCAGAGCCAGTACGAGATGGATGTCGCGAAGGGAAGCATCTGGAGCAAAATCATGAAGACCGTCAGGCCGTTGCGTCGCAGCGCTGCTTGTCTGTAGCCGCACGATTCTGCTTTGGCACTTCGGGAATAGGCGGGGTGTGTAAGCCGGTTGACGTTCTCTGGCTACGAGGGCAAGGAGACGCTGAGAGACTTCCCTGCGCTCGTCAAGATACCGGACGGTCTTACTGGATTCGACTACAAGGAGTCGACCGCCGAGTACATCGAGATCGACGGCCGCAAGGTCAACCGCAAGATGCTGGAACTGTTGCGTGCAAAGTAAATGTTTGTTGCACCGCCCAAGAGAGAAAGAAAACATGAGATGAGAAAAGCAGTCAATGGAAAGTCCACGGTTGGATTCAGATGCTTCGGCGTCGCAGCTTTCATTATGGCGGCGCTGCCTGTCGCTGCGGTGCGGCCGACGACCGTGTACATGGTGCAGCATACGCATTCGGACATCGGCTTTGCACGCCCGCAGTCGGAGATCATCTCGCATTATGTCGAGCACATCGACCACGCGCTCGACTACTGCGAGATGACGGCGGACTATCCGGCCGACGCGCAGTTCCACTGGACGTGCGAGACCGCTGGCGCGGTCCTCAACTTCCTACGCACGCGCCCGCCCGAACAGGTGGCGCGCCTCAAGCGCTGGATAGCAAAGGGCAACATCGAAGTCACCGGCATGTTCCTCGACATGGGCGAAGTGTGCGACGACGCGACGTTGCGCCATGGACTTCGCGAGCTGCGCCTTGTGCACGAGCAGGGCATTCCGGTCAAAACGCTGATGCAGGACGACGTCCACGGCATCCCGTGGTGCATGGCCGACTATGCCGCGGAGATCGGCATCAAATATACTTGGATGGGCGAGAATTCCGACCGTGCGCTGGTGCCGTTCGACAATCCCACGGTCTACCGCTGGCAGTCTCCGAGCGGACGCGAGATGCTCGCGTTCAGGTCCGAGGTCTACCATCTAGGCAATATGTGGGGCATCCACAATTCGGACATTGAAAAATTCGCCGCAAAACTGGACGCCTTCCTCGACCGACTGGACCGGGCGGGCTATCCGTTCGACGCCTTCGCCGTTCCCTACAGCGGCTTTTACATCGACGATTCGGCGCCGAACTGGCAGCAGTGCGACTTCATCCGCCGCTGGAACGAGTTGGGCAGGCACAAGGTGCGCCTGGTGAGCGCTACGGCCTCGATGTTCATGGACCACGTCGCGCGGGACGCCGAGGCGCTCAAGAAAGTCAAAGTGCACCGCGCCGCCTATCCCGACTGGTGGGCGGACGGCTTCGGCACCTCCGCGATGGAGACGGGCGAGGCGATCAAGGCGCAGCGAGAGCTGCTGGCCGCGGAAGGCGTCTTCGCGATGTCGCTCCTGCGCGGCAAGCCCCTGTCCTCGTCCATCGCGCCGCTGATCGCCGACACGCGCGAGAACCTGCTCTACTGGGGCGAGCACACGATGGGATCTAGCGCGTCCATCAGCGATCCGCTCCGCTGGGACTCGCTCGAGGGCTGGCGCAGCAAGGCGGCCTTTGCCTGGACAGCCCAGCGCGGCGCGCGCTTCGCCGGCGAGGCTGCTGCCGCGATGATGCTGCCTGAACTCGCGCGCGAGGCCGACCACGCCACCCTCACGCTGTTCAACTCGCTGCCCTGGACCCGCGACGGCTTCGCCGAGATATTCATCGACAAGGGCGTCATCCCGGACGGCTCCGACTTCCACTTCGTCGGCGAGAGGGGCGAGACGCTTCAGGTGCGTCCGCGCAGGGAGATTCCGTGGGGCCGCGGCGAGGGACGCTACTACCGCGTATTCGCGCGCAGCCTGCCGCCCTGCGGCTACCGCACCTATCGGCTCGAGGTCGGCGGCGCGCCCAGGAACGGCAGAGCTCCCGCGGCGCTGGAGAACGAATTCTACCGCATCGCGGTTGACGCGCAGAAGGGCGTGGTCACGAGCATCTTCGACAAGCGCCGCCAGCGCGAGCTGGTGGACCCGAATGCGCCGCAGCGGCTGGGCGAGATCATCTACGAGACTTTTCCGGACCGCTGGAAAATCCACAAGCTCGCCAGCTACAGGCCTGAGGACTGCAAGTTCACGCGCAGGGGCTGCGCCAACTTCAAGCCCGTCCGCGGCGAGAGCAATGAAGTCTACGACAGCGTGAAGTTCACCGCCGATTTTCCCGAGGAAGGCTCGTCTGGCTTCTCCGTCGAAATACGGCTGATGCGCGGCCGGCCCGCGATCGAACTCGCCTACACGCTGCGGCGCACGAAGTCGGGCCATCCCTCGTCGTTCTACGTGGCGTTCCCGTTCAACGGGAAGAAGCTGGCGTTCGACGTGCCCGGCGGACTGGTCCATCCTGGCGAGAACCAGCTAGAGGGCACCGCGAGCGCATGGAACACCGTGCAGAGCTTCGCAGCGGCGGAAGACGGCGACTACCGCATTCTGCTCTCCTCGCCGACGACGCCGTTCGTGCAGTTCGGCAAGCTGTTCGGCGAACACAAGTTCGACTACATAGCGAAGTACGACCATACGTACATCTACGCGTGGCCGATGAACAACTACTGGTGGACGAACTTCGTCCACGACCAGAACGGCGACTTCAAGTGGTCGTACACGATCACCACCCAGTCCGGGCAGGGCGAGGACGCCGCCTTCCGCTGGGCGCTCGCCGAGCGCGTGCCGCTGCTGTGGCGAATCGTCCCGCGCGGTCCCGCGAACGGTAAGGCGCGCGAATGGCGCGGCATGGAGCTGACGGATGCGGCGCTTGTCTCTGCCGGAGTCATGCCCGCGCTAGACGGCAGGGGCGTGGTGATGCTTGTGGGCGAGCGTTCGGGCAAAGAGGGCAGACTGTCGCTGAAGGGCGCCGACGGGCGGCTTCTGCGCTTCCGCCGTGTCGATGCGACGGAGCGCCCGCTCGGCGGCTTCTGCACCGAGCTGCCCATGAAGCCACTTGAAAACGTGATCGTGTACGTCGAGGCAGGATCGCATGCAGCGCCTTCCGCCGCTCCGGATGTCCCGCCGCGCACGCCCTCGAGTGCGGCGCTCCCGACGGACACATACCGGTTCGTCCGCTTCAAGCCCGAGGTGCTGAAAGGCAACGTCTTTGCGTCCGGGCATGGCGTGCAGATATCCGAGCTGGAGCTGTTCGAGGACGGCAGGAACCTGCGCGGCGAAATCGTGCGCGCGTTCGCGGACGAGCAGGTGAAGACCGCCGAAGGCAGGAAGTACCACGAGACGACGGTTCCGGCGATGGCGTTCGACGGCAACGTCGAAACGAAGTGGTTCGACTTCCGCGCGAGCACCGGCCAGGCGCCGGAAGTGCGCGCCGCGGCCTGGGTGGCGGCGGAGTTCAGGCGTCCCGTGAAGATCACGGGCTACGCGTGGAGCACAGCCGACGACCTCAGCGAGCGCGATCCGTCGTCCTGGCGGCTGCAGGGTTCCAACGACGGCAAGACCTGGACCGACATCCACGTGGTGCGAGGGTTCTTTGCGACCGGCATGAGAAATGCACGTGCCTTCGCAAAATGAACGGTTCATGTTCAAGATGGAGCAGACGCTCAACCTAATGGAGTTCCTGGAGGCATGTCCGGAGACGTTCCGCCTCGCAAAGATGAATCTTGCCGTCCGCGGCATCAGCCACAACCTCGGGCCCAAGAACCAGTCCACGTTCGAGCAGGACTTCCATCGCGGCACGAAGATGGACTACATCATCGCCAACCCGCCGTTCAACCTGAAGCGAAATCTGCCCCGCGCTCGTTCGCTGGGCGGCTGAAGGGGGCGATGAATGAACAAGTTCTGCGAATCGACGTACGGATTAACGGAGCGTACCACAATGGGCGTGAAATCTGCAAATGCGTGTTTTACGCCCGATTGTGGCCATACGTGTTTGGGCGTGAAATCTGCAAATGCGTGTTTCACGCCCAATTTTGATTGACTTCGCGTACAGAATATGAGATAATTCCACATAACAAATGGAGGAATCGCCATGTTCTACGGTCGCGAAGAACTGCTTGAGCAACTTGATGCGCAATTGGCAAGCCCGATTGCGTCTCTTGTGACATGTCGTGGGCGACGTCGCATCGGCAAGTCCACACTCATAGAGGAGTTTGCCAGACGAAGCAAGGTGCGGTATATTAAGATCGAAGGGTTGTCGCCGCGCGAGGCGGATGCCAATCAAAAACAGCTTGACGCATTTGCGCGGCAGCTTTCAGAACAGACAGGGATGCCGCTGCGTCCGCTCTCTTCGTGGTTTGACGCATTTGCCAGGCTTGACGATGCAGTCGCCGACAACGAAAGGACCGTGGTATTTCTGGATGAAGTGTCGTGGATGGGCAAATACGATCCCGACTATCCCGGCGAACTCAAGTATGCCTGGGACAATCGCTTCAAGAAGCACAGGCGGCTCATGCTCGTAGTCTGCGGGAGCGTCTCGACGTGGATATCGAAGAACATTTTGCGCAACAAGGCTTTCGTAGGACGCCCCACTCTCAATCTTCTCATCGGAGAGCTTCCGTTGCGCGACTGTGTCCGTTTCTGGGGGAAGCGATCCGCGCGAACGGCTGCGAGCGATATATTCGACATATTGTCCGTGACGGGAGGGGTGCCGAAGTATCTTGAACTTGTCAATCCCCGTCTTTCACCGGCGGAGAACCTGAAATCGCTTTGCTTTACGCCCGGCGGGATACTTGTTGACGAGTTCGACGATATCTTCACCGATGTGTTCGAGGGAAAGGGAACAGTAAAGCGGCGGATTCTGGAATGTCTCGGAAACGGGGCTTTCAGCGGCAAGGAGCTTGCGGAAAGGTTGGGCGTGGACAACAACGGGCATCTCCTGGACGACCTTGAAGAACTGGAGCTGGCCGGCTTCATCGCGCGCGACGGCGGCATCAACCCGCAGTCCGGCTGCCGTTCCCGCCAGTTTCGCTACCGTATCTCGGACAACTACACGCGGTTTTTCGTCAAATACATCGCGCCGAACAGGGATTTGATAGAAAAGGGTCTTTTCCGCTTCGTCGATTTGGAGCAGCTGCCCGGGTGGCAGTCAATTCTCGGATTCCAGTTCGAGAGCCTTGTCCTGAACAACATCGCGGCATTGTTGCGTCCCCTCGGCCTTGACCGGGCGGCGCTCATTTCAGCCGCACCATACCGCCGCGCCGTTCATGCGCGCGGCCAAGGATGCCAGATAGACCTTCTCATCCAGACCCGGCGTACGGCCTGGGTGGTTGAAATCAAACGCCGCAAGGAGATTGGAGCGGAAGTCGTTGACGAAGTTGCCGAGAAGGTCAGGCGTTTGGGAATTGGGCGCAGGATGTCCGTGCGCACGGCGCTCGTCTATTCCGGACGGCTTTCGCCGGCCGTGGAGGCGGAGGGATTCTTTGACGTGATTGTGGATGCCGCGTCGTTACTGTCCGGGGGAGGAGAATCCCATCCATGAGCAAGTTCTGCGAATCGACGTACGAAGAGGCGTTCATTGACCTGCTCGAACAGAACGGCTGGGAGTACACCTGCGGCGACGACCTCCACAGGAAGCTGGACGAGACGATCATCGAGGACGACCTGCGCGACTACCTTTCGCGGAAATACGCCGGCACGACGTATTCCGATTACATCCACTACTACGCCTGGAAGAAGGTCGAGAACGAAGACCCAGCGGCGAACAAGGACGTGCCGCAGCTGGAGACGCTGATCAAGGGCGCGTACCGTCCGGACAGGCTTTTGCAGATTCTGCGCGACGAAGGGTGGCGTGGCTTGACGCGCAGTTCAAAGACGTCCCTACGCTCATGGCGTCGCTCAAGTCGTCCGGCCAGACCGTTCCTTACGTGGCGGACAATGCTATGATAGCGCCTGCTGCTTGCGGCGACAGGCAAATCACTGCGTCAGCGGCATTGACGACGGGTGCGGCGCAGGTGGAGGTGTATGTGAACGGACGCTTTCTCGGGCGATATCAGGTGGTGGATCGTTCCATCGGCGAGGTTCCGGTGCCGCGCGGCATGCTTGAATGCGAAGGGCGCCTCAACTGCGTGGCCTTTGCGGCATACGGCAGAACCGATGCGCTCATTGCCAGGAACTTCTGCATCTTCCGCACTCCGCCCGGACGCGGCACACAGTTTTTCATCCGATGACTTTGTGTCGCCGTCGTTTTCAGATTTTCTCTGAGGATGTAATTGGCCACTTGTTCCGACGCCACTCCTTCACCGCGCGTGCCGCTGCGCGTCCTGCGGCCTCGCCCATCTGGTTGCAGTTGACCATCACGCGCAGCGCGCCGTAGGCTTCTCGTTCGCAGTCCACCATACGTCCGGCACAGTACAGGTTCTCCGTGCCGACCGGCAGAAGCGCGCGCAGGGGAATCTCGTACCATGTTGGGTACGGACCCACGTCCGTGCGCCATTTGCCGCGCCGCCACTGGATTTTCCCCTCGGGCGTCGTCTCCATCACGTGCTCGTCGCCGTTGAGGTAGCGGAAGGTGATGCCGGACCCTTCGTGGATGTCCACGCGGTAGGATCCTTTCGCGATGCAGTCGTCGAAATGGCGGCCGAACAGCACGTCCTTCGAAGTCACGCGATACTGCGCCACGATGTGACGCGACTCGCGCAGGCCCATGTCGGGCGCGACGGTCACAAGCGCAAGGCGCTTCCCCTCGGGCATCGGGAACTTCCGGTTCGCGGCGTCGACGATCTGCTTCAGCTGCGCGCGCCCCTTGAAGAGACCTTCGGTGAGGTCGCGCGCGACAGACGGATCGCAGGCGGAGATGCGCGTGGCAGCCAGGAACGTGAGGCCTGGCGCGCCGATGACTGGCGCCGACCACTGGAAGACGTGCTTGAGGCCCGCGCCGCCTGAAGGTCCCATGAGCTTCTCGAAGGAGAACGACGGATGCGCTTTCTTGATGGCATCCGCGCCCGAGAGGATGGCGCAGAGCGTGTGCGCCTGCAGGTCGCTGCGCGGCTGTGTCCACGTCTTGAACCCGGCGCGCGCCGCGAGGATGGCGTCGCCTGTCGCGTCGATGAACTGCTTGGCCGCAAGCGCGCGCCGTCCGTCGCGGTTCTCGATCACCACGTGCGTGAGGTGTCCGGGACGGTCCAGCAAGGCGTCCACCACTTGTGCCTTGAGATATGAGTCGATCGTCTTCGCCTCGCGCACGAGTTCGTCAAGCGCGATCTCCAGCGCCGCGACGTTCAGGTAGCAGCCAACGCTCTTGTCGGTCTTTCCCAAGAGACGCGCCTCGCCGCGCGCCAAGAGCCTCTGCTCGATTTCCTCCGTGATGCCGCCGATGATCTGGCGCGCGCCGTCCGTGGAGTAGAGCGAATGCCACACGGGAACCAACCCCGCTGTGGCCGTGCCGCCGAAAAAGGCGTTGTATTCGACGATGGCGACCGAAAGTCCTGCGCGCGCGGCCGTCACGGCCGCCGCCACGCCCGTCGTCGATCCGCCAGCCACTACGAGGTCGTACGTGCCGGCTATTGGAATCGTCTCGCCCTGCGTCACCAGGCGCCCGTCTTCCGTCGCGCGCACGCGCAGCCCCGCTAATGTGCCGCCCGCAGTCACGGCGGCGATGAACTGTCGTCTGCTCGTCATACTATCACATTGTTCTCGTTTTCGGTGTCCGCAATGAAGCGAACGTTCTTAGTCATTGGCATGTCTACAATCATGCCGCACATTCGTTTTCTAATCTGATCAGGACAAGCCGCATTATACTACAATGTTCGGCGCCGCGCAAAGGGGAATTTTTCCTATCGCTTGCATTGGGCCGCGATATGTTGTATGATAATTGCATGATTTTCATCCTTTTGGGAGAGTAGGCCATGAAGACGAATAAAATGCGGGCGATAGCAGTGTCGGCGGCATGCGCGGCGATGGCGGCGTGC
Organism: Kiritimatiellia bacterium; assembly: GCA_017563185.1. Lineage (GTDB taxonomy): Bacteria > Verrucomicrobiota > Kiritimatiellia > RFP12 > UBA1067 > RUG572. The sequence goes on along the minus strand of JAFXIL010000205.1, from coordinate 9,803 downwards.
GCGGTTGACGTGAAAGGCGCGCGCTCGAAGAAGCAGGAGCCGTTCGGCGACGAGCTGCTCGTGCACGTGAAGTCGTCCCTTGACGGCACGATGCAGCCGTGTTGGTTCTGGGCGCCGGAAAAGGCGAAGAGCGAGGCCGTGCCGCTTGTGGTTGGCCTTCACACATGGAGCCCGGACTATAGACTGAAGAGCAACTACGCGCCCGCGTTCGAGTATGCGCGGAAGAACGGCTGGGCGATGGTGGGGCCGAACTTCAGGGGCCCCAACAAGACGCCGCCCGCATGCGGAGGCGACCAGGCCGTGCAGGACATCGTGGACGCGGTGAACTACGCAAAGGCGCACGCCAAGATCGACGAGAAACGCGTGTACATAATCGGTGGTTCGGGCGGTGGGCACATGACGCTTCTCATGGCTGGTCGCCATCCCGAGATCTGGGCCGGATGCGTGGCGTTCTGCCCTATCACCGATCTTGCCCGCTGGCACGCCGACTCCATGTTGAAACACCCTGGCAGGGGCAAAGGGTATGCGAAGATGATGGAGGGCGCGTGCGGCGGCACTCCGGCCGAAAAGCCAGATGAGTACCGCCACAGGTCCCCGCTCACGTGGCTCGACCGCGCCGCCAAGGCCAACGTGCCCGTGTACATAGCCACCGGAATCCACGACGGCTGGAAGGGGTCCGTGCCCGTTGGACACGCCATCCGCGCGTTCAACATGCTGGCCAGCGAAAAGGACCGCATTTCCGAGGATGACATCGCTAAAATCGAAGCGAATCAGAAGGTGCCAGCCGCGCTTGCCTACAACGGGCCTGATGATCCGTTCTACAATTCTCGCAAAAGAATCCACCTGCGCCGCACGTCGCGGAACGTACGCTTCACGCTCTTCGAGGGCGGCCACTCGGGGAACTACTCTGCGGGGCTAGACTTCCTCTCTCGCCAGATCAAGGGCCGTCCCGCCGACTTCACGCTTCCGGCCGAAGGCGGGGGTGGCGAAGACTCGCTGACGAAATAGACAGAAAGGAGCGTGCTATGGACAAGGCTTTCCTGAAGGACTTCATTCGTTTTTTCGCCGTTCTCTCGTCCGCTGCCGCAATGGCGGCGGGATGGGAGATGAATCCGGTTTCGTGGACGTTCGACGGGGCTTCGCAGACCCTGCGCACCGACGGCTCGTCGCCGTTCGCGCTGGCTGACGCGCCGCGCGCGGAGGACGTCCTCGTCGAGGCCGAACTGCGTCCCGAGGGCGCCGGCACCAACGGCTGGGCGACGCTTGGCGTGGCGATCCACGAAGACGACCGGAACTTCTGGCACGTCGCACTAGTCAGGTCTCCGCCCGAGGAAGGCGCCGAGAGGCACACGTTCGAGCTCTGCGAAATGCGCGGCGGCGTGTGGCTTTCGCAGAACATCGACGCCCTCGCTTGCAAACGACGCACGCACAGGGGCGAATGGAAGTACGGCGAAACTTACCGCGCATCGCTGCGCCTTGACCGTGCCGCGCGCGAGATCGCAGGCGAGATCAGGAACTCCTCGGGCGAAGTCCTGTTCTCGTGCGCGTACGCGCTGCCCGTTCCAAAGGAAGGCGAAGCGCCAAGGGCCGTGGCGCGAGGCAGGCCGGCGTTCCACACGACGGGGCTCTTCCACGGCGTGTTCGCGGGCGCCAAGGTCAGGTGCGAACATCCCGTGGCGACGAAACGCGACATCCCTCCCTACAATAGCGACAGTTTCCTCGCGGACGTCAGGGACAGGGCCACTGGATTCTTCCGCGTGGTGGAGAAGGACGGGCGTTGGCGCGTGATCGATCCGCTCGGAAGGGGCATGGTGCTGCTTGGCGTTGACCACGTGACATACCATGGCCACCATAGCCAGCGCACGGGGCGCAGCATCCATCTCGAGGTGAACAAGAAGAAGTTCCCGGACAAGGCGGACTGGGAGGAGGACACTCTCGCCCGCCTGAAGAAATGGGGCTTCAACCTGCTCGGCGCGGGCTGCGATCCCGCGCTCAAGCACAGAGGGCTCGTGCATACCGTGTTCCTCTCCATCGGCGACGGGCTATGCTGGAATCCGGAGCGTCCCGACCTCTACATCTGCCCCAACGAGCATCGTCCGTGCTCGGCGTTCCCCAACGTGTTCCATCCGCAGTTCGCGGCGTGGGCCGACTGGAAGGCGCGCACCGCGTGCGCCCCGCACCGCGACGACCCGTGGCTCTTCGGATACTTCATCGACAACGAGCTCGCGTGGTGGGGCCGCGGGGCCTCCGCGACAGGACTCTTCGACGCGGTGGCGAAGCTCCCCGACACGCACAGTGCGAAGATCGCACAGCGCAAGTTCCTCGCGGAGCGCGGCGTGAGCGGTGCTCCCTCTGCCGAGGACAAGCTTGCGTTTCTGAAGCTCGCTGCCGACATCTACTTCCGCGTCTCGAGCGAGGCCATACGCCGTCACGACCCCAACCACCTCGTGATGGGCGCACGCTTTGCGGGGATATGGGGCGCCCATCCGGTGGTGTGGGAGGCGAGCGGGAAGTACTGCGACCTCGTGACGTTCAACGTCTATCCCTGGGCCGACCTCGACAGAAACGCGGTGTTCATGGACCGCTCGGCGAAGTTCGAGCGCGCGGCGGACGTATTCGCCCGCCAGTACGGATACGTGAAGAAGCCCATGCTCATCACCGAATGGAGCTTCCCCGCGCTCGACTCTGGCCTTCCCTGCACGGGCGGCGCCGGCCAGCGGTTCCGCACACAGGCGCAGCGCACGCAGGCCACGGAGCTTTTCGCCCGCACAATGCTAGCGCTGCCGTTCATGCTGGGCTACGACTACTTCATGTGGGTGGACGAGCCTGCGGCCGGCATCAGCGACGCGTTCCCCGAGGACTCCAACTACGGCCTCATCAGCGAGCAGGGCGACGCGTACCCGGAAATCACTTCAATGTTCGAGCGTCTGCACAGAGAGGTCGCAGAGCGCGGCAGCGTGCAGATGCCGCAGGAGCGCGCCGCACCTGCGGAGCGCGGCATGGCAGTTGCGGAGCTGCTCATGCGCCATCCGCCTTTTGACGGCAGCGGCAGGACGAGTGCGAAATGTCTGCGCAACGGCGAATATGCGTTTGAAAACAAGGCAGGACTTCGCCTTCACGGCAGAATCGGCGGCACGCAGATGTTCGATGTGGTGGAGCTGAACGGTCATGCGCTCGGCAGCTTCAACGGCATGATATGCGAGAACGTGGACGGCGGGCGCAGATGGCACGACGCAACGCGCGTGGTCGACGCCCGGCTGAGCAACGGAATTCTGTTCGTGACCTCGGAGGGCGCAAGCGCGAGCGGCGGCAGATTCTCGCTCACGTGCGCGATACGAGGGTACGGCGACAGGCCGTGGTTCCTCTGCGAACTCGTGGAGGCGAAGAACGTCGGGGAAAAGCCGATCGACGTGAGGACGTTCTACTTCAGGGAATATGCGCCGTATTTTGCGGACAAGCTGAAGATGAAAGTGAAGCAGGTGCCGAATCTCTGGAAGGCGCCGCGATGCGACGCGTGGTTCCGGCAGAGCGATGGAGCGTATTTCGGCGGAATCACGTTCGCGCCAACTTCCACGCTTTTCTCGTATCACGTCATGGATGGCGGGCGCAGCCAGCATCCGGATGCGGAGTTCGCGCCGGACCGGAAGCTCGTGCTTGCCCCTGGAGAAGCGTATCGTCCTGTGGAAGGAAGCATGTGGATGCTCGCGATCTGCGGCCTTGACGGTGTGGAGGGCTGGCGGCGTGCCGTAAACGGCATGGACGCCTCCCGATAGGGAAGTCTGCGAATGCAAGGAGAAAAGAAAATGAAGTTCATACCTGTGTTGTCGTTCCCCGTGGCCAAAAAACTGGGCCACTCCGTGGGCGAATTCGTGAAGTCGGCGGATATGCAGGCAGAGACGATGGCCTGGATCGCGCGCAACGCGCCGGTCGACGCCGTGCTTGGTCCGATGGATCTTTCCATCGAGGCCGAGGCGTTCGGCGCGACGGTGCGCTTCAGCGAAAACGAGGTGCCCGTGGTGACGGGCCAGCTCGTGGCGGACGAGGACGACGTTGCGGCGCTCGCCGTGCCGCCGCCATCTGCCGGACGCTGTGCCATGGCGGCCGAGGCGATCGCAAAGGCGAAGGCGATGGACGCGGGCAAGAAGATCTACGGCGGAATGATCGGCCCGTTCTCGCTTGCGGGGCGTCTTTCGGACGTCAACGAGATGATGTTCCTTCTGATGGACGAGCCGGAGACGGTGCATGCGCTTCTGGAGAAGACGACGGCGTTCCTTTCGGCGTACGGCGCCGCGCTCAAGGCGGCCGGGGCGGACGGGCTCTTCATGGCGGAGCCGCTTGCCGGCGTGATATCCCCTGCGGCTCTTGAGGAGTTCTCCGCGCCCTACGTGCGCAGAATCGTGGAGGCGCTGCAGACGGATGGATTTCCGCTCGTGTATCACAACTGCGGCGGAAACGTTACGAAGGCCGCGGAGGCGATATTCGCGCAGGGCTCGGCGGGATGCCACTTTGGAAATGCCATCGACTTGGCGTCCATGCTCGAAAAGGCGCCGGCAAAGACGCTTGTGCTGGGCAACGTGGATCCGGTGTCGGTGCTGGCGCAGGGAAGCCCGCAGGGAATAAAGGCGGCGGTGGCCTCGCTTGTAGAGCGCTGCGGGGCATGTCCGAACTTCGTGCTGTCAAGCGGCTGCGACATTCCTGCCTCCACGCCGTGGGAGAACGTGGAGGCGTTTTTCGCCGCCGCCGCGGACGCGTAGTTGCCGGAGGGACTGCCGCAACGCGTCCCGATCGCCAGTTTGCAACGCGGGGCGCAAAATGATATAATTTCAGCAAAGGACGAAATAAGATGAATGGTGCATTGTTGCTGCTTGCGGGAATCGCGTGCTTCACGCTCGCGTATTTCCTCTATTCACGGTTCATAGCCAAGGCCATAGGCGTTGACCCGTCGAGGCTCACGCCTGCGCACACGATGGGCGACGGGGTGGACTACGTGCCGGCGCATCCAATGGTGCTGTACGGACACCACTTCGCCGCGATCGCGGGGGCGGGGCCGATCATAGGGCCTGTTCTCGCGTCGCAGTTCGGATGGGCGGCCGTGGCGCTGTGGGTGGTGCTGGGATGCATATTCATAGGCTCGATGCACGACATGGTGACGCTCTTCCTTTCTGTGAGGCACGAGGGCAAGTCGATAGGAAGCGTGATCGAGTCCGTGATGGGGCGCTCGGGGAAGATGATATTCCTCATGTTCTGCTTCTCGGCGCTAGTGCTTGTTATGGCGGTGTTCACGGGACAGGTGGCGGATGCGTTCGTCTCCAACCCAGAGGTTGCCACGTCGTCACTGCTCGGCATATTCGAGGCGGCGCTCTTCGGCGTGTGCGTGTACAAGTTCAAATGGAACGTCTTCTTCGCGAGCTTCGTGTTCGTGCCGATTCTCTTTCTGCTCGTATGGGTGGGGGTGCTTTTCCCGTGCGACCTCACTGCGATCTTCGGCGTGACGCAGGAGGCGTGCAAGAACATCTGGGTGGTTGTGCTTTTCGTGTACTGCTTCGTGGCCTCCACTCTGCCGGTGTGGCTGCTTCTGCAGCCGCGCGACTATCTCAACAGCTACCTCCTCTACGCGATGCTCGCGCTGGGGCTTGTGGCGGTGTTCTGGGTGTGCCCGCACCTGAACATCAATGCGTTTTCGGGAATCAAGGTCATGAACGCGAAGGGCGTTACGCAGGGAGTGTTCCCGCTTCTCTTCGTGACGGTGGCGTGCGGCGCGTGCTCGGGATTCCATGCGCTCGTGGCGAGCGGAACCACGTCGAAGCAGCTTGACAGCGAGAGCCACATACGTCCTGTCGGCTACGGGTGCATGCTCCTCGAGGGCGTGGTGGCGCTTCTGGCACTCGTGGCGGTGGCGTGGCATTCGCAGGAGGATCTGATGGCGGGGCTTGCGGGAGGAAAGCCCGTCGTCATGTTCGCTCAGGGGCTCGCGAGCTTCTGCGCGAAGATAGGACTGCCCGAGAAGACGAGCGAGAGCTTCATGCTGCTTGCCGTCGCTGCGTTCCTGATGACGTCCGTAGACGCCTGCACACGCCTTGCGCGCTTCGTGTGGCAGGAGATATGGAGCACCGCATCGGCGGGACAGTCGAACTCGTTTGCGGCGCCCGACGCACCTGCGCCCAAGCCGTCTCTCCTTGTGCGCCTCAACGAGAACAAGTATTTCGCCACTGGCGTCGTGATCGCGATCGGCGTGTATCTGCTTGTCCTCAATCCTTCGATGGCGCACAACCTATGGACGATGTTCGCGAGCGCCAACCAGATGCTTGCGGCGCTCACGCTTCTCACGGCGTCCCTCTGGCTTCTCAAGAAGCACCTGAATTTCTGGATAGCGCTGCTTCCGATGGTGTTCATGATCGTGACCAGCGGCACCGCTGTGTTCCAGCTGTTCCTCCAGAGTCTGGACAGGTGGATGAAGAAGGGCTTTGCCGCAGGCGGCGTCACGGCGATCGGCTCCGCAGCGCTGTTCTGCCTCGCCGTCACGCTGCTTGTGCTGGGCGCGATGAAGCTGCACAAGATTCTCAAGAACGCAATGCTCCAGAAGATCGCCAAGAAGGGGTAGGACTAGTGAAAAATGGCTGGATATGGGTGCCGGTGGCGGGCGTCCTGGGGTTGATAGTTGGCGCGTGGGGTCCGCGCGAGGAGCTGCGCGAGCGCGAGAAGAAGGGCGGGCGATGAGGTCGCTTGCGAGAATCTTCCAGGTGGCCCTCGCCGAATGCGCGGGCGCTCTGCGCAGCCGGCGCGCGCTCGTGCTTTTGCTGCTCTACATCGTCGCTGCCGCGTGCTGCATGTACGGAACGATATCAATCTTCGGCAGGATGGAGCAGGAGCTCGCGCAGCTGCTGCAGCTGCCCGACGCTGGCAAGACGGGCGTTGTGAGTACCGCGCTATGGCAGTCCAAGCCGTTCCAGAAGATGGTCCGCGCGATGGTCTCCAACGACCTCGTCTATGCCGACATCCAGGGACGCCATCCAGTCGAGCTCGTGTACGCCTGGTTCGTCTTCTTCTGCGCGCCTCTCCTTGTGGTGCTCACCACCGGGAACCGTGTGGCGGACGACCTTAAGAGCGGAGCGGTGCGCTATTCCATTGTGCGCTGCACGCGCGCGGAATGGTCCCTCGGAAAATTCGCCGGCCTGGCGCTGATGCTCGTATTCGCCCTCGCTGCAAGCGCGGTCGGCGCGTGGTGCGTGGCCGTGTGCCGCCTCTCGAACGCGACTTCGCTTCTGCCCGCGATGTTCGACTGGGGCGCGCGGGCGTGGCTCTATTCCCTCTCGTGGCTGGGCGTTGCGCTGGGCATCTCGCATTTCACCCGTTCCGGCAGCAGGGCCACGGCGCTTGGCATATTCGCAGTGGTTGCGCTGTGCGCGCTGCCCGGCGTTCTGTGGATGAACGCCAAGTGGTTCGACTGCCCGTGGCTGCAGAACTTCGAGATCCTTACGCCTTCTAGCGCCAAGATACTTCTCTGGCGGCGCAGCTTCGCGCCGCTTGCGAACGCCGCGTTCAGGCTGGTGGCTCTGGGCATGTTCTTCTTCGCGCTTGGAGTGGCGGTCTTCCGCAGGAGGGACGCATGACCGGCTCGGCGATATCCACAAGCGCTCTCGTGAAGCGCTACGGACGCAGAAGGGCGCTGGACGGCTTCACGCTAGCGGTGCCGCAGGGCGCCGTTATGGGCCTTGTGGGGCCGAACGGCGCAGGCAAGACGACATGGATGATGTGCGTGGCGGGATTTCTGCGGCCCACGGACGGCACGATAGACGTTCTCGGACGAGGCCCGTTCAACGCATCCGTCCACTCTGGACGCCTCTCGATACTTCCGCAGGACTCCGCCCTGCCTCTTGAGGCAAATCCGCGCGCGCTTCTCTACCGCTACGGACGCCTGCAGGGCCTTTCCGCCGAGGCTTCGCGGGCCTCCACGGCCGAGGTCCTGGCGGCGATGAACCTCGCCGACCGCGCCGACAGCACCATCCGCTCTCTTTCTCACGGCATGCGCAAGCGCGTGATGCTGGCGCAGTGCTTCATCGGTTCGCCCAAGGTGGTGCTGCTCGACGAGCCTCTTAACGGACTCGATCCAGTCGAGCAGAGCCGCATGCGCAATTTCATCCTCGCCCGCCGCGGCCGGCAGACGATCGTCGTGTCGTCCCACAACCTCAACGATGTGGAGATACTCTGCACGCATGTTGCGTTCGTGGAGAACGGCCGCGTGGTGCGCATGGCGACGGTGCGCGACATCACCTTCGCCGCAGGGCGCGTCGTTTACACACTTGCCGCGGCTCCAGCGGATCCGTCCGCGTTGGTGGTGGCGCTGTCGTCTGCCCTGCCCGGAACCGCGTTCTCGTGGAAGGACGAGACCGAGCTCGTATGCGACTTCACTGCCGCCAAGACTGACATTGCCTCCGTCAACGCCGCGCTTCTGCCGGTTCTGATCGGCAAGGCCGGCGTGGTTTCCGTTGCCGCCGGCCAGTCCCTGGAACAGGCCTACCTCAAGCACGATTCTGTTTGATTACGCGGATGGGGTTTGGTATAATCTAGGCACATGGAAGGCAATGAACAGACGGCGCACGTGGCGTTGCCGCTTAAGTATCGTCCGATGACGTTCGAGGACGTCGTGGGGCAGGAGCATGTCACGCGCACGCTGAGGAACGCGCTCGAATCGGGACGCGTGGCGAACGCGTATCTTTTCATAGGTCCGCGCGGCATAGGCAAGACAACCCTCTCGCGCATCTTCGCGAAGGCGCTCAACTGCATGAGCCCGAAGGGCGTGGAGCCGTGCGGCGAGTGCGAGAACTGCGTCCAGATCGCGGCGGGAAGGTCGATCGACGTTGTTGAGCTCGACGCGGCGAGCCACAACAAGGTTGAGGACGTGCGGCCTATCATCGAGGCGGTGCAGTTCAAGCCGGCATCGTCCAAGTACAAGATCTTCATCATCGACGAATGCCACATGCTCACCGTCTCCGCGTGGAACGCGCTTCTCAAGACGCTGGAGGAGCCGCCGCCCTACGTGAGGTTCGTCTTCGCCACCACGGAAGGCGACAAGGTGCTGGACACCATCGTCTCCCGCTGCCAGCGCTTCGACCTGCGCCGCATCCAGACGCATCAGATCGCCGAACGCCTGCGCTACATCTGCGGCAAGGAGGGCATCGAGGCGGAAGAGGACGCCCTCTTGGCGATCGCGCGCGGCGCGGAGGGCGGCATGCGCGACGCGCTCAGCTCGCTCGACCAGCTAATCGCATTCAAGGGCATGAAGATCACCGAGGAGGACGCTCTCGGCGTGTTCGGCCTCGTCTCGCGCAGCGCGCTAGAGGGCCTCGCCGGCGCGGTGCTGAAGGGCGATGCCGCGGCGATTCTGCGTGCGGTGGAGGCGTTCGATTCCGCAGGCAAGAACATGCGCCGTCTCGCGAGCGAACTCATGCAGCATTTTCGCAATCTGCTCGTGTATCAGACGCTCGGGGGCGCCACAACGGGCCTCGAGGCCACGCCCGAGCAGGTGAAGACGCTTGCCGAGCAGGCGAAGCTCTGCGACTCTTCGCGCATATTCCGCGTGGCGGACCAGCTGGCGGCGATGGAGGACAAGCTCCGCCATGTGCTCAGCGTGCGCACCCTCATCGAGATGACCCTCATCCGCGCCTCGCGCCTCGCCACCGTGGCGAGCGTGGAGGAGCTTATGCGCGCCGTGCGCGCGCTTCGCGCTGCGCAGCCCGCCGTGCCCTCAGCGCCTGTTGCGCCAGCCGCGCCCGCTGCACCAGCCGCACCCGCAGGGCCAGTCG